>JAUIIK010000036.1 GCA_030431755.1 Chloroflexia bacterium
GTACGCCGTTCTGCTACAGCACTGCCCGCTGGATCAGGGCGAGCGTATCGCCCAGCAAGCGCGGCGCATCTTGCGAAACTTTCCCTTCTACTGGGACGGCGTCACCCACGAGATTATCGTCCAGTTCGGCGTCATCCCCGTGACGTCGGACAGCGGCAGCGTCAACCGGATTCTCCAGATCGCCGATATTGCCTGCCAGATGGCCGACACCGACGGGATCGACCTCGTCCACGTTCTCGACGTTGGGGATATCAACCGGGCGATGTCGAGCCGCCGCTGGGACCGCACCCGGCAGGTTGCCCGCGCTTTCGACGAGGACCGCTTCCGGCTCTACGGTCAATCGATCCGTCCCCTGGTCGAAGGCGGCCCCTATGGCGAGCAGGTCGAGTTGCTCGTCCATATGCTTGATGACATCGGCGACGTGGTCGGCCCCTACATCTTCCTGCCGGCTGCCCAGCGCCTGCACCTCTCGGGCAAGGTGGATCGCTGGGTCGTCCAGCGCGTCTTCGAGATGCTCGACAACAACCACCTCGACGACATCGCTAGCTGGACGATCAACCTCTCCGAAGAATCGGTCCTCGATAGCAGCTTTGGGGCCTTCGTCCGCGAGCAGATGCAGATCTGGAACCGCCCGGCGCAATCGATCTGTTTCGAGATCGACGAGTCGGTCGCCATCGAGCACATCGGCGCGACGCGCGCCCTGATCGAGGAGCTGCGCACCATCGGCTACGCCTTCTCACTGAGCAGCTTCGGCGGCAGCCCGCACTCCTTCGCCTACCTGCGCAATCTGCCGGTCGACTATCTCAAGCTCGACGGCAGTCTGACGCGCGGCGTCGATGACGATTCGATCGACCGCGCGATCATCGACGGAGTCGTGAACGTTGCTCGCGTCATGGGCATCCGCACGGTTGCGACGATGGTCGAGGACGCGGACTCGCTGGATATGCTGCGGATACTCGGCGTCGATTACGTCCAGGGTTTCGCCGTCGCCGAGCCGCTGCCGATCCCGATGATCCCGCAGCCGTAGCCAAACCCACACGCCCGTCCCGCTCCCAGCCGCCGATGCGGTGGGGCTGACCCGTGCGGAAATTCTGATCTCAGGCTAAGCTAAGCGCCGAACGGGGAAAGGGACACTGACGATATGAAACGCATCCGGCCAGGCATCGCCCTGGCGTTGATTCCTGTGCTGCTCCTTGCGCTTGGCGCGTTGCGCGCAACCGCGGTCGAGCCAGGCAATGAGCATTTCGAGCGCACCTGGGCACGCACTGATCTACCGGTCACGAACGGCGTCGAGCCCCGCACCTGGATGTGGGGGCCGGAAGCCTTCACGTCGTTGCTCAGCGAGCCCTACGAGCAATCGCCGGGCAACGAGCGGACGGTGCAGTACTTCGACAAGAGCCGGATGGAGATCACCAACCCGGCCGGGGATGCGGCGAGTATCTGGTATGTCACCAACGGTCTCCTGGTTGTCGAGATGATGACCGGCAATCTCCAGCTTGGCGACAACAGCTTCGAACCACGCAGCCCGGCGGTCGTCAACGTCGCCGGCGACGCCGATGACCCCAACGGCCCGACCTACGCGGGCATGGCCGCGCTCCAGGTTGCGCCGCCACTGGCCGTCGGCACGACGATCACCCAGCGCGTTGATCGGGCCGGGACGGTCACATTCGACTCCGGCCTCACCAGCTACGGCGTTACCGTTGGCCACCTTGATTCAGTCACCAACCACAGCATCGCGACGCCCTTCTGGAATTTCATGAACTCAAGCGGCACGGTCTACACCAGTGGCCAGTATGTCGTTGATAACCTCTTTGCCAATGAGTACTTCGCGACCGGACGGCCGATCATCGAGCCCTACTGGGCGCTGGTGCGTGTTGGCGGGACAGAGCGCGAGGTGTTGATCCAGTGCTTTGAGCGCCGCTGTTTGACCTACACGCCCGGTAACTCGCCCGGCTTCGTCACCGAGGCTGGCAACGTCGGCCAGCACTACTACGCCTGGCGCTACGGCACTGGCAGCCAGACGCCGACAGCAACCGCCACCTTGACGGCCAGCCCGACCGGGACGAGCCAGCCGAGCGAGACGGCATCGTCTTCGCCATCGATCACGCCATCGGTGAGCCCGACGATGACTGCCTCGATAACTGAGACTATCGCGCCGACCGTCACCGCGACGATGGAGCCGGAAGGCCCGTTTGCGCCGCTCCAGACCTGCGGCGGACCGCTGGAGCCGAATCAGCCCCAGGGCGTCGCCATCGGGCCGGATGGCAGCATCTACATCGCCGACACCGGCAACCATCAGATCATCAAGCTCGCGTCGAACGGCACGCGCGTTGCCAGCTGGGGTGAACGCGGCAACGCTAACAACGAGTTCCTCAACCCGCGTGGTCTGACGACCGACGGCGACGGCAACGTCTACGTCGCCGACTACAACAACCACCGAGTTCAAGTCTTTGACTCCAATGGCAACTACTTGCGCCAGTGGGGCACAAGTGGCAGTGGCAACGGCGAGTTCGACCGACCCGCCGACATCGCCTACGGCTCCAACCTCATTTACGTCACCGACTACGGCAATGACCGCGTGCAGGTCTTCACGACACAGGGGCAGTACCTGCGCGGATGGGGCACGAGCGGCTCCGGCCAGGGGCAGTTCAACGGCCCGGTCGGCATCGCGACGGCGACCGACGGCTCAATCTACGTCGTTGACGAAGGCAACTACCGCGTGCAGTACTTCGACTCGACTGCCGCCTATGTTGGCCAATGGGGCGGGATTGGTCCAAATGACGGCCAGTTCTTCCTCCCGGCCGGGATCGCCATCGATCCGAACTTCGGCTATGCCTACGTCACCGACGCCGGGCGCAACGAGGTCCAGGTCTTCAACGCGCTCGGCGGGCACCTGCTGACCTTCGGCGCGAGCGGCACGGGTGCTGGTGAGTTCAACAACCCGTCAGCCGTCGCCACCAACGGCACGAACAACATCTGGGTTGCCGACCGCGATAATATGCGCCTCCAGCAGTGGGCTGAGAGCGGCCCCGGCATCGTCTACCAGGGCGAGTGGCTGGAGAACCAGGCCGGGCTCTTCGCGGACCCCCAGGATGTTGTCGTCGACCAGAATGGCTTTATCTTCATTGTCGACCGCGCCGCCAACCGGATTACGAAATACACCTCCGATTGCTCCTTCGACCGCGTCTGGGGTGGCTTCGGCGGCGGCAACAATGACTACTATTCGCCGGTCGAGGCGGCGATCAGCCCGGACAACCTCTTCTACGTCGTTGACCAGTTCAACGACCGCATCAAGGTGACCTCGAACATTGGCACCTATGTGCGCGAATGGGGCCAGTACGGCACGGGCCAGGGCGAGTTCGACACGCCCTCCGACATCGCCTTCGACGCCAACGGCAATGCCTACGTCGTCGACTCCGGGAACGACCGCGTCCAGGTCTTCTCCAATGTCGGCGTCTATCAGTTTGAGTGGGGCACGACCGGCAGCGGCGCGGGGCAGTTCAACGGCCCGCGCGAGATCATGGTTGCCAACAACCGGGTCTACGTGTCGGACCAGAATCAGCGCGTGCAGATCTTCGATCTGAGTGGCAACTACCTCGCCGCGCTGACTGCGCCGACCGACTACACCTGGTTCACTGTTGGCGACGTCGCGGCCGACGCCAATTACGTCTATGTCCTGAGCGGCAACGCCTACTATCTCTACGACGCCACCGGCGCCTATGTCGGGCGCTACACGCTGGAAGATGTCAATGGCGGTTTCGTCGCCGGCACTAGCCTGACCTTCGGGCCGGGCGGTGATATGTATGTCGTTGACGACATCAACATCGGGCTTCACATCTTCGACGTCGACTTCAGCCAGTAGAATCCGCGGGGCGCTCACCGGCAACGTGAGTGCCCCGCCCCATCGCGCCTATCTCGGCTAAGATGCGTGCTGCGACAGCAGCTACCGAGAGAGAGCGAAGACGGCATGGTTGAGTTCGATACCGACTTTCCGAGAATCTCCGACGAGCATCTATCCCAGTTCGTCATCGATGTCTTCACCAGCTATGGAATGCGTCAGTGGGACGCCGAGATCTCGGCCGAGATCCTCGTGGCCTCCGATCTGCGCGGCATCGACTCGCACGGCGTGCCGCGGATGGCCTTCTACGTCGACCGGCTCAAGCAGGGCGGCTTCAACCTCGAGGCGGAGCTGGAGGTTGTCAAGGAGTCGGCCGGCGCGATCCGCTTCAACGCCAACAATGGCTTCGGCCCGCCGATGGCCTACAAGGCGATGGAGCGCTGCCTCGAGAAGGCCCGCGAAGCCGGCGTCTGCATGGCGTCGGTCGGCCACTCGAACCACTACGGCATCGCCGGGTACTACGCGACGATGGCGCTCGACCACCCTGGCATGGCCGGCATCTCGATGACTAATGCGACCCCGTTGCTCGTCCCGACGCATGGCAAGGTCGCCCTGCTCTCGACAGCCCCGATCGCCGCCGCCTTCCCGGCCGGGAACGAAGCTCCGTTTGTCCTTGACGGCGCGACGACCGCCGTCGCCTGGGGCAAGGTCGAGATCGCCCGGCGCAACAAGAAGGCGATCCCTGCCGGCTGGGCGGTCGACGAGGAAGGGCTGACGGTTACCGATCCCTTCGACGCTCGCGCCTTGATGCCGCTCGGCGGCGAGCGCGATACCAGCGGCCAGAAGGGCTATGGCCTGTCACTGATGGTCGAATTCCTCTGCTCACAGCTCTCGGCCTCGCTCTGGTCGCGCGATGTGACCGGCTCGCGGGTTGAGGAGATCGTGCCCTCCGACACGAGCCACGCCTTCATCGCAATCGACATCTCCGCCTTCCGCGATCTGGACGAGTACGCCGCCAGCGCCGACGAGCTGCTCGGCAGCCTGCGGGCGACTGCGCCGGTTGCCGGCCAGACGCGCGTCATGGTCCCCGGCGACCCCGAAGCCGAGGCCTACGCCGACCGCACCGAACGCGGCATCCCCGTCCACCCCGAGGTCGTCGACACCCTCCGCGGCATCGGGACCGAAGCGGGCGTCGCGGTTCCGTTCTGAGATGATATGCGGGTGTGAGATCGTATGGTTGTTCGACAAAGGTCCCGATTGGATGTGTAGATACATTGACTAAGATAGGTTCCAACATTAGAATTAGCGTATATCGCCCGCACCGCTTCGGTGGTGCGGAAGGAGCCGTCCTTCGGGGCGGTTTCCGCTTTTCTAGCCCATGAAAGTCAACGTCTATATCGACGGCTTCAATTTCTACTATGGGGCCGTGAAAAAAATACGCAGTACAAGTGGCTCGATTTACGCGAATTCTGCGAGCGTTCCCTGCCAGATCACGCTGTTCATCGCATCAAGTACTTCACTGCACAAGTAAATGCTCGACCAAACGATCCTGATCAACCAATCAGGCAGCAGACTTACTGGCGAGCACTAGCGACGCTACACCGATTCTATATACACACTGGAAATTTCAGGGAGCGAAAGAAGGTGCTTCCTCTGCACTCAGATGATCCTCTTGCGCCGTCACCGCCACAACTGAGATTTGTCGAAGCTATGGTATCTGAAGAAAAGGGATCTGACGTCAATCTTGCAACCGAGCTGCTCAGCGACGGATTTCGCGGCGACTTCGAGGCAGCAGTGATTGTCTCCGACGATTCCGATCTCATTAGCCCGATCAAGGCAGTCCGACAACACCTGCAATTACAGGTGGCAGTACTGAACCCGCAACTGGAGTTCGATCCACTCACAGGTAAGAAACGACATAGAAAAGATCTTGCTCGTGCGGCTACAGCCGGCAAGCGTCAAACTCAGTGGTTCTACGAGCACATCGATCGCAGCTTGCTCGCAGGCTGTCAGTTCCCTGACCCTGTCGTCGACAAACGCGGGCGTCCAATCCACAAGCCATCTACTTGGTAGATCTACTTCTGTTATGCCGCGCTTGTTAACACCTTTCACGGTATCGGGACCGAAGCGGGCGTCGCGGTTCCGTTCTAGGCGTATCATTTGGATGCGCCTGTTGGAATGGAGTGATGATGCTTGTTCAGAGTCGCATTGAAGTCGACGAGGATCAGCTAGCCGCCATATGCCGCAAGTTCCACGTACAGGAGTTGGCCCTGTTCGGGTCCGTGCTACGTGACGACTTCAGCGACGATAGTGATATTGACATTCTCGTTGAGTATGAGCCATGGGCTCGCATCGGACTATTTCATCACTTCAAGCTCGAAGAGGCCCTGGCACAGATACTGGGTCGCGATGTCGACCTAGTATCTAAAGGGGGACTCCGATCTATTCTGAAGGACGAGGTGTTGAGTACGGCTGAAGTTATCTATGCGACGTGAGGCTCTCTACCTATCCGACATCGTTGAAGCCGCTGATGAAATTGCCAAGTATCTCTCCGATACAGACGAAACGTCATTTCTCACGAATACAATCAGGCAAAGCGCGGTTGCGTTCCAACTAGCAATCATTGGCGAAGCCGTGGCCAACCTGCCCGACGATCTCCGTACGAGGTATCCCGATGTCGAATGGAGGGCTGCACGCGGCCTGCGGAATATCATCGTTCACAGCTATTTTGCGATCAATTGGACGATTATCTGGGAAACTGCGACGGCAGACGTGCCTCTCCTGCGAGAACAAATAACAGCGATTCTCGACAACGAGTTTCCTGAGATGCCATCGACGTAGCAGTTGAGGCTGGTGTCGTTGTTTGAACGCCTCTCGCGGGCCGGCAAGTGTAGCCTTGACGCGCTATACAGCCGTGGATTTCCAGGATCGGCTAGGATCAGTCGGGTCGATTCGCGGTCGGTGTGGAGGGGATGTGTGTGGCGGTGATACAGACGCCGGAGGAGCGCTTCGGGTTTGAGATGGGCAGCGCCCGGAAACTGGTGCGCTGGGCCGATATGCTCACTTACTTCCAAGAGGTCGCAGGCGCCAGCGACCGGGTCCTCTACGAACAGCTCGGCACCGCCACCGACGGCCAACCGTTCGTGATGCTGACAATCTCCGCGCCGGAGAACCTCGCCAAGCTCGACCGCTACCGGGAGATCCAGCAGCGACTCGTCGATCCGCGCCACCTCGATGAGAGCGAGGCAGACGCGCTCATCGCAGAGGGGCGCACGATCGTCCTCGTCACCTGCGCGATCCACGCCACCGAAGTTGGCTCAGTGCAGATGTCGCCGGAGCTCGTCTACGAGCTGGCGACCCGCGATGATCCCGAGGTCGAACGCATTCTGCGTGAGACGATCCTCCTGCTCGTGCCGTCGCTCAACCCGGACGGCATGGAGCTCGTCGCCGACTGGTACGACCAGACACTCGGAACCTCCGCCGAAGGCTCTGCCCCGCCGACGCTCTACCACCCCTACACCGGTCACGACAACAACCGCGACTGGTTCATGCTGACCCAGGTCGAGAATCAGCTGGCCATCGACAAGATCCAGAACCCCTGGCGTCCACACATCGTCTTCGACCAGCACCAGATGATGGCCGACGGCCCGCGCTACGTCCTGCCGCCCTTCATCGACCCTTACGACCCCAACGTGCACCCGCTGCTGCGCCAGCAGGTCGCGCTGATGGGCCAGGCGATGGCGGCGGATCTGACGGCGGCCGGCAAGGCCGGGGTGGCCACCAACGTCATCTTCGATGCCTTCTCGCCCTCACGCGCATACCAGCACTACCACGGCGGGGTACGGATCCTCTCGGAGGCCGCCAGCGTCCGGATCGCGACGCCGATCGAATTGAAAGAATCCGACCTAAAGGAGGCTCGCGGCTTCGACCCGCTGATGTCGAGCTGGAATCACCCGGTTCCCTGGCGCGGCGGCGAGTGGACGTTGCGCGACATCGTCGAGTACAACCGCATCGCGACCTTCGCCCTGCTGAACAATGCCGCCGCCTACCGCGATCGCTGGGTACGGAACTTCTACTATGTGGCCAGAGACACCGTCGCGCTGGATGATCCGCACGCCTTCGTCATTCCTTCCGGCCAGGCGGACGACGTAACCGTCAGCGAGCTGCTCGATACACTGCGCAAAGGCGATATCGAGGTCTTTCGAGCTGAGGACGCCTTCACTGCCGACGGTGTCGAGTACCCTCGCGGGTCGCACGTCGTCTTCACAGGCCAGCCATTCGGCAGCTATGCCAAGACGCTGCTGGAACGCCAGAACTATCCGAACCTGCGCCAGTATCCCGGCGGACCGCCGAAGCCGCCCTATGACATCACCGCCCATTCGCTGCCTCTACAGATGGGCGTCGAGACGGTCGAGATCGAGACGGAGTTCGAGGCGAATCTCGAGGAGGTCGGCGCGGTCCGGCCACCGGCAGGCGGGTTGCGCGGCAGCGGCGACGCCTACATTCTCGATCCGCGGGTCAACGCCAGCTCTCTGGCCGTCAACCAGATGCTCCAGCACGGGGCGGTCGTCTCCCGATACAGCGGGACGCTCGAAGAGACGGGCGTCTCGCCCGGCGCGTTCGTTGTCACCGGGATTGGGGCGCAGGAGGCGGAGGAGATCGCGGCCGCCTCGCGGGTTTCGGTCAACGCCGTCTCCCAGGCCAGTCTCCGGGAACCGTCGCAGCTGATCCGCGCTCCACGTGTCGGGCTCTACCGCTCCTACCGCCCCACTGGCATCGACGAAGGCTGGACGCGCTTCATCCTCGAACAGTACGCATTCAACTTCCAGACTATCCGCAGCCAGGACATCCGCCAGGGTGAGCTATCTGACCATTTCGACGTTGTCATCCTGCCGCAGCAGTCGGCGCGAGATATCCTCGACGGCAATAGCGCCAGTGACTACCCATCGGACTATGCCGGCGGCATCGGCGAGATTGGCGCGGCGCGGTTGCGGCAGTTCGTGCACCGTGGCGGGACGCTGGTGACGCTCGATTCCGCCTGCGAACTGGCGATCAAATACCTCTACTTGCCGGTCACGAACGTCCTGGAAGGCGTCAAGTCGGAGGATTTCTACAACCCCGGTTCGTTGCTGCGGCTAATCCTCGACCCGCAGCATCCGGTCGCCTATGGCTACGACCGCGAGGCGGCGGCGATGTTCGTCAACTCGCCGGCCTTCGAGGTCGAGTCGAACGGCGGCAGCGCCCGCGTCGTCGGCCGCTATCCGCTTTCCAATCAATTGCTGGCCGGCTGGATGCTGGGACCGGAGCACATTCGCGGCCGCTCAGCGCTGGTTGATGTGCGGGTTGGCAATGGCCGGGTGATCCTCTTCGGCTTCCGGCCGCAGTTCCGGGCGCAGGCGCGTGGAACCTACCGGCTGCTCTTCAATGCGCTCTACTGGTCGACCGTGAGCTGAGTGTAGCCGGGCGGCTGTGTTGCGAGAAGAAATGAAGCCGGAACGGGGCGCGCTCTAATCGTGGGGGACTGTGCGCGCCCCAATCCGGGGAGGGAGAGCAGCGATAACCGGGGTGGGGGCCCGGACTATCGCGCGAAGGGGTAAGCGTTGTGCGTACCTGCCCGTGCGCGGCAGATTGTCAGGCGATCCTCTGCTCGGTTCGGACGAAGCCTTCCGCGCGGGACGCCAGGCCAGCCGGCAGCGGCTCCTGACCATCGCGCAGGAAGTCGATCAGCGCCTGTGGTTGGACCCGCCACTCGCCGGTGCGCTTGTCCTTGCGCCCGGCCAGGTGGCCCATCCGCAGCCAGTAGGCGACGGCCTGGGGATCGAATTCGAGGAACTCGGCGGCCTCTTGTAGCGAGTAGGTGCGAGGCTCGCGCAAACGCGGTCGGAAGAACAACATGTAACCTCACCTCTTGGCTCGTTCGAAGCGCAGACACACTGTACATTCAGCGTGTACGTACACCTAGGATACCACGACAATATCCACCTGTCATCCCTCGTTGGATGCGTACGTATGCACCTGCGAGCTATGTCGTGCGGCCAGATGTAAGGAGCCGAGGATTGCGCAGGGGCCGGCTGTGCGGCGGCGCTGACGAGCAGGTTGATCAACCAGGGGCGATGACCGGCGGCTGGCCGGTCGCGTCTATCTCAGGTCAGTCCCTGGTAGGTGAGCCCGACCACCGCGCCGCCGATGACCAGCCAGGCGGAGTTGACCTTGAAGCGGATTAGCGCGACGAGCGCCAGCGCCGCCAGCAGGATTGTGACGATATCGACCAGCGCCGCCTCGGCCAGCTCGATCGTGACCGCGGCCATCAGGCCGAGCGCCGCCGCATTGACGCCATCGAGCAGCGCGCCGGTCCAGGCGCGGTCCCGGACCCGCATGACGACCGGGCGAATCAGCGCGACGAAGATGAATGCCGGGATGAAGATGCCGAGCGTCGCGAGGACCGCACCGGTGAAGCCGCCGCTGACGTAGCCGACGAACGTCGCCGTCGTGAATACCGGCCCCGGCGTGAACTGCCCGATCGCGACGCCGTCGATGAGCTGGTCCTCGGTCAACCAGCCGTAGTTGTTCACGAAATCGCCCTCGAGGAATGCCAGCAGAACGTAGCCGGAGCCGTAGAGCACCGCCCCGATCTTGAGGAAGGTCAGGAACAGTCGCGTTCCGCTATATGAAACCGGCGCATCTTCAGGGACGGCTAGCAGCGCCAGCGGCAGCTTGAGCAGGTAAAGCGGCAGCAGCGCCGCCGCGCCGCTGGCCAGCGTCTGGCGTCCGAAGATCAGCAACGCGCCGACGAGCGCGCCGCCGAAGAGCAGAATCAGCTCGTTGATGCCGACGAAGAAGAGCCCGGCCACCGCCGCGCCGACGATCGCCATCAGGACCGCCGTCGCGCGGTCGGATACGCCGAGCGCGGTGTTGCCGAGCCCCCAGAGCGCCTGGGCGATGACCGCGATGATAACCGGCTTGATCCCGTAGAGCAGCCATTCCCCAGCGGTTGTCGTGCCATATTCGACGTAGAGAATCGTGAAGAAGAGGACCATCGCGAAGGCCGGCAGGATGAAGAGCGAGCCGGCTGCCAGCAGGCCGCGCCAACCGGCCCGTTCGTAGCCGGCGTGGATGACCATCTCGGTCGAGTTCGGACCGGGCACCAGGTTGGTCAACCCGATCAGATCGAGGAAGTGCTGATCGGTCATCCACTTGCGCTTTTCGACGACCTCCTGCCGCAGCATCGCGATGTGCGCCGCTGGTCCGCCGAACGCCGTCACGCCGAGCTTCAGCGCCAGCAGCGACACCTCGCGCAGATCGCCGTCCTGCGGCGCGCGCCTCCCGTCGGTCTCCATAGCCCCTCCCCCTCTCGTGCCTGATACCGTCTTAGCACGATTCGGTTAGCCGGGTGTTATGGGAGTACTTTGTCGCTGAACGGTGCCATCGGAGTCGGAATCCCGACGAAGCGGCCGTTGACGCGAGACCCAATTGCACAACCGGACCACCACTCGCCAAACGATCGCGGTTGCAATCGTAGGGGTGGAGTTCATCTCCACCCTGTCTTGCCTTCGATCCCGCGGCCGGGTGGAGATGAACTCCACCCCTACGATCCGCGAGGGGCCCCCAACCTCGATGCAGGTCGGTCTAGAAGGCGACGACGCGATAGAGGGAGCTGGATTCCAGGCTGACGACGTAGATCTCTCCCTGCTCGTCCTCGCCGAAGGAGGAGAAGAGCGCCCCGGCGCGCTGGAAGAAGAGCTGGCTCTCAGTGCCGGCGTCGGTCTGGCGGAGGCCCCAGAAGCGCCCGCTGCAGTAGTCCGCATAGACGTATGTGCCCCAGAGTCCAGGCTGTTGCGATCCGCGGTAGACATAACCGCCGGTGATCGCGCAGTTTCCGCCGGAGTGGTCGTACTCGGCGATTGGCAGGACCAGCCCGTCGGCGTTGCAGGGATCGCTCGGGTAACAGATCGAGCCTTCGATGATCGGCCAGCCGTAGTTCTCGCCGCCTGCCGAACTTGCCGGCGCGAAACTCACCTCCTCGCGCTGCCCCTGACCGACGTCGGCGATGTAGAGATCGCCCGTCAGCCGGTCGAAGGAGTAGCGCCAGGGGTTGCGTAGGCCGATGGCCCAGGCTTCATTGCGCGCGTTCGGGTTGTCGATGTATGGATTCGAGGCCGGCACGCCGTAAGGCTCCGCGCCGTCGATGTCGATCCGCAGCATCGAGCCCAGGAGCGTGCCGGGGTTCTGGGCGTTCTGGAACTGGTCGCCGGCCGCGCCGCCGTCGCCGAGGCCGATCCAGAGGTAACCGTCCGGCCCGAAGACGAGGTGCCCACCGTTGTGGTTCCCGGCCGGCTGCTCGACGAACAGGATCAGGGTCTCTGACGCTGGATCGGCGATGTTCGGCTCGCCCGTCACCGCGAACTCCGAGATGACGGTGTTGCCGTCACGATTCGTGTAATTGATGAAGAAGCGCCCATTGTTCGCATAGTCGGGATGGAAGGCCAGCCCGAGCAAACCCTGCTCGGTCGAATTCGACCCGACGCGGTCGGTGATGTCGAGGAAGGGCGTCTCGACCAGTGTGCCGTCAGCGTCCACAATCCGAACGCGTCCCGGCTGTTCCAGGACGAAGATGCGGTTTGAGCCGTCGCCGGCGTTGGCGATCCCGGCCGGTTCGACGAGGCCGCCGGTGACGAGCTCCAGGCCGACCGAGAGCTGGTCGAGCGGCAATGGTTGTGGCGCGGTGGTCGCGGTTGGGACTGGCGTCTCGGTCGGCGCCGCCGGGAGCGGCGTAACGGTTGCGGTCGACTCGCTGACGCTGCCGGTTGTCGGCGTTGGGCTCGCATCGCCGGTAGTAGTCTCGGTTGGGTTGGCCGGCGTCGCGCTAGGCTCGGCGGGAACTGGTGTTGCCGTTGCTGCAGTGCCTGTCTCGGCAGGTGTCGGTGTGGTGTCAGCGCCGGTGATCGGGGCGGTTGGCGCGGGCGTCGCGGTCGCCGGATCCTCCTCATCCCCAATGACGCAGGCGGCGAGGATGAGCGTGAGAACGACGGCGAACAGCGTTGTGCGAAGCAGCATTGGCATCTTTCCATCGACCCGGGATTTCGCGGCGCGGCCCAACCGGCGGCGCTCGTCTAGGATACGTCAGGAAGCTGTGAACGGTTCAACGTGATAGCCTCTGGGGCGGCGAAAGGGGCTACGACGCATGGGACACGATCACCGGCTGCGAGTGGAGGTCGACGAGGGCCGCTGCATCGGCGTCGCGAACTGCGAGGTATGTGCCCCGCAGCTCTTCCGGCTCAATCACTTCCGCATCGCCGAGGTGCTCGACCCCGCCTCAACCTCCCGCAAGGAGATCCTCGAAGCGGCGATGGATTGCCCGGTCGATGCGATCATCGTCGAGACCGAGGACGGCAAGCTCCTCTGGCCCAAGTAGCGGACTCCGGACGACCCGAACCGTGAGCAATCCGCCTAATTTCGCTAGCCCCAATCGCACAACGCTGGACCAGCGAGCGCGAACCGAGAGCCCATGACAGCGTAGGGCTGAGGCTTGTCCTCAGCTTTCATGCATCACGGTTGGTGCTGGGCAAGAGGATTGCGCCAGTTCTCTTCACCGCACGCCGCTAAGCAACGTCCATGACGCACGTCTCGTGCCGCGCTCCACGGAGGACTATTCCGGTCGCTAAATCCGGGTTGTTCACCGTCTGCCGCACCGAGAGGTGGCACGCGCGTGGCAAGATCCCTCCTGCGTCGGGATGCCAATTGCGGTGCTGAATGCGCCGGACGAACACTGTCCGATGTCGCATCACGCAGCATATGGCTCGATGCGTTACTTCTGGCGCCTATCGTGACGGATGACCACCGCCCCTACGACCCGCTGGAACCGGCCAGCCTCGATGCCGCTCGTCTAGTCCGTTGGACGCGGGCTCGCGCCGGACGGCAGGTCGATGGTGAAGAGCCAGCGACCGTCGGGCTGGCGGCGGACAACCTCGATACTGCGGCCACGGCTCTCGAACGGCTCGCCGTCGGCGCTGGCGCCGGTGAAGATCCAGTCGGCGCGAAGGACAGCCATATCGCCATTCTCGACCACGTCGATCTCATAGCAGTCGAGCGTCGGGTTGGTTGCGACAAGCCGGGTCAGCTCGGCGCGAATTGCGCCGTGACCCCGCGCCACCTCGCCATCTTCGAGCACGAAGGCCGCGTCCGGCTCGTACATCGCGAGCGCGCCTTCGACATCGCCCCGGCTCAACGCTTCCGCGAAGAGCCGGTCGACATCGGCCGGGATACGGGCTTCTACGGCTGCCATTCGACACCCTCATCCAGCGGCCAGATCGGGCGGTTGATGTTCTGGTAGTTGAAGTTCTGGACGTTCGATGTCGTCCAGCCGGGCGAGTCCGCCCGAATGACCGTCGCTGCCAGCGGCTCGAAGTAGGCGCGGAAGTGATTCTGTGACTTCAGGGCGATGATCTTCAGCCGCGATACGTCGATGCCGTGCAACCGGAAGAGCTCGTCGTCGATGGTCTGCTGGCTCTCGGAGCCGACGATGACGTCGACGCCGTTGACGACCAGCCTGGCCATCTTGCCGAGATCCTGCTGGCTGCCCTGGCCCATCGACGATTGCGTGATGTAGCGGCCGTCGGTGCAGCACTTGACGTAGGCGCTGGCTTCGATTGGCGCGCCCATCATCTCGGGGTCGGTCTTGCCGCCGATGCGCACGTCGATCGTCGCGCCCGGCCCGGCTTCGTGCGCCTGCGCCGCCGTCTCGGGGTCGTAGACGAAACCGAAGGCGGCTCCCTCCGGCGCGGCGTCGAGCAACGCCCGCAACAGGTGCGTGCTGTCGCCGGGCGAACCGCCGCCGGGGTTGTCCGAGACCTCGGCGATCACCACTGGCGCGCCCTCGAAAGCCAGCGCCTGGGCTACCGCTTCCGTTGCGTCCGGCAGCGACGAGCGGAACTGCTCGCGCATCGCCCAGACCCGCGCCGCGACGTCGTTTGCCGCCTCTTGGGCCAGTTCCTGATCGCCATCGGCGACGGCGATGACGCTGGTCGAGATGACCGGCACGTCGGTGTGCGGGTAGCCGTGGATGAAGGTGATGTCGAGTAGCCCGCGCTCCTCCCACGACCAGCACAGCTCATTGATCTCCCGCGCCGGGCCGTGGAAGCTGGTGATCGGCGAGGTCGCCATCGGCAGTACCGCCTTGGCCATCACCGGCGAGACCTCGCCCCGGATCGTCTTCGCCGCGAGCTCGACGGCTTCGTAGCCGCGCTCATAGCTGTCGACGTGGGGGTACTCGTGGACCGTCAGTAGCGCGGTAGCGCTCTCCAGCATCAGGTCGGTCGTGTGGCAGTGCAGGTCGAGCGTCGCGATCAGCGGCATGTCCGGCCCGATCTGTTCGCGGACGGCTGCGAGGATCGTGCCCTCGATGTCATTGATGCCTTCGGCCGTGCCCGCGCCGTGGAGCGACAGACAGACCGCGTCGACGGGGTTGCCGCTGGGGCTGGCTGCCTCGATGGCGTCCTGGAGGTTGGCCAGCATCGTATCGAATGCTGCGCGCTCGATGGTCCCGGATGGATGCGCCCGCGCCGCGAAGGTCGGCACGATCTCAATGTTGTTGTCGGTCCCGGCCGCGATCATCCCGCCGAGGTAGCCACGGACACCGGTGTTCTTCTCGATGATCTCCTGCCCGACGCTCCAGTTCTGGCGCTCGAACTCCGTCACCGGCGTCGGCGGCCCGAACATCGTGTTCGTCTCGTGGCTGATCTGGCCAATTGCTATCCGCATGTCATCCGTCCTCTGTTCCCTCACCGGCAATCTGTTGGCGCCGGTATCGTAGTCCAATTCTCGACGGCGATGTGTCGGGCCAGCCCGGGCGCTCCGAGAGACTCGGCAACCATCGAGCTTGTCATTTCGACCCCTTCGACTACGCCCAGGGCAGGCTCTGGGAGAGACCTCAGCGTTGCGCAGCACTGGTGTTCGCCTGAGATCTTTCGCTCCGCTCGAAATGACAAGCTTGATACCGGTTCGTTGCCGATGGAAGGAAGCGCAGTCAGGCGGTTGTTTTGTGTTGGTCCTGCCAACCGAGACGTAGCTACAAGTGTACGGAGCACTAGCGTGACTGCTGTTCATCCATCCAGGTCGGGCAGCCCGGCGATGATGCCGGCGAGGAGGGCGCTGCGGGTTGGCAGCGAATCGACAAGCACATATTCGTCGCGGCTGCAGCTGTTCGCGCCTTCTGGACCGAGTCCGTCGAGCGTCGGCAGGCCCATGCCGCCGGTGAAGCTGCCGTCCGAGCCGCCCTGTGACGACACGCCGTCTAGCTCGCGGCCCAATTCGCGGCCACAGGCGCGGGCCAGCTCCAGCATCCGCAGCGTGCCTGGGCCGGCTTCGTAGGCTGGTCGGGTGATGCCGCCCCGGAGCTGTGTCGTCGTGCCGGGAACATACTGGCGGGCAGCGATCTCCTCGACCTGTCCGAGCAGTTCGTCTCCGAGCCCGACGGTTGGCGCGCGCAGGTCGACGCTGACGGTTGCCCGGTCGGGAATAACCTGCCGGGCGCTGCCGCCGCTGATTGTGCCGACGTTGACCAACACGCCGCGTGCGCGATCGGAGAGCGCGTTGAGCGCGACGACCTTCTGGGCGATCTCCTCGATGGCGCTGGCCGAGTGTTCATCGGCATAGACGGTGTGCGCCGTCTTGCCGGTCACATCGAGATAGATCGCGCCAACCATCGAGCGCTGGATGCAGAAATCGCCGCCGGCGCGGGCCGGCTCCATCACGATGGCCCAGTCGGCCTCGCCCGCCAGCTGCTCGATATGCCTGCGTCCGGTTGGACTGCCTAGCTCCTCGTCGCCGGTGATGAAGACGGTCGTCTGGGCCAGGCCGTCCCAATCCAGTTGAGCGAGCGCCCGTAGAGCGTTCAGGAGGACGACCCAGCCGCCTTTCATGTCGAGCACGCCCGGACCATAGGCCCGGCCATCCTCCACACGAAAGGGATTCTCGGCGAGTGTCCCGGCCGGCCAGACGGTGTCGAGGTGAATCAGCGCCAGCAGGTGGCCCGTCCCGCTGCCTGTTCTCCGCGCGACAAGATGGTCGCCACACTCCGGCTCCGGCAGCCGCTCGACCTCGAAGCCCAGCGCCTCGAACGCGCCGGCGAGGATGCGCCCGACTGCGTTGACGCCGTCAACGTCGTAAGACCCACTCTCGATCGAAACGTAGCTGTTCAGTTCTTCGATCATCTCCGCCTGCTGTGGCTGGAGCCACTCCAGCGCCTCTGCTGTCACTCCCATGCCGTGCCTCGCCTCTCAGTGCGGATTGATGCTGCCGGTCAGTGTAGGCGAATGTGGCGTTAGCTCGCGATGGCTGCCTGGTCCGCGCCAGTCTCTCGCAGGGCAGCCTCGAAGTGCGGCAGGCTGCGCTCGATCATGTCGTCGCTGGCGGTAAGTGAGAGCCGGAAGTGGCCCGGATAGTCGAAGAGCGAGCCCGGCAGGACGAAGAGATCCCGGTCCGCCAGCAAGCCGGCGAAGGTCATGTCATCGGCAATCGGAGCGCGTGGTAGGAGATAGACCGCGCCCTCCGGCGACCGCACGTCGTAGCCGATACTCCCCAGCGTACTAACGAGGCGGTCGCGCTTGCGCTGGAGATGCTCGAGGTCGATGGTGAGCGGGTCGAGGTCTGGAAGGGCGTGCTGCATGAGCGCGCTGGGCACGTTGAAGCCGCCGGCAAGCTGGGCCGCGAACAGCGCATCCCGCAACGCCTCGAGGTCCGGCATCTCCGGGTGGAGCGCCAGATAGCCGATACGCTGCCCCGGCGCCATCAGCTGTTTGCCCCAGGAGTAGACGACCAGCGTGTTGGCGTAGACCTCGGCCGGGCTGCTCGGACGGGCGCCGTCGAAGGTGAGCCGGGCAAAGACTTCGTCCGACACGATGTAGATAGGTCGCCCGTTGCAGCGCGCGGCTTCGCCGATGGCGTTCGCAAGCCGCCGCAGGGTTGCGGTTGTATAGATCCGTCCAGTCGGGTTGTTCGGCGAGTTGATGATGACCGCGCGGGTCGCCGCGCCGACGGCCGCGAGCACCCCGGCGACATCGATATCCAGCGTCGTGGCGTCGACCGGCGCCTTGACTGGCGTGAGACCCGCTGCGAGGAGCAGTGGCTCGTAGAAGCTCCAGGCCGGGGTGTTGACGATCACCTCTGCGCCAGGTTGCCCGATGAGCCGGAAGGCCAGCGCGAGCGCGCCGAATGCGCCGTTCGTCATTGCGATGTCATCTGGCTTGAATGGGACACCGGTGCGTTCATGCAGCGTGCGGGCCGAGAGCTCCCGGGCCGGTTCTTCGCTGCCTTTGTAGCCGAACCAATCCTTTGTTAGCGGATCGCTCCAGTACTTCAGCGCCGCCGTCACGCCGGGCAGCGGCATCTCTTGCGGACTTGCGAGCATGAAGTCCATGATGTCGCGGTCGCCGCGCCGAGCCGCCCAGGTGGACTCGGCCAGGAAGCGGCTCAGCGGCGGGAGTTCCCTGGAGCGTGTGGTGGTCGGGTCGTTGTCGTTCATAGCGGTGTGTCCAGTCGTAGACGCGGGTCCATTGTGCTTCGTCTCACACATGGCAGTCTAAGGATGGGGCCGCGCCTCACCATCGGCGGAATTGCCCAAATCAGGCGCGCCGGGACACGCAGAGCGCGAGTAGAACTACTCAATGCGTGACAGGCGCATGACGCGGGGCTGTTTGTTCGGGGCATGCGCCCGACAACCGACGGACCTGACCATTCAGGTAGGTCGGCCCCTGCCCGGCTAGCCAGTGTTCAACTTGCGCTACAGGTCCGAGAATTACGGCATCGAAAGGAGCATCTTGATGGCTAATGAAGTAAACGCACTTACTGAACTATCCACGGCGCTCGCAGACGCCGTTGAGACCGTCGCCGCCTCAACGGTGACGGTCAAGGCCCGGCGGCGGATTCCCGCCACCGGGATTATCTGGTCGTCCGAAGGCCTGATCCTGACGTCGAACCATGTCGTCGAACGCGATGACGAGATCACCGTCGTCCTGCCAGGTGGCGAGGAGCTGCCGGCGGAGTTGGTGGGCCGCGATCCGGGCAGCGACGTTGCTGCCCTGCGGGTCGACACCGAGGTCGACCTGGTTGCCGCGCCGAAAGCGGCTGCGAATGCCCGGCCCGGTCAGTTTGCGCTGGCGCTGGGACGACCCTATGGCGATATCCCACAGGTTGCCTTCGGTGGCGTCAGCGTCGCCGGCCAGACCCTGCGCGCCCGCGGCGGCGCTGAGATCGAGGGCGCTGTGCGTCCTGACCTGACGATGTATCCCGGCTTCTCCGGCGGGCCGCTGGTCAACGCGGCAGGTGAGGTGGTCGGGATGAACACGTCGGCGCTAAGCCGTGGCTTGCCGGTCACGATCCCCCATGCGGTGCTCGACCGGATCGCCGGCGTCCTGTTGGAGAAGGGCCGCATCGCGCGCGGGTATCTTGGCGTCGCCCTCCAGCCCGTCCGCATCCCAGCCAGCCTGCAGGCGAAGCTTGTCGGCGACCAGGACGAAGGGCTGCTGATAATCGGGATCGAGCCGGATAGCCCGGCTGAGACCGGCGGCCTGCTCCTGGGCGACACGCTCGTGAGCTTCGGCGGCCAGGAGGTCCACGATCCCCGGCAAGTTCATGCCCTGCTCGGTCCCGAGAGCGTCGGCGTCGAGTTGGCCGTGCAGCTCCTGCGGGCTGGGGAAGTCGTCGAGGCGACTGTCACGCCGGGTGAGCGTTAGAGAGGGGCAAAGCATGTCAACGATGACTGCGCTGCCGTTTGTTGGTGACGTAGCGACAGACCTCGCGCACGACGCGCTGCGGCATGTCGTCCAGGTGGTTGATGGTGGGCGCGGAGGCGGCTCCGGCGTGGTCGTTGGCCGGCGCGGGCTCATCGTCACCAATGCTCACGTCGTCCGCGGGCGCTCCGCCGAGGTGACGCTGCACGATGGGGCCGCGCAGGGTGGCCGCGTCGTAGCTCGTGACGACAGCCTCGACCTGGCTGCTATTCGAGTGGAACGGGATGATCTGGAACCGGCGGCGTGGGGTGACTCTCGCACACTGCGGCCCGGTCAGCTTGTCCTCGCGGTCGGTCATCCACTGGGCCTGACCGATGTCGTGACGCTCGGGATCATCAACCGTTTGCCGGACCCGACGGCGCAGCGAGAGCTGATCGCCAGCAACATCACCCTCGACCGGGGGAACTCCGGCGGGCCCCTGATGGACGCCGCCGGTCGCCTGGTAGGGATCAATGCGATGGTTGCCGGCCCAGGGCTTGGACTCTCGATTCCGTCTCAGACCGTCCGGCGCTTTCTCGCTCAGCAGGTCGACCCGCGTCCGCACATTGGGGTCACAGTACAGCCAGTTGATACCGGCTTGATCGTGACCGGTGTCCAACCCGAAAGCCCGGCCGAGGCGGCTGGCCTCATGCCCGGCGACATTTTCAGCGAGGTGAACACGAAGCCGGTCGTCGGCTACGCGAGCCTGCTCGATGGCTTGATCGACGCCGGTATCGGCGGAAGACTCGCGCTCGACATCAAGCGTGCGGGTAAGCCTCTCTCCCGCGTCATTCATGTAGTCGCGCGAGCATAGCCACATCACAGTATGGACCGGGACTGGAGAGCGCCGGTTCCGGCCCGTTGCCAACATAGTCCGGGCCACAGCGGCCGTGGCTGCTTGAGTTAGCCGAGTGCGACGTCCAGCGTCATCATGACCATGAATCCAAAAATCGTGCCGAGTGTCGCGAGGTCGCCGTTGTCGCGGGAATGCGAGCGGGGAATCAACTCCTCGACGACGACGTAGAGCATCGCCCCGGCGGCGAAGGCCAGTGCCCAGGGCAGGATCGGGCTGATGAGCACGACGGCGGCCGCGCCGATGACCGCCGCGACCGGTTCGACGGCTGCCGAGAGCTGCCCGTACCAGAGCGAGCGAGCCCGTGAGAAACCTTCGCCCCGCAGTGGCAGAGCGACCGAGATGCCCTCTGGGAAGTTCTGCAGACCGATGCCGATTGCCAGCGCAGTCGCTGCGCCGAAGGCGGCCGATGTGTCGACATCCGGCGCAACATCGGCAATCGCGCCGAAGGCGACACCGACGGCGAGTCCTTCCGGAATGTTGTGAATCGTGATTGCCATGACCAGCAGCGTTGTCTGCCGCCAGGTTGAGTGGACGCCTTCGGCCTCTGCGCCGCGCTGCAAGGGATGGATATGCGGCAGGATCTGGTCGATGCCCCAGAGGGCCGCTGCGCCGATGGCCAGCCCGCCCGCCGCCGGCAACCAGGCCGGGAGCGAACCGCCTTCGGAGAGATCGATAGCCGGTATCAGCAGCGACCAGACGCTGGCCGCGATCATGACGCCGGCCGCGAACCCGAGCATCGTATCGAGAAAGCGGTAGCTGGGCCTCCGCACAAAGAGCACGATCGTCGCGCCCAGCGCCGTGATGAGCCAGGTAAAGCCGCCTGCCACGGCCGCCTGGATGAGTGGGTCCAACTCCTGAAGCCAGTCAAGCATCTATCGCAATAGCCCAAATCGAGATATGTGACGCGCCGGCGCACGAGTCTAGCGCAGCGCACATGCGCCTGGTCGCCCACCAGGGTGCTGCACGTCGGGCGCTGACGTCAGGCGTTAGTAGCTCTTGAGTTGCGCGAGGTGGTCGGCGTCGTGGTCGGCGATGGCTTCGACGGTGTCGGTGATCGACCGCTGCCCGTGCAGCTCGTGGGTGCCTGCGCGGTCCCAGTCGCCCAGCGTCATGCTCATGAGCATCGAGACGATCTGCCCACGCACGTCGCTGAAGCTAGCGAGATTCTCTTCCACAGAATTCTCCAGCAGCGCACTGGTGCGTGCGTCGGCGGCCGGCCCGAATTCCGGCAGGAACGGTTCGGTCTCATTGAGCAGCAGGTTCAGGCGAGCCAGCCAGAATTCGTCGCCGGTTGCGATGTGGGCAACGATCCGGGCCGCGTCCCACTCGCCCGGTGGCGGATCGCCGGCGGCCTCGACGGCGGCGCGCAGGTCGACCGGAAAGCTGGCGAGCTCGTCGATCAGCTCGCGGTAGTTGTCAAGCGCCATGATGGCCCGCGAGGATCGCTGCGTCGGCGGCAGTCATCAGCTGCCAGACCAACCCGAAGGGATCGACGAACTGGAAGGCCCGCTGGCCGTCCTCACGCACGGTGAAGGATTGGAAGAGCGCCTTGCCCCGGATCTGCGCCAGCACCTCCGGCGAGACGACGACGCTCACGTGATCGATACGATTCTCGTAGATTGGATGCGCCAGGCCGGCGTCGATGAGGACCAGCGCGACCGGCCCGTTTTCGAGCCGCACGATCTCCGGAAAGGGACCCTCTAACGTGCTGCGGGACCAGTCGAAGGTTTCGTCGACCTGTTCCCAACGACCCTCTTCGCGGTAGGCGCGGTAGACGACGTCCATGCCAAAGAAGCTGTTGTAGAAGCGCTCGGCGCGGGCGAGGTCGTGGACCTTGAGGGCGACGTGGTCGAAGCCCTCCATCTTGATCGCGCTCTCGGCGCTGACCAGCGCGGGACCATCAGACATTCTTCCTCCGAACGGCACTTCGAAAATGGTGTTGCCGGCGCGGCTCCCGGCGTACTGCGGCGGCGGGGCCGGTGGCGGGACGCTCTCCGTCCCCAGATGCGCTTCCAATGCCTGCCGCAACGAACGCGGATCGTAGGCGCTCAGTCGGTAGCGTTCGCCATCGGCAATGTTGACGAAGACGGGCGGGTTTTCGTCGAGCGTGTCGTACCAGCCATAGAGCTCATCAATGACATTCAATGACTCCGCGATGACCGAGATGTCGCCCATCGCCTGGGATGCTTCGAGTCCCTCGACATTGCGGGCTACGATGATCTCGGCGTCTTCGACACGCTCGACCACGGCGAGCGCTCCCGGCGCGCTTGCCCGCGGCACTTCGAGAATGAAGCGAATTGTCATACCTGGGGCGCTCCCCTTCCCTCCGGGCTGATTGTAGCATCGGCGCTCGCTAGGGATTCGGGACGATCAGGACACCCTCAGGGGTCGTTACGTAGATGTCATTGCCGCCCGCGGCGAACTGAATGTCGAGCACGCGCGCATCAAGCGGTACCCGCGAATAGGCATCCCAGGTCAGGCCGGCGTCCTGCGAGATATAGAGCCCGCGCACCGTCCCGGCCAGGATGCGCTGGGTATTGAGCGGGTGGAAGCGCACGGCCAGCACGCCGAGCGTCGGCTGCGGCTCTTCCGACTCCTCCGGCGGCAGCGAATCGAGCGATTCGACGGTGACGTCTTCGAGACCGGCGCGCGAGCGCGTCCACGTCTCGCCGTTGTCGACCGAGAGCGCGATGCCCTCCATGCCGCCGACGACGATACGGTCGGGCCGGGCGTCGAGGTCGAAGACCGCGCCGGTCTCGATAAGCACCTTGTCGAGCTCCGGGTCTTCCGGCACGGTGACGTTGATCTCGCGCAGCCTGCCCCGGCCGGTTATCGAGACCTCCAGCACCAGCAGGCGTTCGTCAACAACGACCGCGTCAACGACGGTGTGGTCCCGCGAGCGGTAGTAGGCGCGCCAGCTCTCACCGGCGTCGGTTGAGATCGCCAGCCCGCAGTCGGAGCCGTAGATCACGTCGCCGAGGGCCGGGTCGATGGCCATGGGACGAATATTGTCGCCGCCGGGTATCGCGCGCCAGGTGTTGCCGCCGTCGGTGCTCTTGCTGAAGGTAATCGGGTCCGCCTCAATCTCGTCGGAGCAGGCCGGGTGGTTCCCGCGCAGCAGCCGCTCCGGCCGGGCCGGGTCGACCAGAATCGCCCGCTCGTCGGCTGCCGTGTTCGTCGGAACCCAGTCGTTGCTCTCGCGCCGGTAGAGCCAGCTGTCGGTCAGCGCGTAGCGGGCCGGGCCATCGCTTGAGGGCACGTAGACAGTGCGGACCGGGTCGTCCTCGATCCGCAGCAGATCGCCGGAGGGCGTATGCGTCGGCGTGCCGTGCGGGGCCGCCGTCTCGGTCGCGATGCGCCGCTCGGAGGCTTCGCACCCGGCCAGCACCAGCACGACGGCCAATGTCGCCGCCGCCAGGCGTATCCGCCAATGCGTGTTGAAACAGGCCGCTGGTTGAGCCTCGTAGTGGTGGAGTTCATCTCCACCCGGCTCAGGGGATGTATGCGTAGGCCGGCGGGGACGAGCACCGCCCCTATGATTCCGTACACCGTCGGTGAACGGTAGGCGGTCCAGCGTTTTACGTGAAGATCTAATCCGCCGCAATGATCGTGGTCCTCGCATCGACGGTAGTGGTTGCGCTGTAGTGGTTGACGCGCCACTCCACGCCGGCGACGGTCGTTGGTTGCTGGATGATGAACTCCGCTTTGTCGAACGACTTGTAGGCGATGAATGCGGGCGCAAAGCCATCGACGAGCGCCTGCGTGTCATGCTCCATGTGCGGCCAAGGCAGCGGTCCGGTGTCGACCTGGAATAGCCCCAGATCATGGTTCACGTTGATGGTCTTGAGCGGATAGTCCAGCGTCGCATGATAGCCCGCTCCGCCGACATCGAATTCTGTTCTCGCTGCCAGCGGTACGCCGGCCAGCACGGCGTCAACAATGTCTGTCACGCGATTGAGCGCGCGAGGCCTCGCCAGCGGCGTTGCGTTGATCTCGACGCTGGCGAACAGCTGTTCAATCGGCCCGCTCTCAGGTTGGTTGTCCTCCGCCAGGGCAAAGAGGCGGTAGATGGCGTAGTCGCGCTCAGAGAAGACGCCGGAGAAGTCGTAGTTTGGCTGCTTGAACAAAGGTCCGTGGCCATAAGTGTCCTCGGCTTTGCATGCTGCGATCAACACATACCGATGACGTTCGCTGGAGGGGGCGACGAGCGTGCAGCGCGCTTCGATCTGTATCCGGGCCGTATTGCCATGATCGCGGGTCGTAAAGGTTAGAAACGAGCGGTTGAAGTCGAGCATGTCGAGCGCACTCACGTAGGCTGCCCCTCCCGGCTGGATCGTGACACACCAGTATAGGACGGGCGGAGGCTCTCAGGCGCTCTGCAGCTCCGTCCGGGCCATTGCAATCGCGGCCCGTAGCTCGGCGTCGCTGCGCTTGCGGAAGCCGCTCGGCTCCGCTTCGCCTTGCGCCGCGTGGTGGCGTTGGAGGGCAAGCTGGCTGGTGAGCCGTGAGAAGCGGTGCTGGCGCAGCCAGGCTCTGACACCGCGCGAGAAGAGCGCGTTCCAGTGGGCACGGCGGCGCAGGCCGGGATCGGTCAACATGACGTACTCATCCGGCGAGATCGTGCCCTCGTGGACCTCCTCCTCGAGCTGTACCCGGAGGATCGCCAGCTGCTTGCGCCAGCTGAGGAAGGCGATGACCAGCACAGCAACGACCGGCGGCACGACGAGGCCGAAGAAGAGCACGCCGAGCAGGATCAACACCCCGCCCGCGCTGATCTCCATGTAGCTCGCGATGGCCGCCGAACCGTTCCAGGCGGCGTGGAGCCCCATCGCCAGCCCCAGACCGGCGAAGGGCGCAACGAAGCGCCAGCCGCCCCGGCCATACTGGCTGCGTGCCCAACCGATGCCCGCGCCGGTGCAGGCAGTGAAGATGGCGTGCGAGAAACCGCCGATGCCGGCTCGGATGAAGAACCCGACCAGCAGCCCGGCCAGCCCGCCTTCGATAAAGAACGATCCGAAATAGAGGATATTCTCGGTCATTGCGAAGCCGAGGCCGACGAGCGCGCCGTAGATGATTCCATCGAGCATGTTGTCGAGCTCGTGGCGGAAAGCCAGCAGGAGGACGAGCAGCGCTGCCCCTTTGGTGCTCTCCTCGAAGACCGGCGCGCCGACGACGAGCCCGAAGAGGTTAGCCGCCTCCTCGCCCCAGGTGACGAACACGACACCACTCGCGACGAGTCCGAAGACGACGGTGAAGATGACGGCGACGATCGCTCCCCAGAGAAAAGCCCCAAGCAGCGTGTACCACGGCTCGGACTCGAAACGATCCAGCAGCAAGACCAGCAGGCTGTACGTCACCGCCGGGATGATCGCCGCGACCGTCGCGAACGCGAGCGCAACGGGGTTCGGGACGCTGGCGATAAGCAGCAGCCCGACACAGATGACCATGCAGCTGAATATGGCCAGACCGCCGAATGCCAGCAGCGCGATGACCAGCCCGCGGTTGGCAGCCGGCGGTGCGGCGGCTACCGCTTGCGCGCCCTGACGCCGGCCGCAGGCAACACAGAAGCCGCCCCCGGCGGGGATGGGCTGGCCACAGAAATAGCAGCGGTGGACTGGTCTCTGGCTCAAACGACCATCTTCCAGCGGCTTCTCATCTCAACGATGCCAGTCTACGACGCCTCGCAGACCGCCCGCTGTTGCACGTGAAAATCTGGTGCTATTGGCTTAGCCGCTGAAGGTCTCGCTGCGGCTAGCTGCGCGGATGAAGGCGATGTACTCGTCGCGGGTCATCTCCGCGTCGTAGCTGTCGATGATCTCCCGCGCCCGCGCCGCGCCATCCGTCAGCAGGTCGATGACGCAGCTCGCCATCAGCTTGGCCGGCCAGATGTAGGCCAGGTCGTCGTCGATGATGCGCCAGTCGCTGCCGTGGACTGTGCCGGCGAATCCGGCCATGTTCGGCTCGACCACCGGCATGATCGCCGAGAGGTCGCCCAGGTCAGTTGACCACGAGCCATGCCCGGCAGCCTCCCAGGCGCTCTCCGGGAAGTGCTCCAGGAAGTTTGCCTTGAAGACCTCTGACAGGCCATCGTCGTTGCGTAGCGGCAGATAGCCCGGCAGGCTGGTGATCTCGACCTCCGCGCCCAGTGCCAGCGCCCCGGCCCGCAGCGCCCGGTCGACCTTCGCGTCGGCATCGACAATCGCGTCGAGCGTCCGGCCGCGAATCATCGTCTCCAGCCGGACATCGTTGGGGATGACGTTCACCAGATCGCCGCCGCGCGTCAGAATCGGGTGAATGCGGACGCTCTGATCGTCCTTGAAGGTCTCGCGCTGGGCGTTGATCGCTTCGAGGGCGAGGTTGGCGGCATAGAGCGCGTTGATGCCGTTGTGCGGCGCGCCGCCAGCGTGGGCCGCCCTGCCGACAAACCGCGCCTGCTTGCCGACAAAGCCGTTCGAGGAGGTGTTGAGGCTACAGACCGTGCCGTCATCGAACGCCCCGGCGTGGACCATCAGCGCCATGTCGACGTCATCGAAGGCGCCGAGCTTGACCAGCTCGCTCTTGCCGCCGAGGAACTCGGTCTTTCCGGCTGCCCGCAGCGCCAGCCGTTCCTCAAGCTCGACGTATTCCTCGGCCGGGACGGCGAAGAAGGTCACGGAACCTGTCAGCTCATCGAGTACGCCAGAGCGCACCAGCCCGGTCGCAACGCCGAGCATCGCCGTGATCTGGGCGTTGTGGCCGCAGCAGTGTGCTGCCCCGGTCTCGGGATCGGCGTCCGGGTGGTCGGCCACCAGCACCGAATCCAGCTCGCCGATGATCGCGATGTTCGGCCCATTGCCACCACGGCCCTGCACCGTCGCCTTGACCCCGGTTAACGCCAGCTCTTCGTGGAACCCCAGCCCGAGCCGCCCGAACTCCCGCGCCACGACCCCGGCCGTCCGACGCTCCTTGAAGCCCAGCTCCGGGTGCTGGAAGATATCCCAGCCCACCTCGACCAGACTCCCGGCGGCATCGTCAATCGTGCCGTGCGCGCGTTGTTTCAGATGTTCGTTGGCCATTGTTCGCTCCCTCTTCGTGACCGCATTCTAGAGTAGGGAGTACCCATACTTGTATGCCCCTGTCTTCATGGCTGTCATCCCGATCGGAGGCTTTGCGACGTGGAGGGATCCCAATGTCGAACATCCGGCCGGGCTCGACACCGTACAAAGCTCTTGTCAATCTGGCGAATTAAGCAGGGTTGCAATGAGCAGCGCTTTGTCACTCTATGGATTCCAAGGCAGCGCCGCGTTGGGATCCCTCCACGTCGCAAAGCCTCCGGTCGGGATGACAGCCATTGGGATCATGATTCCATGAGATGAAGACACTCCCAGTCCCGGCAAAAAAGGGGCGTTGGGCCGATGTGGAGCGAGTAGCCATTACAAGGTCACGGGGGCGCTTAGGCGTTGCCGTTGCCCCACACCTCCCGCGCCGTCTCGGCGACGAGACGGAGTTTGGCTGCTTGCTCGGCGGGGGTGAGGTTGTTGCCTTCCTCGGTTGAAGCGAAGCCGCATTGTGGGCTGAGGGCGAGGCGGTCGAGCGGGACGAACTGTGAGGCTTCCTCGATGCGGCGCTTCAGGAGATCTGCGCTCTCCAGCTCGGGCTTCTTTGTCGTCACCAGTCCGAGGACGACGGTGCGGTCTTCCGGCACATGCTGGAGCGGCTCGAAGCCGCCGGAGCGGGCGTCGTCATACTCCAGCAGGAAGTGGCTGAAGTTAGTGCGCTGGAAGACCTGCGCGGCGATCGGGTCGTAGCCGCCGCTGGCGTAGTAGCGGCTCTGGTTGTTGCCCCGGCAGAGGTGGATGCCGAAGTCGATGCCTGGATGGTCGCCGATGACGGCGTTGTCGAGCTCGATGCAGCGGTCGAGCAGCGTGTCCGGGTCGTTGCCGCGCTGGCGGTAGCCCGCGCGGATTTCAGGATCGAGCAGGGCGGCGTACTGCGGCGCGTCGATCTGGATATAGGTGCAACCGAGCCGGATGAGCTCGCGGACCTCGGCGCGCAGGATGTCGACGACATCGGCCAGGTAGGCGTCGATGGTCGGGTATGCGCTGCTTGACTTCTCGGGATCGTAGTAGGCCGCCGCCTGCTGGGCGCTGATGAGCGTGACCTTTGTCGCTGTGTCGCCGGCACGGGCGCGCAGGTAGCTGAACTCCTCGCTACAGAGATGGCGTTGCGGCTTGAGTTTGCCGGTGACGACCGGGCGCGGAAAGACGATCTCGTCGCCCTCGTCGTCCTTGAAGGGGATGGCCCAGCCGCCGAGCCTATCGAAGCCTTCGACGGCGTCGATCAGGTGGCCGAAGAAGGCGTAGCGGCGCATCTCGCCGTCGGTGATGACATCCAGCCCGGCGTCGACTTGCAGCGCGATGGCCTCGTCGATGGCGCGGTCTTCGACCTGTTTGAACTCTGCATCGCTAAGCGTGCCCGCTTCGAGTTGCGCGCGCGCCTCCTTGAGGTAGTCCGGCCGCAGCAGGCTGCCAATGACGTCGGCTCGATAGGTAGTCATGTATGGATAGTCCTCCCGCGCTGGCTGTCTGGTTGTCTGTGCTCCCATTGTAGGCCGGGCGCGGGCACCGAGGATGACGCGGCGGTTAAAGGGACAGGCCCCCGGTGCGGGGCCGGGAGCCTGTCAGTGTGCTGACCCCCCAGGGGAGAGGGTCACATGCGGGATGGAGTAGGGGTCTACTCCAGGTTGGTGTTGTCTACGACAAGCGTTGTCGTGGTAGATCCGGTTACGCCAGAGAAGTTGACCTCTACCGGCGCGTCGTTGATCGGTCCACCGATAACAACAACGCTTCCGCTATTGCTGATCGAAGGCAGCGCGTTGAGCGCCGTCTCGATTTCGGCAGCCGTCGCGTCGAAGTCCAACGGCCCGGTCGTCGAGTTCGTTGTGCCATCGAAGTAGCTGAGCGTGAATGTTCCGCCACTGGTGCGCGCATCGGCTGTCAGCGTCTGCACCGCGCCGGAACCTTCGGTGACCGTCTCGACGTCATAGAAGACGAGGTTGCCCGTGACGTTGACGGTGACCGTCATTTCTGGCACGTCCGCTCCAGCAAACTGCTGGACGAACTCAAAGATCATCTCGTGCCCCGGGTTGATGCCAAACGCGAAGTCATCTCCAGTGACGAGGATGTCACCCGCGTTGACGTTGGACAGGTTCTCAAGCGCAGTCTGGACCTGTGCCTTCGTCGCATCGCCCGGAATCGGCGCCGTGGTCTGGCCGTCAAAGGTGATGGTGATCGTTCCCGCAGACGGGTTGCACTGGAACGAGCACTGCGTGATCGTCTGCACCTCGTTGGTGAGCACCGTATTGGTGATCGCGGCAGAGATCGTGCCCGGCAGGTCGACGTTGTTGACGATGTGTAGTTCGTTGTCGTTGATCTCGACAAGCTCACAGCTCGGGCTCACCGATCCGGTGCCATCGGCACAGACAACATAGAAGCCTTCGGTGAGATCTGTGGTATCGAAGCGACCCGTTGCGTCAACCGGTCCGGACGCGACCAGGCCGCCGTAAGTTGCCGGATTGTCCGGATCGGAGCCTGCGGTCGCGTTGTAGATCTCGACGAAACCATCAGGCATGACCTGATTCAGTCCAGGGCTGGCTGCAGCGGTGCCGTCGATGACTGTGCTGTCGAATCCGCCAGTGAAGCTCGCCACCGGAACAAAGACGATCTCGTCCGTGATGTCCTGGGCACCGAGTGCATTGACAAACTCGACACGGTAGACCGTGGTGTCGTCCAGCGGTTCACCTGGAACTGTCACCCAGGGCTTATCTGGATTGACGGACGTTACGATGACGTTTCCAGCGCCGATCGTGGACAGAGATTCAAGCGCGGCTTGAATCGCAGCCGGGCTTGTCTCGTCCTCATCTGCACAACTGAAACTCGGGAAACCAGTCGATTCGCCGCCGAACTCGATCTGGAACGGGCAATCCTGAAAACCGAAAGAGGTGTTCTCAAGTCGGCTCAGTTGCCGGATCTCATTCTGCGGCCCGCCGCCGGGAATGACGTCGCACTCCTCTGGGTTCAAGTTGTCCTCGACGCAGGCGTACTTGGTGATGTCGCCGCGCAGGTCGATGAAGCCGATGGTGTACTGGCCTGCCGCGCAACCGTCGGCCGCCGTTGTGTGATACAGCCGGCCGGTATAGGGGTTCACGCAGGCGAAGAACGACGAAAGCCCGTCGATCTCAACGTAGACGCTGCCCATCCCGGCGCAGGTATTGTTGTAGAGATCGTCGGACATAATCCCGGTGTACAACGAATAGCAGTAGTCAAACGGCAACGAGGCCGAGACCTGGATCAGCATCTCACCCGTGCTGCAGGCAGCGCCGCGCGCGAGACTAAGCTGGTTCGTGTAGAGATTCTTGCAAATGTAGTCACCGCTGATGACGGTCTGTTGGACCGCGCGCGGCGCGTCTTCTTCGACGCTCGCGCTGGTCTCCGCGGCAACTGCCCCGGCAAAGACGCTGGAGAGAACCAGCATCAGCGTGGCCAGCGCGGCCACATAGGTTCTTGGACGACGTACCATGTTGTTTGGGTGATCCCTTCACTGATCAGATCAAAACACCAGGCCCCGCCCTGGCTTCTTTAACCCTAGTAAACTGGTTGGATTCACGTATAGAACAATTCGACAAGTGCTTGGTACAAAACTAGCCTGATGCCGGGATTTTGCGATTCTCGCAGTCAGAATGAGTATGTATGTACTCGCACCGCCCTGCAAGACCGCCGACAACACGCGGCAATGTCGCGGGAGCGCGCGGATTGTGCTAACGTCCGCGCGGCAGGATTCACCTGATATCGAATAGAAGCTGAGGTACTCGCGAGTGAAGCTATACGACACCCTGAGCGCGGAAAAGCGCGACTTCGAGCCGACCGACGGCAAGACCGTCAAGATGTATGTCTGTGGCGTGACGCCCTATGACGTCGGCCACATCGGCCACTGTATGACCTACCTGACCTTCGACGTTCTCAACCGTTATTGCCAGTATCTCGGTTGGCGCGTGAAGTACGTCCAGAATGTCACCGATATCGACGACGACATCGTTCGCAAGGCCGGCGAGGTCGGCAGCGAGTGGGACCAGCTCGGCGACCGCTACACGCGGCACTTCGTCGAGGATCTCTCGGCGCTCAACGTGCTTTGGCCGCAGGTCTTCCCGCGCGCCAGCGAAGAGATCGACATGATCATCGATATCAACGAGAAGCTGATCGCCGAGGGCTATGCCTACGAGGCCGACGGCAACGTCTACTTCCGCGTCGCCGCCGACGAGGACTACGGCGCGCTCGGCAAGTACACCAACCAGCAGATGGTCGACTTCTCCCGCGAGCGTGGCGCGGACCCGGACGACCCGCGCAAGGAGAACCCGCTCGACTTCATCATGTGGCAGGCCTGGCAACCGGGCGAGCCCTTCTGGGAGAGTCCCTGGGGGCGCGGCCGGCCTGGCTGGCACATCGAATGCACCGCCATGTCGATGCGCTACCTCGGTGAGACGATCGACATTCACGGCGGTGGCAGCGACCTGATCTACCCGCACCACGAGTGCGAGATCGCCCAGGCCCAGCACTTCTCAGGCTCCGAGCCCTTCACCCGCTTCTGGATGCACATCGGCATGGTCGAGTACCAGGGCGAGAAGATGAGCAAGTCCCTCGGCAATCTCGTCCTGGCCCGTGACGTGCTGCACTACCACACACCGGACGCCCTGCGGCTCTACCTGCACAGCCATCACTACCGCACACCCTGGGAGTACATCGATGGCGGCCCGGCGCTCTACGAGGGTCTGGCCAGCCTCCTTAAGGAAGCCGTCCACGTCTCCAACCCCGGCGGAGATAACGCCGTCGATCCCGCGCCCTACACCGAGCGTATGCGAGCCGCCCTCGACGATGACCTCAACACGCCCGACGCCGTCGTCGTGCTGGAGGACATGGCCACCGCCATTGTCCGTGCCTCCGGCAACAACGGCGAGTTCACCGAAGCGCAAGAAGAGCTCCGCACCCTGGCCCGCCTGCTCGGCGTCATGGCCTGGCGCGGGTGAGAGAGTTTGTAGGTTGTAGTGCGTAGTACGTAGTTAACAGCCAGGTTCAGGACGCTGGCTTTCCTACAAACTACAACCTGCAAACTACGTACTGCCCGAAGGGCAACATGCTGCTAGCCATTGACATCGGCAATTCCAATATCAAGTTCGGGGTCCACGCTGGGGGCAAGTGGGCGCACTTCTGGCCGGTTGAGACGGTGCGGAACCGGATGCCAGACGAGTATGCCGTGCTGCTGCGCTCGTTCTTCGCCGAGGCCGGGATCACGGCCGGCGATGTCAGTAGCGCGATCATGAGTAGCGTCGTGCCCCAGCTGACGACCGGGATGCTGGATATGCTGGAACGGCAGCTCGGCGCGCGGCCATTGCTATTGAGCAACAAGCTCGACACCGGCCTGGAGATCACGACCGATCAACCGGATTCCGTCGGCACCGACCTGCTTGCCAACGCCATCGCCGGCTACGACCGGTTCCAGGCCAACTGCATCGTCGTCAACTTCGGAACGGCAACGACCCTGACTGCGGTCGCCGCTGGCCCGCAGGGCATCGGCCAACTTCGCGGCGTCGCTATCGCAGCCGGTCTGGCCGTGACTGCCAACGCCCTGGTCGGGGGCGCGGCCCAGCTATCGCACGTCGAGCTTGCCCCGCCGCCCTCGGTCATCGGCACCAACACGCGCCACGCGATGCAGTCCGGCCTTGTCCTCGGTCATGCCGCGATGATCGAGGGCTTGATCGACCGCATGCGCGCCGAACTTCGCAATGCCCAGGTCATTGCAACCGGAGGCCTTGCCCAGATCATCGCCAATGTCACCACCAGCATCGACGTGACCGACCCGATGCTCACCCTCGAAGGCCTCCGCCTCGTCGCCGAACGTAATGCTGGATAGACGTCCTCGCGTCGCCATTCGACGCGCTCTTTCCTACCGCCACACTCATATCCCGCATGTATACGCAGCCCACCATCACGTCACCTTGAGCGGAGCGGCAGCGGAGTCGAATGGGTCCAACTCATCACGAGCACCCGGACTCTGGTGCTGCGATGCTCGTTCCAATCGACCAACCTTCGACACGTCGCATTGGCCAAGCCATCGTCACGGGCGGGTTCCCATGCAGGTTGACCCTTGGACCCGTTCGACTCCGCGAAGCCTCCGCTCAGGCTGACATACGGGTAGGGCATGGGTTTCTATCGAGCGGTACGACGTATGTCACCCATCCAGCAGCGCCGCCACGCGGTCGATGACGATCTCGCCGATGCGGGCTTTGCTGGTCAGGTCGATCTCGGTCTGCTGTCCCTCGCGGTCGAGGAGGATGACGCGATTGGTCTCGGCGCGGAAGCCGGCGTCGGGCGCGGAGACATCGTTGGCGACGATCAGGTCCATGCCCTTGCGCTCCAGCTTCGAGGCGGCGCTCTTAATCAGGTCGTTCGTCTCCGCTGCGAAGCCGACGACGACGCGCGGCCTGCCGACTTCCTCGCGCAACGCCTTGACCGTCATCAGGATGTCCGGGTTGCGGGCGAGGTCGATGGTCATGCCCGCGTCTGGATCGTCGGACTTCTTGATCTTCTGGTCCGCTGCTGTTGCTGGCCGGTAGTCGGCTACCGCCGCCGCCATCACCAGCGCGTCGGGCGATGAAGCAGTGATGCGGCTGGTTACGGCGTCGAGCAGCTCGCGGGCGCTCGCGACATCGACTCGCTCCGCGCCGACCGGCGTAGCGAGATCCCGCGCCATCGTGACCAGCGTCACCCGCGCGCCGCGGTCGAGCGCGGCCTGGGCAATGCTATGCCCCTGGCGGCCGCTCGAGTGGTTGGTGACGTAGCGGACGGGATCGAGTGCCTCACGCGTAGCCCCGGCAGAAATAAGGAAGTGCTTGCCGGCCAATTCTCCGTCCCGGCCGAGCGCCAGCCGGAGGTGGCCGATCAATTGCGGTGTTTCCGGGAGCCGCCCGCGGCCGGTCAGTCCGGAGGCGAAGCGGCCCGTCTCCGGCTCGATCAGGTATGCGCCGCGGCTCTGGAGCACTTCGAGATTGGCCTGGGTGGCCGGATGCTCATACATCCCGCCATCCATCGCCGGGGCAACGACGAGCGGGCAGCGGGCCGACAGGCAGGTGACGCTGAGCAGGTCGTCGCTGCGCCCTTGCGCCAGCCGGGCCAGCGTATCGGCTGTCGCCGGCGCGATCATGATGGCGTCGGCGGCTTCGCCCAGCCCGACGTGTGCGATGTGCGTCGGCAAGCCCTGTCCGGCAGGCGCTGCCCACATATCGGTGTAGACAGCCCGACCGGTCACCGCCTGAAAGGTCAGCGGTGTAACGAACTCCCGCGCGGCATCGGTCATAATGACGTCGACCGTTGCGCCGGCCTGCGTCAGCTTGCTGGCGAGGTCGACGGCCTTGTAGACGGCGATGCTGCCGGTGACGCCCAGGACGATCCGTTTGCCATCGAGCGCCGTGATGCGGTTTTGGGACATTTGGTTTGTTCTTTCTGTCGTGCCATCCTCGTAGGCTGGACCTTAGCGTAGACCCGCCGGGTGCGGCTGAAAAGAGGACCGAAACCAATCACGCCCAGCCGCGTTGTTACCTGGGGCCGCGAGAACGCACAATCGGGGAGTTGTACAGCTTGATTCGCCCACTCCGCACACTACTCGTTATCGCCATCGCAGCGACGTCGCTCGCGGCATTCCAGCCTGCTGCCGCACAGCAGGAGTCCAATGGGTCGATGTACTTCGCCGAGACCGGTTTCTGGGTCGATCCAGAGTTCGCCGACTTCTGGCGCACCCGTGGCGGTCTTGACACCTTCGGCTACCCCATCTCGCGCGTCTTCTATGAAGGCGGCCTACACCGCCAGTACTTTGAGCGCGCAATCTTCGAGCACCACGACGACAAGCCCTTCCCGATCAATGTCCTGCCGGTGCGTCTGGGCGCGTCGCTGACGATCGCGCAGCGCCAGGGTGGTGACGAGCCTTTCCGCTATCTGCGCGACGGCAACCCGCCGTCGACCGCGGCGCTCTACTTCGCGGAGACTGGCCACTACCTCGATGGCGTCTTCCGGGAGTATTGGGAAGAAAATGGCGGCATCGTTACCTTCGGCTATCCGCTCTCCGAGCCCTTCGAGGAAGCAGACATCTATACCGGCGACCTCCAGTTGGTGCAGTATTTCGAGCGCACCCGCATGGAGTATCACCCCGACCTGCCGGAGGAGTATCAGATCCTACTCGGCCACCTCGGCATCCAGGAGCTCCAGAGCCACCGCGTCCCGGCGGAGGCGCTCGAACCACAGCAGCCGACCGTTGTCGACCGCGATGCGCCGGTCATCGGCCCGACTGCGCTCTACCCCGAGAACCGGCTGGCCTGCGGCCTGAACATGGCCTTCTGGGCGCACGCCGACCAGGACGAGCTAAACCGCGAGCACCTCGACTTGCTGGTCGATAGCGGCTGTACCTGGGTGCGGCTCCAATTCACCTGGGATGGGCTCCAGCCTAACCAGGACTCCGACGTCGAGTTCTACGTCTGGCCCTACGTCCACATCGCAAATATCGCCAAGGAACGCGGCCTCCAGGTGCTGGTCAATATCGCCCATGCGCCGGCCTGGGCGCGGCCCGCCGACCCGACGCTCCCCGGCGACCCGACGGCCTTCGCCGAGTTCATGCGTGAGCTACTGCCCTATTTCGACGGCAAGGTCGATGCCTGGCAGCTCTGGAACGAGCCGAATCTGATCGACTACCAGGGCCGCGTCATCGACCCGGCCGGCTACCTCAAGATGATCCGCGAGGCCGCCCCGGCCATGCGCGCGGTCGACCCGGACGCCCGGATTGTCTCGCCCGGCATGGCGGCGCACAGCCTGATGATCGAGCGCCTGGCGCTGGACGACGACTGGTACTTTGAGGCGCTCTTTACGATGAACGACCGCGAGGCCGCCCAGTACTTTGACGTCATTGCCGTCCACGCCTACGGCGCCGGCAACTCGCCGGACAACTACTGGGCCAGCAACCCGGCCGACAACCCCGGCTGGGCCAACGCGCCGGAGTTCTACTTCCGCCACGTCGAGGAGTACCAGCGGATTCTGGCGGGGCTGGGGTTGGACGATAAGCCGGTCTGGTTCACCGAGATGGGCTGGCCGACGCCGAACGAGTCGGAGGACTATGCCTACGGCGAGTGGATGACCGAGGAGCTCCAGGCCGAGTACCTCGAACGGGCTTTCGAGATCGTCCGCACCGAGTGGCCCTGGGTCGAGATGGTCTTTGTCTGGCATCTCAACGCCGCGCCCTATGCCGGCATCGACAGCAAGTTCGCCGGTTTCTCGATCACCGACGAGCACGCCAACCCGCGCCCGGCCTACCGCGCGATCCAGGATTTCGTCTTCTCGGGCTTCTCGGAGACGGTCCAGTAGCGCTGCACGGTTGAGGCCGGGCCGCCGTTTATACATCAATTTAGGCTTTGGACAGATGGACTGTGTCGACGCGCTCCACCGTGCGCCGCCAACCGGCATCCATGACGCAGATCCCGCTCCGAACCTGGCATCCCGAGGAAGGCTGTGCGCCCGAGGGCTCTCCGACCGACAGTGCCGCGCTCCGTGGAAGCCTGTCCCGGTTACTCCAGCGCGGTCGATCACCGTCTCCTGCGCCGATAGGTGGCACGCTCGCGACACGATCCCTCGGGCGCACAGCCTTGCTCGGGATGACCATGATGTTGCTGTGGAGTCTCCTGCGGGGGCTGTAGGCTAGCGGATCACGAACCCCAGCCGGCGCGACTTTCCAACTTCATGCGTTCAGAGGGCTGGGCACGTCGCTGTCGGACGGTTGCTCCGTAGTTGGTTGTAGCGCCGTCTCACGGTTGAGCCACCAACCGACGAGCCAGACGCCGATGCCGATCACCATCAGCCCGAAGGTCTGCACCCGGAGTTGGGCGATCAGGTTGTCATAAGTGCGGGAGACGATGACCCGGCCGGTCTCGTCGTCGATGGCCAGCACCGCCGTTGAGCCGGCTGTCCAGGTGATGAGAATCAGGATGAACGCGCCGATTGCCAGCGCGCCCCCAAGCCACTTCAGGTAGCTATTGCGTGCCGGGCTGTGCCATGCCTTCGTCAGGACGAGCGCGACCAGGCCGGCGCTGGCGAGTCCGAGCAGCAACGCGATCCAGTCGAGCGCCAGGATGTAGTTCTGGATCGGCGGCAGATCGTCTTCCTCCATGATCACGATCTCATCCGGTATCTGGCTCGCGTCGATGCGCGTTTCACCATCCGGCGCGAGGAAGTTGATGACATTCACGACGAGATCCCGGATCGGCTCCAGGTTGATCGCGACGCGCTCGCCGCTGTGATGGATCAGCAGCTGGAAGATCAGGCGGGCGATGCGCTCAATCGACGACCCGATAATTGACGTCCCGAGAATGCCGGAGATCACCTCGGACGCCGGCCCGCGCACGAAATTCCGCACAATTGGCCGGTCCGCCAGCGCGACATCGACGATACGCTCGGCGATCGCCAGCCGGACATCCTCGGCTGAGAGTGAATTGGAAGAGATGTCGACAAATGTCTCCTCCTCCAGAACCGACGTCCGCATCCAGAACCCGACCGACGCGAGCAGGAAAAGGAACGTGGCAACGATTGTGAGGGCAATCGAAAGGTTGCGTGACATCGGGCGTGCCTCCTTTGCGGCGGCGTTGCGTCTTAGCTCGGATGCTCAGTCAGGGTGTCGTCGTAGTACGCGAGTTCGCGTAACCGGAGCGCGAAGATGGCCATCGACGCGCCGATCACGAACAGGAAGATCCCGAAGAGCACGGCAATTGAGGCGGCCGCGCGTATGGGGAACGTCATGAAGATGACCCCAATAGAGATGGAAAGCAATCCGGCCAGGCCGAGCAACCAGGCATGGGCGATCTCAGCCCGCAGGCTCAGGGCGGCGGCAAGCTGGCTAGCCCCCAGAACGACGACCCAGACGGCGATGATGAAGAGCAGCGTGCCGACGGTAATCCGTGGAAAGAAGAAGGCGACTAGGCCGATCAGTATGCCGATACCGGCCTCCAAGAGCGCTAGCCAGCGCTGATTTGCGGAGACCTCGCCCGATAGAATGTCGAAGAGCGTCAGCACGCCGCGCAGAAAGGCAAGCGCCCCGACGAGCATGACGAGCGCCATGACCGTCGCCCCCGGCCAGAGCATTGCCAGTAGGCCGAACGCGGCCGTGACAACCCCTCTGACGGCCAGTAGTTTCCAGGAACGAATATAGGTCTCGGCGTCGAGCTCGAACATCTACCCGGCCATTCGAACACCCGCAACATGCCCTCAAGGCGTCTCAGTCTGGTATCTGACGCCAGCATAGCCTGTGGACATGCATTATGAACAGACCCGGCGTAATTCTGGCTGCCCCAGCCACGCTACGCGGTGTCGCGGCGGCGGCCAGCAAACGCTCTATACTGCCGGACACCAAGCTGATTGTTGCGGGAAGGCAGCGAAATGAGTGTCACGATTAACCCCCGGCCGGCGACGGCGGTCACCACTGAGCAGATTGACCAGCTACGCGCGATACCGCCGGCGACGATTGGGCATATGCTGGACTTCGGGTTCATGGCGAACGAGCTACGGCCGATCGGTGTCGGTCGGGGCTTCACGCTCTGCGGCCCGGCTGTGACGGTGCGGACGTCTGCCCTCGATAGCGCCGTCGTGCACCACGCCATCGACATTGCCGAGCCGGGTGATGTGCTGGTCATCGACCGCAACGGCGACCAGAAGCACGCCTGCTGGGGCGAGCTGACCTCACTGGCGGCCAAGCTGCGCGGCCTGGCCGGGACGCTGGTCGACGGCCCGGCGACGGATATTCCGGAGATCTGGGAGATGGAGTACTTGACCTTCTGCCGGGGCGTCGCACCGATTACCAGCCGCTCGACCGGCGCTTCCGGCGAGATCAACACCACGATCCAGTGTGGCGGCGTGCCGGTCTCGCCCGGCGACATAATCCTGGCGGACGACAACGGCGTCATGGTCATCCCGCCGGAACGCGTCGCGGAGATCATCGAGCATTGCGGCCCGCGTGTGGACTACGAAGCCCAAATCCGCCGTCGCCTGCTGGCCGGCGAGAAGCTCGGCGAGATCACCGGCGCGAGCGAGCGGTTGCTCGCTAACCTCAGAGGGTAGGCATTGGAGTCTTCTCCGCGCCGTCAGCCTGCTTCGCCATGCAGGAACGACAGAGAGAGGCAGGCCAAGCTCTATTGACGTTGGCCGCTCACGCTCCATGCGCCAGATTGAGCCGTTTGCCTGCCGTGCGCCCAAGATCTGGCGGCACCCAGCGCCATGCAGTAGACGCCACAGCAACACCATGGTCATCCCGAGCAAGGCTTT
>JAUIIK010000037.1 GCA_030431755.1 Chloroflexia bacterium
CGTAGCGTGTGGTCGAGCGGCGCGCCTCGTAGGCCTGGCTGGCTTGCGCGCGGCCGCCGGTCGACACGATCCGCCCCTCCGACAGGAACGCGTCCGACACGTTCACCGCCTCCGAGAGCAAGCCGCCCGGGTTGCCGCGCAGGTCGAGGATCACGCCGTCGAGCGGCGCGCCGTAGTCCGACTGCAGGCGATCGATCGCCGCCCGCACCTCGTCGCCGGCGTCGGCCTGGAACTGTCGCAGCTGCACCAGACCGATCCCCGGCTCGGGCGACGACGACACGACAGCGTCGAGCGCGACGATGTCACGCACGACGTCCACAGCGATGCGCTCGGGCGCGTCGGGGTCGCTGTCGACCCGTTCGACGACGCTGTGGACGCTGATGAACCAGCGCACGGTCAACGCATTGCCGTCCTGGACCGCCTCGACTTCGGAGATCGTCCAGTCCTCGAGATCGGGCAGGTTGTCGAGGTAGTCGTCTTTGAAGCGGAAGCTGCCGTCGGCGCGCTGGATGATGAAGGCGTCGGAGATGAAGTCGTCGAGACCGTCTGTGTCCTTGTCTCGGATGAGCTCGGCATATTCCTCAATAAGGTCGGTGCCGGTCTGCGTCGGATCATCGAGATCGTCGGCGGTGTCACTATCGGACCCGCAGCCGGCGGCGGTCAGCAGGACGGCAAGCAAGCCGGCGAGAGCCATCGTGATGAATAGGCGTTGCCTGAAGATCGGGCGTGACGTAAGCATAGGACGGTTACCTTTGCATTGCGGCGCGTGACGCGGTGGCTATTCCCACTCGATCGTCGATGGCGGTTTCGATGAGATATCGTAGACGACGCGGTTGATGCCGTGAACCTCGTTGGTGATACGTGTCGACATCTTCGCCAGCACTTCATAGGGCAGGCGCGCCCAATCCGCAGTCATCGCATCCTCGCTGGTGATCGCGCGGATGGCGCAGGCGCGGGCATAGGTGCGGCCATCGCCCATGACGCCGGTCGAACGCACCGGCAGGAGCACGGCGAAGTATTGCCAGATATCGCGGCCAAGCCCGGCGGCTTCGATCTCCTCGCGAACGATTGCGTCGGCCTTGCGGAGCGCGACCAGCTTCTCCTCGGTGATCGCGCCGAGACACCGCACGGCGAGACCGGGCCCAGGGAAGGGCTGGCGGTGGACGATTTCGTCAGGCAGTCCGAGGTGTGTGCCAACCTCGCGGACCTCGTCCTTGAAGAGCATCCGTAGCGGCTCGATCAGCTCGAAGGCCAAATCTTCGGGCAAGCCGCCGACATTGTGGTGCGTCTTGATCTTGTGGGCCGCTTTCGTCTCGGCGCTCGTCGACTCGATGACATCGGGGTAGAGCGTGCCCTGGGCCAGGAATGCGAACGGCTTGCCCGCGCCCTGCTCGACAGCAGCGCGTTCGAAGACGCGGATGAACTCATCGCCGATGATCTTGCGCTTCTCTTCGGGGTCGTCGATGCCGTCGAGGCGACCGAGGAAGCGGTCGGTGGCATCGACATAAACGAGATTCATGTGGAAGTGGCGGCCAAAGACTTCCTGGACGATCTCTGCTTCACCTTCGCGCAGCAGGCCGTTGTTGACGAATACGGGGGTCAGTTGCTCGCCGATGGCCCGGTGTACCAGCGCCGCGACGACCGAGGAATCGACGCCGCCGGAGAGGGCCAACAGCACCCGCTCATCGCCGACGCGCTCGCGGATGGCCGTGATGGCGGAGTCGATGAAGGAGTCCGGCGTCCAGTTCCCATTGCAGCCGCAGATGTCGTAAAGGAAATTGCGCAACATCTGACGACCCATGGGCGTATGCACGACCTCAGGGTGGAACTGCACACCGATGATCGAATCCAGACCCATCGCCGCGCTGGGCGAGTTCGGGCTGGTAGCCAACGGCTCGAAGCCCTCCGGCAGCTCCTCGATGCGGTCGCCGTGGCTCATCCAGACATCCAGTTCGTCCGGCAGACCGCTGAAGAGCGGGTGGCCGTTGACCGTCGTGATGCGGGCCGGGCCATACTCGCGCTCGCTGGCGTGGGCGACGGTCCCGCCCTTACCCTGAGCGATGAGCTGCATGCCGTAACAGATCCCGAGGACCGGCAAGCCGCTGGCGAGCACCCAATCGGGCAGTCCCGGCGCGCCCGGCTCGTAGACGCTGTTTGGGCCGCCGGAGAGAATGATCCCACGCGGTTGCAGCTCGTCGAGGATCGCCGGGCCGGTGTCGTGCGGCACGAGCTCGCAGTAGACGTGCGCCTCGCGGACGCGGCGGGCGATTAGCTGGGCCGTCTGGCTGCCGTAGTCGATGACGATCACGCTATCGACAGATGTTGGCGGCCGGGCGACGTTTACGCTCATCGTTGCTCCTTCGTTCAGATGCCCGGACCGGGCCGGAGATGTTGGTGCGCGACTCTACTCTGTGCCGCCGGGCGGGTGTTCCAGCTCGTAACGCTTGATCATGCGCCGGATCTCGCCGGGTGTGTGTGACAGGACATCGACGCCGAGCAGCTCGCCGAGCTCCAGCGCCGTGCCGTAGCCGCGCGGCTTGGCCCAGGCCCAGAACTTCGTCCAGGAGATGTCCTCCGGCTGTTTTGGGCCGTCGTCGACGGTCGACGCTGGCTGGAGCGTGGCTGGCGGCGCGGGCTCCTCTTGATCGTCTTCAGTTTCCGGTTCAGGGCTCTCGTCGTCCAGTTCCGGCTCTGGGTCGTAGCGTTGTTCGTTGCGGTCCATCAGCGCCCGGGCGGTCATGAGGTTGACCGGCGGGTTCGGCGTTGCCTGTAGCTCGACGTCGTCATCCTCGATGTACTCAGCGCCGAAGCCGAGCGCTGCCAACGCGCGGATGAGCGCGCGGTCTTCGGCGATCTCGATGGCGTTGGCGCTGTCGGCGCGGCTCGCGCTGGCGTGGGCCGAGACTGACGCCCCGGAGCGCAAGGTGAGCTTGGCACGGCAGATGATCTCGTCCTCGCTCGACGGCACGATCTGCGTCTCGATGGACGCCTCCGGCTCGTGGGAACGGAGCCAGAGGAGTCGCCACTTGAGGTCCATATAGTCGCGGCCGTCCTCAAGCTGGCGGACGTGCTCTTGCGGGTTGAAGGATGTCGGCATATACGTCCCCTCTTGACGGCGTGGCCACGGCGATGGCTGTGTTCGTTCACTTTCAGGGCCATTATACGGGCAATGGCCGTTGGTTCACCTCGCGGTCGCGGCCATTTCGAACCTACAATGCGCGGGAAAACTGTGCGATGAAGGGAAGAACGATGGCAGCCTTCGAGCAGTATCTCATTGACAGAAACGACGATGGTTTCATCGACGACGCCGAAGCGCGCGTCCTCGTTACGCCAGGGGAGGGCATCGACCGGCGCGAGTTCTGGTCAGTGTTGCTCGATGCGGCGGCGCTGCTCGGGCTGAGCGCGCAGGCGCTGCCATTACCGCTCTTTGTCGATGCGCCGGTTGATGGCGTCGCCAGCGTGCGCGTCGATGACGTTGCTGGTGCGCGTGGACTGCTCGACGCGCCTGCGCCCGAGGTTGTCGCTACTGACACTACGGGTCACGGATCAGAACGCTCTGGCGATCTGCTCGACCTCTTCACGATTTCGGGAGTGCTCGACGACCGGGACGGCGATCTCGTGCCGGACGCGACACGGATCGGCATCGCGCTACCGGAGGATCTGCCGGACGCGGTCGGCATCGCACTCTGTAATCTGGCGGTGCGGATCGGGCTGGAGTCCGGTGGTGTGACCATCCCGCTTGTAGCAGACCGAGAGCTCATGCTTGCCGTAGACGTCGGCGATCATGCGCCACGATTGGCCGCGACCGATGGCGGTTGGCGTGTTGCAGGCGAGAGCGCCGGTGTTGCTGCATTGATCGAGGGCGTCGCGCGGGAGTGGCCGCACTTCGGCCACCCGCAGACGGCTGGCGCGCGCGCCGGACTCGACCTGCTGGCGCGGACGCTCATTGGTGACGGACCGCCGGATCTGGCCCGGCAACCTGTGCGCTGGGAGCTGGAGTGGACCGACGAACCGGAGATTGCCCGGCTCCAGCACGCGATCCACGAGCAGGTGTTCAGGCGGCTGGCGACCGGTAGCGAACTGGAGCTTGTCGCGTTCACCTGCGAGTCCGCGCCGCTCCGGCGCGAACTGGAGCGCTCGCTCGTGGAGGAGGCGCGGCAGTTGGGCGTGCCAGAGCCGCGCATCCGGGTTCTGTCGGCGTTCAAGGTCGGACTGTCATGGTTGGAAGAGGTGGTGCTGCCCGACCTGGTAGGGGAGGCGGTCGAGCGGCTGGAGATCCGCTACCGGCGCTTCGAGCCTGCCGAGGGCATGAGCCATCTGGACATGCCCATCCGCTGGTTGCAGGAGCTCTTTCCCGGTGACGAGATCGCGGCGGCACAGCTCGGCATCCCGCTGGAGAGTGTCGTCATGCGCGAGGCTGCCACCCCAGACGCGCCGGTCTACGAGGCGGTCGCAACCGACGCGGATGGCACAGAGCTTGGGCGTTGGGAGACTGACCTGCTCTGGTATGCCCTGCCATTCATGCCGCAGGTCGCGGGGAGCGAGCTCGTTGCGGTAACGACCGGCGGCTTCATCGCGACTGTCAATGGTGAGGAGCCGCGCGAGCAGGTCGCGACGGATCTGGATCGGTTCTGGCGCTTCTGGCAGCGCGAGGTCTTGGCCCGTGTCGTTGCCGATATCCACGACGAAGGCGGCTTCGACGCCGCGCGCCAGCCCTTCTTCGGGGCGCTCGAAGCCGAGGTGACGCTCAGCGCACCAAACCGGCGGCTCGGGATCCGCGAGGAGAATGACTCGGCCGCCGAGGCGCTTCACGAGGATATCTACTTCAATACGCTCGACACGCTCGAAGTGCTTGGCCTGGAATCGACCGGCGACCGGACCAGCGCGCCGGGCGCAGTCATCCCGACTGTCAATGTCAGTGACGGGGCCGCGCCACACGCGGTCGTGCGACTGCGGGAAGCCCCGCCACGGCCGCCGGTTACGCCACAGCTTGAGGTCGACGAGCTCAGGCTGGTTGACGGCGAACTGGTCGCCGCAGTGCGGGCGCCGGCAGATCTGGACAATGCCGCTGCACCAACGCCTGGTGTGCCGGTCATTGATCCAGCTACACCGTCACTCGCCGTCGATCTATTGACCGAGCGCGGAGAATCACGCGTGCGACTGCCGCTGCCGGTGATGCTCGCTGACGATGGCGACGACGCCCTGGCTCCAATGGACCAGAACATCCACGGTACCGCCGTTGAAACCTGGGCCGGACGGGTTGGCCGGACCGCGAACGTCAGCGCCTGGATCGAGGGGCACAGCTACGAAGAGCGTCCGATCCCGGCGATCGCCATTGCCGCTGAAGCGCCGGGCCGCTTCTGGTCGCCCACGAAGCTGACAGCGCTCAAGCCAACGGCGATGATCGTTGCCCGGCACCATGCCAATGAGATCTCCAGCACGAACGCGGCGCTCAAGCTGGCCCAGCTATGCGGCTCCGACGAGACCTGGCGGGAGCTGGCGCGCGCGCTCAACATTGTGCTTATCCCCTATGAGAACGCGGATGGCGCGGCGCTACACGCACGGTTGGCCAAGCCTGAAGAAGCCGCCACCTGGAAGCATCACCCGGCCCGCTACAATGCGCTCGGACACGAGTTCGGCGAGGACTACTTCGACCCTGGAACGCCCTACGGGGAGGCGCGCGTCCGGCCGGCCCTCTGGCGTCGCTGGCTGCCGGACGCGCTGGTCGACAATCACGGCGTGCCGTCCCACGAGTGGGTCCAACCGTTCGCCGGGTTCGGTTCACCGCCGAGGTTCCGCGTCTCCTACTGGATACCCCAGGCATTGATCTACGGCATCGTCCGCTACGTCGATGACCCGGCCTTTCCCGAGCACGCGCAAGCCGCCAGGGCGCTACGCGACGCTGTCTCGGCCGCATTCGTCAATACGGAGATTGGCGACTTGAACCGGGAGATCGGCGCGAGCTACCGGCGTTGGGGACAGGAGCGTGTGCCGGATCGATTCCCGGGCGAGTTCCACAACGATATGCTCTGGCACTTCGGCGGCACGCCGGCAGATCCCGGCGGACGCGGGTTCAATACGCGTTATCCGCGCACAACTGTGCTCTCCTGGGTGACGGAGGTCAATGACGAGACTGCTACCGGTGGCCACTTGGAGACAGTCGCGACGGCGCACCTCGAAGCGAACCGGGCGATGCTGGCAGTGCTCGCTGACTTGGCGGCCGGCGCAGAACGCGCCACGTTCGCATTGCCGGACGGCTCGACGCTGCACCGGCACATGCGAAAGCGGCCGCTCGGAGCCGGTTAGTTGCCGCGCCGTTCCGGGGCGCGGGCGAGCGGGGCGAAACCCCGGTCGCGGAGTGTCCGGAGTGTCTGATCGAAGATCCGCTCGGTTGCGTCGCTGGCGTCGTGGATCAGGGCAATCGTGCCATCAGGCAGCGGTGTCCCGGTCAGCCCGGACTCGTCGAGCAACGCGATGATCCGGTCGCGGTCGGTTTCGTCCTCGGGTGTCAGGATAATCGCCCGTTGCAGCCACACGCGATGGTAGCCGCTGTCCCACTCCTCCAGCGTGTAGCGCACCGTCTGCGGAAGCTCCTGGCCACTTTGACTCTCCAGGAAGCGCACGATGTCGCGGATCTCGACATTGCTGGCAAGGGCGCGAATCACGGCGTTGGAGGTGAGTTGGTATGTCGAGACGCGGTCGAGCGCGCGCGACTCCGAGAACGCCGTGAGCGCCCAGACGCGGCGGGGGGTTGGTCGGTAGAGCAGAATCTGTAGATTCGCGCCAACAGCTAGCGGGGCCGGACCAAGATGCTGGCCAGACGGTTCCGGTCCACGCCCGCCTGCCCAGCGTCCAAAGGGCGTCACTCGGAGGGCGGCCGCGCCTCCGTCCAGCGCCTGCGAGCGCTCGACAATCCCGAGCCAGGCCGCAGCGGTTTCGAGCGTCGTCGCGATGACGAGCCGCAGGACGTCGGCTCGCCGGTCGGAGGGCCGCTGACCCGCGTCGACCCGCATCGTGAGCTGCCGCGATGGCGTCGAGCCAACCTGCGCCTGGCGGAGCAGATCGGGTTCGGTTGCCAGGAGATGCTCAATGAAGGACGCCTGGTCGTACCACCCATCATCGTCAATAGCCGCGATTGCCCGCAGGAGCGTGCCGCGAAAGGCTGGCCAGGATGCGCCGTAGAGCGCCAGGTCGATACGGTCGCGCCCTTCGATCCATTCCTCGGCACTCGTCCAGGCCGCGACCATGCGACGCGCCGCCGTCGTGAAGGCTGCGTTGCGCCAGGTCGCCGCTTCCGGGCCGGCAATCGTGCGGCCATCCAGATCCTGCAAGACGCCGAGCAAGCCGCCAACCCGCGCGAGAAACGGCACGTAGCCGGTCGGCAACATGCCCGTCTCGAGCTCCGCGCGCCAGAGCCGCGGCGCGAGTCGCCGCTGGATGGACGGATCGCCACTCTGCAGGGCAGAGGTTCGCGGGCTGTCGCGGATCGACTCGCGTAGCAATGTCAGCAGGTCCCACGCGCCTGCTTGGGGAAAGAGCCAACCGGGTTCGTAGACCTGGTCATTGGTGTACCGCTCGATCTCCGGCACGGGCTCCGGTTCCGGTGTTATTGGGTGCAGCACGCTCTCCGGGATGACCAGCCAGCGCCGCGCCTCTGCGTCCACTGGGCCGTAGCTGTGCCAGACGAGGAGCCGTGTGGCGAGCTGGCGCACGGCGTCGCGAAACTGGACGCCATCGAGCTGCGCGGCCTCACGGGCTGTGTCTAGCTCAATGCGCCCGCCGTTGTCCCGCAATGCCCTCCAGAGCGCCTGCGCGGGCTGGGTCAGCGTTCCGACGGCGGCGGCGACGCGGTCCGGCCGCTCTATCTGGTTCTTGATGATGGTGACGAGGTCTGAACGCGCGTGGACGCCGGGTGTGACACGCGCGCCCCACAAGGTTGCGGCTTCCTCGATCTCGATGAAAGGGACCGTCGCCAGGAGCTCTTCGAGCGGCAGCGTCAGGTCGGGGGGCTCCTCGGCCTCCGACGCCCGACGCTCGAAGAGGCTGCCAAGCTCGCGCGGCAGGTAGAGACGCGGGCTGGCTTCGAGATCACCTTCGGACTGGTGTTCGAGCGCAACGATGCCGGTCCGATACAGCTGCCGCAACGCCGCCGTCGCGCTGGCCGCCTCGAGCCCGAGTTGGTCGGCAAGGGCGTCCGGGGTCGAGGGCACGTCAGGCCCGCTTGCCATCGCCATGACCAGCGCTTGTGCGGTTTCGTCGAGGCTCTCCCAAATGTCCCGCGCGGCCCAGATGTCGGTCATCTCGCGGTAGATCGAGGCGACGTCGGTGTAGCGGTCTTTGCCCGAGAGCCGCGCGCCCCAGAAAGCGGCGATGCGGTCGAGGTCCGCCGCCGGGCGTTCCAACAAGCGCCCGATCAGATTACGCATGGCACAGGCTGAGCGTCGCGGATGTGCCCGGCATGGCCTAACCGGCCAGTAGCAGTTTGCGCTCAGATAGGTCGGCGACGACTTCAACGAGCCAGGGCACCATCTCGGGCGGGATATCTCGCTCGGCGATGTACTCGCTTAGCAGCTCGACCTGGCTGTGCGCGTTGAAGTGGCTGCTGAACCAGACGAACTCGGCGATCTCGGTCGCAGCCTGAAACTCCTGGTCGTTGCGCGCCTGGAGCAGGAGCGGTCCGGCGAAGGCAAAGAACAGCTCGCTGGCGGGATCGAGCTCGATCTCCTCGCCCTGCTGGGCGGCTTCACGGGCCGCCATGGCCGATTGTCGGATCGACTCGCGGGTCGTGTCGTTAGAACGCTGGCGTCGCTTCCGGGTCATAGTCGCGCAGCCCTTCTTCCGGCGGCTCGAAGCCACGTTCGACGAGGTAGTCAATGACGCTGGCGATGACGTCGTCCGGCGTTGAAGCTCCAGCGGTTATGCCAACGTCGCCGTCGATGTCGAGCCATTCCCACTGGATATCCTCGGGCCGTTCGATGTGATAGCTGGTGACGCCAAGCTGCTCGCCGACTTCCGCCAGACGGGCGGTGTTCGACGACTTTTTGCCGCCGATTGCCAGGATCATGTCGACCTCGCGCGCCAGGTCCTTCAACGCGTTCTGCCGGGTGTAGGTCGGCTCACAGATCGTATTGCAGATGCGCAGCTCGCCGCCTTCGGGCAGCACCCAGGCCGACAGCTTGTTGCAGAAGGCGAGGAATTCGTCGGTGTTCTTCGTGGTTTGCGAGACGATGGCGACCTTGCGCGGCGGTATCTCGGCATCCGGGTCCTTCGAGCCGCGCGGCCCGTCCCAGGGCAAGTCTTCGAGTTTCTTGGCGGCATACGCCCGCGTTGTGCCCGACCAACCGATGATGCCTTTGACCTCGGGGTGGTAAGAATCGCCGTAGACGACGATCGAATAGCCTTGATTTACCAGCTTCTGGGCCATTCGCTGGACCTTTGTGACGAGCGGACAGGTAGTGTCGAGCAGGGCGACGCCATGCTCGCTAGCCTCGTTAGCCATGTGCGGACCTGCGCCATGGGCGGTGATTGCGACGCGCTGGAAACCCGCTTGAGCCGCGGTTGAGATCGTCTCGCGTGTGTCAACGCCGCCGGCCCGGAGCCGGTCGACGACCTGCGGATTGTGGATGACGTCGCCGATCGTTGCGACGGGGTCAGCCGGGTCGCCGGCTTCGCTGATGATGTCAAGCGCGCGCCGGACTCCCCAGCAGTATCCCATCTCGTGTGCCAGCTTGATCCGGCGAATCATTGACGTCCTCACTCCTCTGTTGTGCGTGGGTCGATTGTTGCGTCGATGTAGGCAGCGGCGCTTGTGCCCCTTGCTATCCGGGGTAGCCAAATCCGAAGCGCCTGGTCCGATTATACCGAGACTTGCGCGGCGTCCCGCGTCCGCCTGGGCCGGTGAACTGGCACATCGGTCAAAATTCGCGTAGTGCCGGGGCGGTTACGCGCCAAGCCAGGAGAGCGCCGCAGCGATGTCCGGCGCAGTGAAGTCGGGTTCCTCGCCGCCCGGCCACGCTTCATCCCAGCGGTTCATCCAGATGGCCGTCAAACCAGCGCTTTGAGCGCCGCGCATGTCGTGATCCGGTGAGTCGCCAATGTAGACCGCCTGGTGGGCCGGCACCCGCGCCCGCTCCAGGGCCAGCTCGAAGATGCGAGGATCGGGTTTCCAGTAGCCGGTGCTCTCGGAGATCAGCACGAATGAGAAGAGCTCCTCGATGCCGAGCAGGTCGAGCTTCGGTTGCTGGATGTCTGTCGGACCGTTGGTGATCATCGCGATCTCGAAATGCTCGCGCGTCCGTTCGATGCCGTGCAAGGTGTCCTCGAAGAGCTCGAGTCCACGGTAGCGGTCGGATTCATAGCGTTCGATGGCGCGGCTGACCGCCTCGGGAGCGTCGACGTTCTGGTTGACGAACAGCTCGCCGAAGTGGTCTGTCCCATCGTGGGCGATCTCAATCGACGCCGCGACGACCGTCGTCCGGTACGCTGCATCCGGGAAGCTCTCCTGGAAGGCGTGGTCTAGCCGGACGCGCAGCGATCCGCGATGGTCGCAGAGGGTATTGTCGAGGTCGAAGATGACCAGTTTGTGCTCTCGCGCTTTGCCGGTTGATCGATCCACATTGCCCTCCCTCGCTTACGCAACCCGCCAGCGTGAATAGTACGCCAGCCGCCGCCGGCTTCCCGTTCCGGGGTCCGCTTGCTACGATGGCCCGGCCTACGTGAGCGCAATGGAATCTGGAGGCGCGATGAGCACAGCGGTCGATGTGACGACCTACCGTGAAGAATTCCCACTGACGAACACCTGGTCCTACCTGAACCACGCCGCCTGGGGGCCATTCCCGACGCGGACGATCGAGGCGGTCCAGGAGTACGCCGCGAGCTGGGGCAGCCCGCCCGACGTGCCGGGCGACTACGGCGCCAATGTCATCCAGGAGGTGAAGGAGGGCGTCGCCGAGCTGGCCGGCGGCAAGGCCGACAACGTCGCCTTCGTCAGCTCGCTGGCCGAGGGCATGAACCTGCTCGGCAACGGCCTCGACTGGCAAGCGGGCGACAATGTCCTGATCCCGCGCCACGAGTTCCCCTCGGTCGTCTATCCCTTCCTGAATCTCCAGCGCAAGGGCGTCGAGGTGCGCTTCATCGAGAAGAACGACGAGGGCCGGACGGACCTTGGCCGCTTCGAAGCGGCCATGGACGACAAGACGCGGGCTGTCGCGATCTCCCACATCGAGTGGGCGGACGGCTACCGTAATGATCTCAAGAAGCTCGGCGATATCTGCCGCGCGCGCGACATCGAGCTCTTCGCCGACTGCACACAGTCGCTTGGCATCCACCCGATCAATCTGGAGGAGACGGGCGTCACCGCGGCAGCAGCGCACGGCTACAAGTGGTTGCTGTCGAGCTTCGGCAATGCCGTCGTCGTCTTCAACGAAGGCGCGGTCGAGCGCATCTATCCGACCTACGTTGGGCGGCTCTCGGTCGACGCCAACGATGAAGACCACAACTGGCAGCTCAACCTGCGGACGACTGCCCAGCGCTACCAGACCGGCGGCCAGAACATCATGTCGTTGACGGCGATGCGGGCGTCGCTGACGATGCTGCGCGAGGCGACGACGGAAGCAATGACGGCCCAGACAATCAAGCTCACCGATCAGCTTGCCCAGGGACTGGAGTCATCCGGTTACCAGGTCATCTCGGACCGCAGCCCGGAGCACCGCTCGCAGATCGTCACCTTCAGCACCGGCGACCGTGAGCGCAACGCGGCGTTGATCGGGGAGTTGGAGGAGCGCAAGATCTCAGTTGCCTTGCGTGGTGGCTGTGTGCGTGTGTCGCCCTTCTTCTACAACAACGAGGAGGATGTCGAGACGCTGCTGGAGGCGCTGCCGCCGCTGTAGCGGCCACATAGTACCGTGGGGTCCCAGGCGACTGGCTAGCGGGCATTCAGCCTAATGGGGGATGTGCCTATGACTGCTAGTCGACGAAACTCTTAACAGAGCGATGAACGGAGCCAACGTCTCTCCCCCAGATAGTGGCTCGACAAACCGTTCAACGATCGTTTTTTCTCCTCCTCTCCCCTGACGGGCGGCCACCAATTTGGCCGCCCGTTCCGCTTAAGGAGACCTGTGCTACGCTCCGGTTCTTCAAGCGAACGAGGGGATAGCACCAATGCCAATGCAAGCGTTCCAACTCGATCAGCTGCGCGAAGCGCACCGCACTGCCGGTCAGCTCTATCACGAGTTCCTGCGCGTGCCGGCGCTCAACTGTGGCCTCTATGTGCTGCCGGCCGGGCAACCGGACCCGCAGCAACCGCACGACGAGGATGAGGTCTACTACGTGATCTCCGGCGTGGGGCGCTTCGAGGCCGGTCACGATGACGTCTCGGTCGGGCCGGGCTCAGTCCTCTACGTCGCGACCGGCGAGCCGCACCGCTTCCACTCGATTACCGAAGACCTCGAGATTCTCGTCTTCTTCGCCTCCTGGGCGACGCCTGCCTAGCAACACATATGTGGCAGGCGTCGCGGTGGCCCAGTTGCCTACGGCCAGGAGGTGTCGGGATCAAGCGGCCAGACCGGGCGGTTGACCCGGTGGTAGGTGAAGGCGTCGAGATCGACTGAGTTAAGACCGGGCGTGTCAGCCTGGATGATCGCGTGGGCTATCGGCTCGAAGCCGGCTCGGAAGTGGGCGCTGGACTTGATCGCGACGATCTTGTAGCGCATCACGTCGATGCCATGGAGCAGGAACACTTCCGGGTCGAGCGTCTGCGCTCGGCGCGATGAGACCAGCACGTCGATCCCATCGATGTCGAGGCGCGCCATCTTGCCGAGGTCGATTCGCGCGCCCTGGCCCATCGGCGACTGCTGGATGAACTGACCGTCGCTGATGCCTTTGACATAGGCGGTCACCTCCAGCGGCTCGCCGTGCAGCTCCTCGGTCTTGCCGCCGAGCTTGACCTGGATCGTTGCGCCGGGCCGCGCCTCGTGCGCCTGTTCCGCGACGTCCGCATCCCAGATGTGGCCGAATGTCGCGTTCTTGAGTCCGGCAGCGAGCATGGCGCGGAGCAGGTGGGTGCCGTCGCCGGGGCCGCCACCGCCGGGGTTGTCGGATGCTTCATTAAGGATCACCGGCTGGCCTTCGGTGGCCAGCGCCGCCGGGATCGCCTCGTCAGCGGTCCGGAGCGTGTGCGGGAACTCGTCACGGCGGGACCAGATGATGCCGGCGATCTCGTCGGCAATAGCCTTGGCGCGCTCCGGGTCGTCGTTCGTCGTTGCTAGGACGGTGATGCCTATCTGCGGGATGTCGGCCGGCGCGAAACCGTGGTTCATCGCGCAGTCGAGGACGCCGTCCTCCTCTTCTTTGGCGAAGCAGAGCTCATTGATCTCGCTGATTGGCGGCAGATTCGAGGTTGTCGTAGCGATAACCATCGGCAGGATGGTCAGATGCGAGGTCGGCTTGATCTCGCCTGCGGCCATCTGCGCCAGCGAGTCGATGGCTTCCTGGCCGCGTTCGTACATGTCGATGTGGGGATAGTAGTGGCAGGGCAGGCAGAGGTCGGCATGTGCGACCATTTCGGCGGTCATGTTGCCGTGGAGATCGAGCGTCACGACGATTGGCGTGTCGGCGCCGACGATCTCGCGGGTGCGCTTGACGATATCGCCTTCGATGTCGTCGTAGCCCTCGGCGACGCCCGCGCCGTGCAATGTCAGGCAGACGGCGTCGAACGGTCCCTCGTCGCGGATGCCGTCCAACAGGCGGTCACGCAGGACTTCGTAGGCCTCGCCGGCAATCGTTGCCGAGGGTGTGGCATTGGCAACGAAGAGCGGGACAAGGTCGTAGCCGTGCCGTCCGGCGGCCTCGATCGCGCCGCCCTGGTAGCTCCGTACGCCAGTGTGCGCCGCCAAGATCTCGTCGCCGGCAAGCTGCCGGAAGTCCGAGGCCGGGGTCAAGCCCGCGCAAAAGGTGTTGGTCTCATGAATGACGCCGCCGAGTGCTATTCGCATAGATTTCCCTCCTGATCGGTGTTTGCGGGCATGCTAGTCCGGGCAACCCTGGCGTGCAACCCGTCACGGCGCGGCGGATATTGACATAGAGGCAGCCGATACGTAGGCTTACACCTTGCCCGGCCGGCCGATTTTTGCTGTCCGGTATGGGTAGCAAATACGATGGGAGGGCCGCAACGTGCCAAAGAGGACATACCAACCGCGCAGAATTCCGCGCAAGCGCAAGCATGGGTTCCGCTCGCGCATGCACACTAAGGGTGGACGCCGTGTGCTGGCGTCGCGGCGCCTCAAGGGCCGCAAGAAGCTCTCGGTGAGCAGCGAGTTCAAGCCGACCAATAAGCGCTAACGTCTCGCGCATACCCAGATTTCCCGGAAGCCCACTGTACTGCGGTGGGCTTCTTGTCGCGTTCGGGGGGCTGCCGCTGATCGCGCGCGAGCTGCGCTTGCGAAGTCCGCGCGACTTCGAGCGTGCCCGTTCCCAGGGCAAGAGCTGGTCGGGCAAGCTCGTCGTCGCGGTCGTGCTCCCAAATGAACTGGGCCGGAACCGCTATGGATTTGCTGTGGGCCGGCGTGTTGGGACGGCTGTGATGCGCAACCGGGCAAAGCGTCTGATGCGGGAAGCGGCCCGCAAGCTCCATCCGCAGCTGATCCAGGGGCATGATGTTGTCTTCATCGCCCGCAACAGATTCGGCGTGTCGACACGCCAGTCAGAGATAGAGGCGGGGATGGCGCAGGTGCTTGGGCGTGCCGGACTCATCGCTGCCACGGCATAGGCAGGACCGCTGGGGTATGCGAATGCTCCCAGCCAACCAGACCGTTGGGGTATGATCCAGGGCGAGTTTGCGCGTGTGAGCAAGAAGGTTCACCGGACACGTATAATAATCAGCCCGGCATTCACACGTACTCGGCACTTCAGCAGCAACCTGCCCGGCGCGGCAACTGATTCGCACTCCGAGGGGAACGCGCTCTACCATGTTCGATGCATTTGATTTCATTCTCGGGCCCTGGCACCAATTCGTCGATCTGATTGAGTGGTGTTTAACACACTTGTCCGACTTCACCGGCAGCGCCGGTCTGGCGATCGTCCTCTTCACCATCATCGTCAAAACGATTCTCCTGCCGCTGACGATCAAGTCGGTGCGCTCGACGATGGCGATGCAGGAGCTTCAGCCAAAGATCAAGGATCTCCAGAAGAAGTACGGCAAAGATCGCCAGAAGATCTCCGAAGAAACGCTCAAGCTCTATGCCTCCCACGGCGTCAACCCGGCCAGCGGCTGTTTGCCGATGCTGGCGCAGATGCCGGTCTTCTTCGCGCTCTTCTTCGCGATTCGCGAGCTCTCCGAGGGCGGCGAGGGCCACTTCGCCGAGGGCTTCCTCTGGATTCAGGACCTCGGCGCGCCGGACCGCTGGGAGTTGCTCTTTATCCCGGTCGTGCCGATCGCCTTTGTCGCCGGTATCTTCCAGTTCATCCAGATGCGCATGTCGCGCCCGGCCCACCAGGGCAAGGTCCGCGATCCGCAGCAGGCGATGATGCAGACGATGATGAACTTCATGCCGCTGATGGTTGTCTTCTTCGGCTGGAACTTTCCGGCCGGTGTTGTGCTCTACTGGGCTGTGCAGAGTCTCTACTCGGTCATCCAGCAGTGGTTCATTACAGGCTGGGGTTCGATGCTCGACTGGTTCCCGTGGTTGCCGCAGCTCCCCGAGCAGTACCGGCTGGGCCAGCCGAAGCCGAAACCGGCGGGCGCTCCGGCGGAGGCTGGTTCTGGCGAACTGGGCGGCTTCTTCGGCTGGATGCAGAAGAAGACCGAAGATCTGCAGACACGTCAGGAAGAGCGCGATCGCGTCCGGGCCGAGCTTGAGACGACCGCAGACGGCAACGAGGTGGAAGAGGAAGAACTGCCCGATGGCGTGGTCACGCTGACTGCATCCGGTGGGCAGGTCCGCAGGCGAGGGAAGCGACGCCGCACCGGGGACGCCACGTCATCTGACTAGGCGTGGCTCGGCGAGTCGCGGCCTGCGGCTACGACGGATTGAGAACAGATTATGGATCGACGATCAAGCGTTGATATACAGGCGAGGTCTCGTGACGAAGCGCTGCGACTGGCGCTAGAGCAGCTTGGCGCGCGCGCTGAGGATGTTACCGTCGAGGTGCTCGCTGAGATCGAGAATGATTTCTACGGCGACGGCGAGGTGCTGCTGCGGGTTACCCGCAAAGGGGCACGCAACGCGCCGCCGCCGGTCGAAGCCCCCGCGCGCCAGACGGTGTCCGACGACGCCATCGAAGAGTACGAGCAATTGGCCAAGGATCTGGTCGTTGAGCTGCTCGGCATGATGGCCGTTGAAGCGGATGTGGTGGCAGTGGACAATCCCTCGGTCATGCCGATTGGCGCGGACGATCCACCGACGGTGTTCATCGACATCATGGGGCGCGATCTCGGGCTCCTCATCGGCCGTCGGGGCGAGAACCTGAGCCAGTTTCAATACCTCGTCAACCTGCTGCTCAACCGGCAGACCGACGACTGGGTACGGGCCATCGTCGACATCGAGGGCTACCGCATCCGGCGCGAGGAGTCGCTGATCGGGCTGGCCGAACGGGTGGGCCGCCAGGTTGCGCGCAACCGGCGGGCGATCTCGCTGGAGCCGATGCCGCCGAACGAGCGGCGCGTCGTCCACCTGACGCTCCAGAACCAGCCGGATGTTTCGACCGAGTCGAGCGGCGAAGAGCCGCAACGGCGCGTGACGATTCTCCCGAACTAATCACGACCACGTCGATGGAGTGCCCATGACTGTGCCCGGGAGCGCCGGCGTACCGGAATTTATCGCCATCGGCCATTTCACGATTGACAAGATGGCCTGGGGCCATGCGCTCGGCGGGTCGGTGGTCTATAGCGCCCTGACGGCTGCGCGCGCCGGCCTGCGAGCAGGGATTCTCACCTGTGGCAGTCTCGAAGCGCTGCCGCGCGAAGTCCGGGCCGAGCTGGAGACGCTGTCAGGCGAGGTCGAACTCATTATCCAATCCGCGCGCGCCACCACGACCTTCACCAATGCCGAGGTCGTTGACCGACGCGTGCAAACGCTGCACGCCTGGGGCGGCGAGATCGACCTCAGCGGCCTGCCGCCGGACTGGCGCGGCGCTACGGTCATACACATCGCTCCGGTCGCGCAGGAGCTTGAACCACGCGGCCTGACCCGGCTCGCGCCACATTACCTGGGTGTGACACCGCAGGGCTGGGTGCGGCGCTGGGGAACGAAGCTGCCGTCGCGCGTGCGTCACGAAGCGCTCAAACTAACAACTGAGCAAGCTTCGCGTTTCGATGCGATGGTCGTGTCGGCCGAGGAGCTGACGCCGCTGCGTGAGCCATTCGAAATCGTTGGCAAGACCGGCCTGGCCGTCGTCACGCGTGGCCGGCGCGGCGCGACCGCAGTCGACCGGGAACGTGTCACCGAAGTGCTCGGGTATCCGGGCGAGCGGGTCGACACGACCGGCGCTGGCGATGTATTCGCCGCAATGCTCTTTGCGATGCGCGGCCGTGGCGAACCGCTCGTGCGCAGTCTCGACCGCGCCTCGGCCGCAGCCGCCCTCTCGGTGACGGGCCTCGGCATCTCGGCAATTCCGACGCTCGACCGGGTAGATGACCTCATCGAACGTGAAGTCTCCCGGCGGTAGGCCATGTATCTCGACACGATTGCGGCCATAGCGACAGCGCCCGGAGAAGGCGGAGTTGGCATCGTCCGCCTGAGCGGCCCGGATGCGCTTGGAGCCGGATTGGCGATCTTCCGCGCCGGCCGGACATTGCGCCGCTTAGATAGCGGAGACGTTGAATCGCACAGGATGCTCTACGGCTCTATCGTTGACCCCGAGAGCCGCGCCGTCGTCGACGAAGTCCTGCTCGTCTGGATGCAAAGCCCGCGCAGCTATACCCGCGAAGATGTCGTCGAGATCCATTGCCATGGCGGACATGTTCCAGTGCGATCGATCCTCAATCTCTGTCTCAAGGCCGGTGCCCGCTTGGCCGAACCGGGCGAGTTCACACTCCGCGCGTTTCTCAACGGTCGTATCGACCTGAGCCAGGCGGAAGCGGTGGCAGGCGTCGTGACTGCCCAGACGGGCCGCTCGCTCGACCTGGCGATCTCCGAGCTACGGGGACGGATGACGGAGCGCCTGCGACCGGCTCGTGACGCGCTCGTCGAGACGATGGCCTTCCTCGATGCTGCCGCCGACTTCCCCGATGACGAAATCCCATCACTCGATATCGACGCTGCGCTCGAACGTGTTGCCGCGACCCTCGGACCAATCGTGGCCTCGGCGCGGACGGGTCTGCTCTACCGTGAGGGCATTCAGATCGCGATCGTCGGCCGCCCCAACGTCGGCAAATCGAGTCTGCTCAATGCGCTGGTCGGCCAGGAGCGGGCGATCGTGACCGAGATCGCCGGAACGACGCGCGACGTGGTCTCCGAGACGATCAATCTCGGGGGCATTCCGGCGACGCTGCTCGATACGGCCGGGATCACCGAGACCGTCGATGTCGTTGAGGCAATCGGTGTCGAGCGTTCGCGGCACGCCTTGTCGACGAGCGCCCTCGTTGTCGTCGTGCTCGACGGCTCCGAGCCGCTGACAGACGGCGACCGGCAGGTGTTGGCGCTCATTGACGAGCGGCTCGATCCTGGGAGCGTCGTCTGTGTCGTCAACAAGACGGACCAGCCACGATCGCTCGAAGACGAGCTTGGACTGGCACATGCAGTCCCGGTCATAGAGCTATCGACGGTCTCTGGCGCTGGTCTCGACCAACTCGTCGAAACGCTGCACGCGGTTGCCGTCGATCAGTCTGATTCCGCCAGCCGTCCAGCGCTGGTTACGAGCCGCCAGCTCGACGCGCTGCGGCGGGCTGACGAGTCGATCCACTCGGCGCTGGCGGCGCGCGAGGCAGGCGTCCCGCTGGATCTCCTGGCAGTGGACGTGCGGACTGCGCTCTATGCCGTCGGCGAGATCACCGGCGAGCATGTTAGTGAAGCGGTGCTCGACGAGATCTTCAGCCGCTTCTGTATCGGCAAGTAGCTACGCCCGAGCGCCCAATGGCGCCATGACCGCCCAGAGATTCGCCTTCGCCTCGAAGCCGATGCCCGGGATACGGGGTAGCCCGACCCGTCCATCAACAACCCGCTCGCTATCGGCGAAGCCGCCAAAGGGCTGAAAGACGTCCGGGTAGGACTCGTTGCCTCCCAGCCCAAGCCCGGCGGCGATGTTCAGTGCGAACTGATGCCCGCCGTGCGGCACGCATTGAGCGCGGGACCAGCCGAGTGACTCCAATGTGTCGATGGTGCGGAGGTACTCGACCAGGCCGTAGGAGAGCGCGGGATCGAACTGGAGGATGTCGCGGTCCGGCCGCATACCACTGTAACGGATGAGGTTGCGGGCATCCTGGTGGGAGAAGAGGTTCTCGCCGGTTGCTAGGGGCGGCCGATAGACCTTGCCGAGCTCGGCTTGCAGGTCAAAGTCGAGCGGGTCGCCGGCTTCCTCGTACCAGTGCAGCCCGTAAGGCGCGATGGCCTCGGCGTACGCCAGCGCTTCGTCCAGATTGAAGCGGCCGTTGGCGTCAACCGCGAGGCGGCCGCCGTCGCCGACGAGCTCAAGGACTGCTTCGATCCGTCGGAGATCTTCCTCCAGCGGCGCGCCGCCGATCTTGATCTTCACGGTGTCGTACCCGAGGTCGAGGTAGCCCTGCATCTCAGCTTGCAGCTCCGCCAAACCCTTATCCGGTTCGTAGTAGCCGCCGGCGGCGTAGACCCAGACCCGTTCGGCAGCGTTGCCGTTGCCGTAGCGTTCGGCAAGCAGCTCGTGCAGCGGGCGCTCCTCGATCTTGGCGACGGCGTCCCAGAGCGCCATGTCGAGAACGCCGACGGCCACCGAGCGCTCGCCGTGGCCGCCCGGTTTCTCGCCCGTCATCATGACGTCCCAGGCACGCGCCGGATCGAGATTGTCGCCGCTCGCGTCAATCAGCGTCCCCGGGTCGGCTTCGAGCAGGCGCGGGATGAAGCGTTCATTGAGCAGTCCGGCCGGGGCGTAGCGTCCGTTGGAGTTGAACCCGTAGCCGACGACCAGCCTGCCGCCGCGCTCGACATTCGTGACGATAGCAACGACCGACGCCGTCATCTGGCGAAAGTCGATGAAGGCGTTGCGGATCGAGGACTTGATCGGCACTACGGCATCGTGGATAGCAGTGATCTGCGGTGTCGGCAACTGAGGCTCCCTCTCGGTGCTGCGGCGCGTACCGAGGCAGTATAGAGCGCTCGCCGCTGGCGTGAGTGTCACAATTGTTGGCGGGACGGCTGCGCGTGCACTCCAGGTGGTTCCGGCGAATCGCCACCTTCTTTGCAATCAATGGTGATGCCTGGTCTGATGCGAATTCGGGTTGGAGTGATTCTGTTGCCAGGCCTGTGTGGCCTCGGCAAGCGACGCACCGCGTCGCAGCTATCAACGACGCTGGCCCCGTGTCGTTCCGGGGAGCCCTGCCCCTGTGGCTGCGACGCGATGCGTCGCCATACCCGCCGCGCTCACGATCGGCTGATGAGGAACTCATCATCAGCAGGACTCCGTATGACAGCGAGCGGCCCGCCGGGCCGCTCGCTGCGTCGTTTGCTTTGTAGAGCGCGGTCTATGCGACGTTTGGCGCTTGCCGTAGCGCGGCGCGTTCGGTCAGCACGATGGTGTTGCCGTCCGGGTCCTTCAGCATCGCCTGCAAGCCCCAGGGGTATTGCGTTGGCTCCTCGGTGAAGTCGACCCCGCGCTCCAGGTACTGCTCATAGGTTGCGCGCAGGTCGTCGCAGAACATCAGCGGTGCGAAACCACCGACGAGCGCTTCCCAGTCGGTGCCGGGACCGCCATAGGCGATGGTCATCCCGGTCTCCGCGTCAGGTGGCGCGACCTCGATCCAGCGAAAGCCTTCGAAGGTCTGGTCGCTGATCGTCTCGAAACCGAGTTTGTTCGTGTAGTAGTCCAGCGCGCGGTCCTGATCGCGGACGTAGACGCTGGCGAGTCCGAGCTGCCGGATCACAGCTTGCCCTCGATTTGCATCTGCTCAGGCAGCTCGATCAGGATGAAGTGGTTGCCGTCGGGATCGAGAAACTGTGCCTGGATGCCGCCCCAATCCTGCTCGGTCGGTTCCTCGATGAAGTTGACGCCCTTGCTCGACAGCTCGGCGTGGGTCGCACGGCAGTCGGCGGTGGCGAAGACGGTCCCGAACGAGCCGCCCGGCTGGGTTTCGCCGCTCGCTGGAAAGAGGACCATACCGGACTGGCCCTGTGGCGGCGCCACCATCAAGAATCGCATGCCGTTGCTCATCACGTCGTCCATGCGGACGTCGAATCCAAGCGTGTCGTGGTAGTACGCCAACGCCGCGTCCTGGTCGGCGACGACGACGCTAATGGCGTCGATATTCGTAATCAATGGCTATCCTCTCAGCTATGACTGGCTGTCGGTCAGAATCAACTCGTTCTTGTCTGCATCGAGAAACATTGCGGTCTTTGAGTCCGCTCCGGACTCGAATGGCGGGTGGCTGAACTCCACGCCACGCTCCAGCAGCTCTGCGTAGGCGGCGTCGAGGTCATCGACGACGAGGACGATGGGGTGGTGCGACCCTATCGGGAACTGGCCGGCTTCGTGCCCCGGCAGCTTGTAGAGGGTGATCGTCGTCGGCCCTTCTTCCGCCCGCACAAGCACCCAGCGTGTGCCGTCGCCCATGTCGGCGTCTCTGACAAGTTCCATGCCCAGCTTGTTCGTGTAGAAATCAATCGCCGCATCCTGGTCGTAGACGTGAATCGTGACAACGCCTACTCGTTTGATCATCAAGACCTCTCGTTCTCTGCGCTTCGGCTAGTTGCGAGTGCCGTGTCGTAGTTCCAGGTGACCGGGCAGCTCCTCGGCCAGCAGACCGCCCCAGCCGTCGCGCAGCAGGTTGAAGGCAGCCCGTCCCGCGTCGCCATGCTGGGCGAAGCCATGGTGGCTCAGCCGCACCCGCGTGCCGTTGTCGGTTGCTGTCAGCTCCCACTCGACGACCGTTGGCCCATGTTTCGGTGGGCAGCTCCAGCTGTAGGCCAATCGACGGGGCGGCTCGAACGCGATGATCTCGCAGTCGATGTCGTAGACCTGGTCGTCATCGGGCCAGGGCTCGTGGTCGAAGAACGTAAAGCGGCGGCCAATGCCCGGCGAGAAGTCATTCTCCATCAGCCAGGCTGCCAGTTGTTCCGAATCCGTGAGCGCTTCCCAGACGGCGTCAATGCCGAATGGATAGACGACCTCGTGGGCTATCCGGTCAGGCTGGGCCATGACGGTCCTCGAGGAAGCGGCCAAGCGCGTCGAGCCGCGCTTGCCAGTAGCTGTCGTAGCGGCTGAGCCAGTCGCGGACTTCAGCGAGCGGCTGCGGGTCGATCTGGTAGACGCGATGTCGACCCCTGCGCTGCTCGTGAACCAGACCGGCTTCCCGCAAGACACGCAGGTGTTGAGAGACCGCGGGACGGCTCATCTCGTATGGCGCTGCTAGATCGGTGACAGTCGCGTCACCGCCGGCAAGCGCGTCGAGGATCTGCCGCCGAACCGGGTGGGCTATCGCCTGGAATACGTCGGTGCTCATCATGCCGGAGAGTATACGTAAGCATTTCCTTACGTGTCAATTGGCCGAGTCCGGTTGACCCGCTTGCTGACGGCAGTCCGAGCAACGGCGTCTGACTTGCCGTGTCCTAGCTGTTGGACCACCGGCGGCTATAGGCGTGGATCAATCGGCTCGCTTTCGAGCGCCAGGACGCCGAAGACACACTCGTGCGTGCGCCGTAGTGGTTCATGCCGCACGAACCGCTCCAGCGCCTCGACACCGAGCGCGAACTCGCGCACTGCCAGGCCGCGCTTCCGCCCGGTCGACCTGCGCCGGAGCCGCGCCAGATTCTCCGGCCTGTCATAGTCAGGGCCGTAGATTATCCGCAGATAGTCCGAGCCGCGCACCTTCATTGCCGGTTGGACAAGCCTGCCTTCGGCGCGTGCGACCCCCGCCAGCGGCTTGATGACCATGCCCTCGCCGCCGCTGGCGCACATCTCGCTCCACCAGGTTATTGTGTCGTCCACCGCTTGCTCGTCTAGGAGATCGACGACGCGATAGCCGGTTGGGAAGAGCAAGCCGTTGCCGTCGCCGCACAAGCGCGCAAGCACGTCCATGTGCCAGCTGTGCGGCTTTTCGAAGTAGGTCCTGCCCTCGGTCGCCAATACATGAAACGGCGAAATCCGAATATCGGAGAGGTCATCGACGGGCCAGACGTAGTGCTCGTATGCGCGAATATACCGCCGAGTTGACTCCAGCCGCCCGGTCTCACGATCAAGTAGCTCCCCGACGTCGATGCCGCGTTCGGCAGCCGCTTGAACTGCCTTGATCGACGCCTCAAGCGCGCTGGTGGCAGCGGTCCCGACGGCGGCATACTGACGGCGGATCAGCTCGCCCGCCTTGAGCGACCAGGGCATGATCTCGCAGTCGAGCGCGACCCACTCCGTCTCGTGCTGTGACCAGAACTCCTGTGACGTCAGCGTCGCCGCCAGCTGTTCGAGCACTGCACGTTCGGTCTCGTCGTCATTGAAGAAGCGCCGGCCGGTCCGCGTGTAGACGATGCCCGGCCGGTCGACATCCACCTGGAACCGATTGGTGAACGCTTCGGTGTCCATCCCGAGAAGCACGATTGCCCGCGAGCCCATGTGCTTGGTCTGGCAGATGACTTGCCCAACGCCGCGCTCACGGTAGTAGGCGAAAGCTTCAGCGGGATGCTCCAGGATGCCATCGAGCCGGCTCGTTTCCGGCGGCGACATCGTCGGCGGCAGGTAGATCAAGAGCCGGGGATCGATGGCAAAGCGGGCCATCGTCTCCAATGCAGCCGCCGCGTTGAGCTCGTTGACCGAGACGTTGCCGAGCAGGCGCGTCTGGATCACCTTGCGGCCCAGGTAGTCGGAGATGTCGAGCACGCCTTCGTCGCGAGTCTCAGCTACAGCTGGGGAGATCGGGCGCGGCGAGTCGTAGTAGGTCCGGTGCGCCGGCACGGATACGAGCGAGCGCTCCGGGTAGCGCACGGCAGTCAGACTGCCGCCGAAGACGCAGCCGGTGTCGACGTTGAGCGTGCCATTCCGCCAGACTGGCTCGGCTACCGGCGTGTGGCCGTAGACGACGCTGGCGTCGCCCCGGTAGTCGGCGGCCCAGTCAATGCGCTCCGGCAGACCGTAGTCGTCGGTGCGGCCGGTTGTGACGCCGTAGAGGGCGATGTCGCGCACGGTGCGTGAGCTGCGGCCCTGGTACTCCGCCGGCAAGCCCGCGTGGGCGACGACGAGCCGGCCACCGTCGAGCACGTAGTGACTGACGAGGCCGTCGATGAAGTCCTTGATCGTCTCACGCTCGCCGTCCGAGACGCGCTCGAGTTGCTCGAGCGTTTCGGCCAGGCCGTGGTTGACTCGGACATTGCGGCCGTGCAGGTACCTTCCAAGCTTCACATCGTGGTTGCCCGGTAGCGCGAGCGCCGTGCCATCGGCGACCATCGACATCACCAGCCGGTACACCTCGGGCGTCTTCGGACCACGGTCGCCGTAGTCACCGAGGAAGACTGCCGTACGGCCCTCGGGCGGTGTCACACAGATGCTCTCTGCGGTTGTGTCGATCTCGTAGCCGAGTCTTTCCAAGAGCTCAAGCAACTCGTCGTAGCAGCCGTGGATGTCACCGATGATGTCAAACGGGCCGGTCAGCTCGGTCTTGTCGGTCCAGAGCGGCGTGCGCTCGACGACCGCGTTATCCACGTCCTCGGGGGAGGAGAACGTGTAGACGTAGCGAAAGCCCTCGCGCCGCAGGTTGCGGATGTGCCGCAACATCTCCCGGCGCTGCCGGCGAACGACGTGCGGGCCAAAGTCGCGGTCTGGTCGCAGGGCGTTACGTTCGTGGCAGATCTTCTCGGCGATATCGAAGACGATAGCGACCGGCAGCACGTGGGCGTCCCGCGCCAGCTGGACAAGCGGATGCCGGTCCTCGCGCCGGACGCTGGTCGCGTCGATAACGGTCAGGCGGTGTAGCGCCAGGCGCTTCTCTGCGATGGAGCGCGCGAGCTCGAAGGCCTCGCGCGAGACTGACTGGTTGTTCTCGTCGTCGGAGACGAGCCCCCGGCAGGTATCCGATGAGACGATCTCGGTCGGTAGGAAGTGCCGGGCGGCGAAGGATGACTTGCCGGCGCCGGACGGCCCGATCAGGACGACGAGCGCGCCGTGCGGGATCTCGATCTTCATGCGGCCGTCTCCTTGCCTGCGAGGTTGAATACCGCCATCTGTGACGGCGGTCCGTGTTCCGGATGCTCCGGGCCGACCGGCAGGACCGTTGCGCTGTAGCCGTAGCGGGCGGATATTGTCTCAACCCAGCCTCGAAACTCGGTGCGCGTCCACTCGAAGCGGTGATCGCGGTGCCGGAGTTCGCGCGGCTCGTCGAAGAGCGCGTTGTACTCGCGGTTGGGCGTTGTCAAGACGATGGTGGTGGGGCGAGTGTGGCCGAAGATCACCTCGCTAAACGCCGACAACCGCTCCTGGTCGAGATGTTCGACGACTTCGACCACGGCGGCTGCGTCGTGGCCGCTGAGCCGGTCGTCCCGGTAGGTCAGCGCGCCGTGGAGCAGTTGCAGGCGCTCGCGCTCCACCGTCGTCGCCGTATCCAGCCGCAGACGCCGGGCGGCACGCGACAGCACGCGGCTGGAAGCGTCGACACCGGTGATGCGCTCGAACTGCGGCTCAGCCCGAAGTAGCTCCAGTAATCTCCCCTCGCCACAGCCGAGGTCGAGAACCGAACGCGCGGCGGTGCCACGCAACGCAGCCAGCACCGCGCCCAGTCGCTGCTGATGGAGCGAGCGGTAGCGTTCATCCTGGTTGCGCTCGACCGGCTCGTCGACGGTTGTACCGCTCTCGTCGGCTTCAGCCAGTTTCGCGAGCGCGTCGAGCACCAGCGGCCGCCGGCGGCGTAGATAGCGCCGCGTGATCGCGTCCCTGGCCGGGTGCGTTTCGAGCCAGCCTGCGCCACGCCGCAGGAGTTTGTCGACTTCGTCCGCGCCAACCCAATAGTGCTTGTCGTCGTCGAGCACCGGCAGGAGGACGTAGAGATGGGTCAGGAGGTCCGCAAGACGCACCTCGGCTGTGAGTGCAAGCGAACAGTAGCGGCTGGCTTCCGGCGTAGCGCCTGCTGACGCCAGCTCCAGGCGTTTCAGCTCTACGTCGTAGCCAAGCGGTTCGAAGAGATCGCCGATGATTTCGTCTTCAGTGCCGCACGGCACGACCGGTAGCTGGACTTCGAGCGGGAGTCGCTGCGCCGCAAGCTCGGGATGGCTGTCGCAGCGTCCACCGAGCGCTGTGCCGTAGATCTGGGCAATAGCGACGCTGAGAAACGACGAGGCGACGTAGGGCCGGTCACTGACGTAATGCTGCTGTGTGTAGACGGTCCCGCGCCGGCCGCGAGTGAGCCGGATCGGGTCGACATCAACGAGCAGCGCGGCGCTGCAGCGGTCGTCCGAAGCTTCCGGGTAGAAGACGTGGCCCTCGCCAAATGCGAGACTGAAGCGCTGGTAACGGTCCGGATGCTTATGCAGCAAGAATCCGAGGTCCCGCGCGGACGGCATGGTTGTCGAGATCGTCAGGAGCATCGTTTGCGCCTCGTTTCGTTGCCGCGTCGCCCGCCTGCGAGTGTCGGCGTATCCTTCGGGCTGACGCGAATTGGCCGCATGCAAGGCTACAGGAACGAAACCTTGCCGGCACGGTGACTTTTGTTGGAATTGCGCGGGACGACGAGCGGGGGCACGTGAGTTGAGGCGTTCGATCTGCTACGTCGCCTCATACGATCCGGGCTATGCCCGCAACACCGATGTTGTCCGGGCTTTCGCCGCTTCGGGAATCACGATTGAGGTCGTGCGCGGGGCGGGCGCGAGCCTCAACGCGGAGCGGCATGTGTTCAGGATGGCGCTCGCGTTTGTCGCGATGATCCCGCTGCGGATGATTGACGTTGCGCTACGGCTGCTCCGCAGCCGGGCGTTGGTCGTTGGCTACTTCGGTCAACTGGATATGCTCATGTTCGCGCCGCTCGCGAAGCTGCTCGGAAGGCCAGTCATATTCAGCCCGCTGGTGACGCTGACGGACACGCTCGTCGAGGATCGGCAGCTTATCGCGAAGCGCTCACCGCTTGCCTACCTTGTGCGACGGATCGACCGCCTGAGCCTGCGGCTAGCAGATGTCATCATCGTCGACACGGTGGAGAACGCCGACTACGCGCAGCAGCTGGCCGACATCGATCGCGACCGGGTCGTCGTCTGGCCCGTCGGCGTCGATGAGTCGATCTTTTATCCGCCGGACCGGGCCGCCCAGGATCGCGATGACACGCTCGACATCCTCTTCTATGGCAAGTTCATCCCGTTGCACGGTATCGAGGTGATTGTCGAGGCGGCGGCACTCCTGCGGGCGTCAAGGCCCGACATTCGCTTTGAGCTCATCGGCCAGGGGCAGCAGTACGCCACAGCGCGGGATCTGGCGGATCGGCTAGGCGCGACGAACGTCCAGTGGACGGATTGGCTACCCTATAGCGAACTCGGCGAGCGCTTGCGCGACGCCGATATCGCTCTCGGGATATTCGACAGTGGGGGGAAAGCTGGGCGGGTGATTCCGAACAAAGTCCACCAGGCGCTGGCGTGCGGGACGCCGGTCATTACCCGCACGAGCCCGGCCAGCGAGCGATTGCTCGCGCAGCGCGAGTCAGCGATGCTCATACCGCCTGATAACCCACAGGCACTCGCCGCGGCCATCGTCGAGCTCGCGGATGACGCAGCTCTCCGAGTATCCATCGGCAGGGCAGGGCGGGCGGCCTGGGAAGCCGATGCCTCGGACGCAGCTCAGAAACGTTGCGCCGCCGTTGCTCTGAGGCTGGCCGGCGTGGCGCAGTGAAGCGCATTCGCGAAAACTTGACCGGGGTCGTGTTTCTCGTTGGGCTGCTGGTCGCAACGGCGGCGCTCTGGCTTACCGGAATTCTGGCCGACACATGGGACGGCGTTGCCAGCGCGAAGCCGCTCCCGCTGGTCTTTGTCGTCCTGACCGGGATGGCGTTGCCGCTGGTCCACGCCTGGCGCTGGCAGGTCGTCATGCGGTCGCTCGACGTCGAGCTGTCGCTCGGCGAAGCCTGCGACATCACCGTGAGCTCGGCGCTGGTCAATTACGCCAGCCCCGGCTTCGTCGGCGCGTCGGCCAAAGCAGTGCTCGCGCATCAGACGCGCGAGGTGCCCTTTGCATCCTCGGCGCTCTCGATTGCGTTCGAGCATGCGCTCGATCTCGGCCTGATGGCACTGAGTGCCGGGATCGTGATCTTGATCATCGGCCCGTCGGCGTTCAGCGACGCGGCCAGCCCGCTCCGGAATCTCGCTTCAGCCAGCGTTATCATCGCGGCGCTCGTGATCGTTGCCGTTGCCCTGGCGCTCGCCTGGCGTTTCGGCGCGCTGCGCTACGTGGTGCGGCTGGTCGACACGGCCCGGCAGTTGGGCCGCGAGGTCAATCCGTTCGCCATCGGTGGCCTGACCTTCCTCTACTGGTTGCTCCAGGTCGTCGCGACGGCGTTCATGTTCTGGGCGCTCGGGATCGACTTCATCATCATCGACATCCTCGGAGTTGTGACCGTTCCGGGGTTGGCCGGGATGCTCGTGCCGGTGCCGGGCGGCGTCGGCGTGCGCGAGGCGGCGACCGTCGCGCTGACAACGGTGACGGGGATCACGGCGGCGACGCTGGTAACGCTGGCGATCATCCAGCGGGTGCTGCTGGTTGCGGCGCTGCCGCTGTCGCTCGGAGCGGTGCGGCTGGTGCGACGGTTGCAGGTGCGGTATGCCTGAATTCCTAAGACGCGTGGCGCTCGCAGACCGACGCTGGCTATTGCTGATCACGGTAGCGGTCGGGATTCGGCTCGCGCTCATGCCCTTCACACTGCACATGGACGCTTACCAGATCTACTCGCGGGCGTCGGAAGCCGCCTATGACGGAGAGTGGTTTGGCTGGACCGCCCAGATCCTTATCCAGTCGATCCACAATGTCTGGTTGCTGCTGATCAAACCCATATTGCCGGACAGTGCCGGGATCTGGTCGAAGACGGCGTCCGAGGCCGGCGTCGGCGCGAGCATCGACGACTATCGACAGTTCATCGCCTACGAGCATGTCCACCGGGCCGTCTTCTTGATGAAGTTCCCCTATTTCGTCGCCGACATGTTGGTGGCGTGGGTGCTGACGCGGCTTGTCGAGCCGGCCCGGCGCTTCGTCGTCGCGGCGTTCTGGCTGCTCAACCCGCTGGTGATCTACGCCACGGCCGTCTTTGGCCGGCATGACGTCATCGCGATCCTGCTGGTGCTGCTCTCGCTGCTGGCGGCGCGGCGGGCGACCGATGCCGGCCGCTTGCTGGGGCTCGTCCTGCTCGGGGTCGCCACGCTGATGCGATTCTTCCCGATTGTCCTGGTGCCCTTCTATCTGATTGCCTTTCGCCGCAGTCGCCGCCAGCTCATCGCCGCGCTGGCCATCCTCGGCGGGCTGTGGGGCGCGGTCGAGCTGTTCGGGATCATCGGGACCGGCGAGAGCCCGACTCTGGAGATTCTGGCGACCCACGAACACTTCCAGAACTGGCTCGACGCCGGCATCCGGCTCCGCTTTGACGATTTCATCTTCTTCTTCCCGCTGCTCTACATCATCGGGCTCCTCTGGATCAGCGAGCGGGATCTCAGCGCGGACGAGTATCCGACCGTCGCGGCCGGATCATTCCTGCTGCTCTTCGCGCTCACCTTCTTCCACCCCCACTGGTCGATTTGGCTGGTTCCGTTCCTGGCGCTGACGATCGCGTCGAACCGTAGGCTTGTCATCTACCACGCTATCCAGGTCATCGCGCTGACTGTCTACTTCATGCAGTGGGGTTCCTGGACCACCTGGGAACTGCTCAGGCCGACGATCGGCGACCGGGTCGCCAGCATGCCCGATCCGTATGAGGCGATCGACGCCAGAATCGAGCCGCGCCAGTTCTTCGGGGTCTTCCGTTCGCTCCTGACCGCCGTCTCGCTCTGGATGGCCTGGAAACTGATCGACCCATTGCGGAGACACCGGCGTGCGTGATCCTGTCACCGATCTCGACCGCCGCGGCCGGATCATCTTCGGCGGCGTCCTGCTATTCGCGCTGGCCCACGCGCTGCTCTACGTCGTCACCGTGCCAACCTGGGATCTCTTCGACGAGGAGCAGCACCTGAGCTACGCGCTCTATCTCATCGATGACGGCGAGGTGCCGGAGATCGACGACCCGGTGCAGCAACGGATTCTCGATAGCGCGGTTGCGACCGATCGCTGGTCGACCCTGCGGATCGGCAGGCCGGTTGCGCCCGAACTGAACGAGTTTGGGTTAGAGGGCCTCTCTTACGAGGGCTATCACCCGCCGCTCTACTACGCGCTGGTGTCGCCGCTGACGCTCGCGAGCGGTAGCGACGCCTGGCGAGAGCTGTACGCCGCGCGACTGCTCGGTGTTGCGCTGCTCTTCGGATTCGCGAGCATCTGCTGGGGCTACGCGCGCGACTGGCTGCCCGACGCCGACCCGGCGACCTGGGGCGCTATCGTCGTCGCTGCGGTATCTGTTCCCGCAGTCGCGGCGGCGGCGGGGCGGGTTAACAATGACCTGCTGGCCGGGCTGTTCCTGGCCTCAGGGACGCTGATGGCGGCGCGCTTGCTCGATGACCGGCGGCAGGATCAGGCGCTCTTCCTCGGACTGCTGACGGCGGCGGCGGTGCTGACGAAGGGCCAGGGCATCGTGCTCCTGCTCGTCGCGGCCACGGCCTGCGGGCTGCTGCTAGCCCGCAGACAGCTCAGCCTGTCGCTGTTGCTCATGGCGCTCGCCCCCGGCGTGCTGGCGCTCGCGGGCTGGACGGCCTGGACCTGGGCCAGGTACGAGACGCTGAATGGCGCGGACGCCTACCTCGACACCGTTGGCGTAGCGGAAACACTAGGCATCGGTGGATTCATCGAGGAGCTCTGGCTCAATGGCTGGAGCAGCTACTGGGGGGCCTACGATGGCGGGCTCCTGCGTTGGGCGACCGGCACGATCCTGCTTGTCGTGCTCGTCGTCGGATTCGTCGGGTTGCTCAGAGGCGCCGGTTCGTGGTGGCAACGGCCCGAGTATCGGGAGCGGTTGCTACTCTGCGGCGTTCTCTGCGTCGGGCTGCTCGGGACTGTATGGTTCGCGAACGACAGCGGGCTGGCGCACCCGCATGGCCGGATGCTGATCGGAGCTGTGCCTGCGTTGACGACGCTGACCGTGGCAGGCATGCGGCGGCTTGGCGGCGAGGTGCTGGCGGTCCAGGTCGGCTTGCTCGCTGTCGCGCTGTCGGGTGTCTACTTCCTGTTCTGGTATTTGCCGTTCTTCTACTAGCTGATAGTGATGTGTGTTGAACAGTCGATCACCGTTGGACACTGATCCGAAGTTCCGGCGCTCAGTGGCGCGACAGTTGGGCGTCTGCCTCACACGGCGGCGTAGGTTCTCGGCGTGGCTCCTGGTTGCGCTCCTGATGCCGGCGCTGCTCGCCGGCTGCGCGACCCGGACCGTTGGGATGCAAGCGCCACTGGCGCACGATTACGATGGCATCCAGTGGCGGCCGCTTGATGCGGCGGTGCAACAACGCATCACTGTCGCCCCAGGCTACACGGCACTTGTCGAGAACGATCCCGGCACCGACGCGGCGACGCTACGCGAGCGCATCCCGGAGCTGCCCGATGACGTGCGCTCCTCCGATCTCGTCGCGATCCTGATCGCAGCCCGGCCGGTTGAGGACCAACCGTTCGACACAGCCCTGACGGTGACTGTGACGCAGGAGGAGTCGAGTGAGGCACCGGTCGTCTCGCAGCTAGAGGAGCTAGAAGTTGATGGCGACTGGCTCGTTGTGCGGGATTTCCCTGACGTTTTCGCCCGCGATATCATCGACGTCGAGCTTGGCCCGGCTGCCGGTTGGGAGTACGGGATTACCGTTGACCGCGTACCCTATGGCGGCTTTGCGGCGAGCCTGCAAGCTGATGACGGCAGTCAAGAGCCGTTGCGGGGGTCGCTGGCTTACGAGACGATATTCGAGCAATTGACCGACCGCAGCCGGTTGATCGAGGAGGATGCCGGTCCGGCGGTACTCGCAGCGGTTACCGATCCATTTCTCGCGACGCTCTACACTATCGTGCTCACCGGGTTCGCCGTGTTCATGGTTGCGCGGCATAGACTCATGAAATCGAGGTAGCGCAGTGGTTGTTGAACGCTCCGAGCGACGCTGCCTGCTCTGCATGAAACGCTTCACCGGCCGCACCTTCCTCTGCCGCGAGTGCTCGGATCGCTACCGCGGGCAGGAGGTCCCTTTCGAGCTCCGTCAGCGCTTCTACCAGGAGCTCGACTTCGAGTTCCCGGACCGCAGCAATACCTATGACGTCTACAACCGGCCCGAGGCACTGCTTACCGCGCTATTGCGCTTGCCACGCCATGTAGCGATCCTCGAAGTCGGCGCGGGCGGCGGGTTTCTTCTTGCTGAGCTCGCCGATGCCGGGTTCACCGACCTGACTGGCAGCGACATCACCGAGACGGCCGTCGGTGAGATCGCCCGGCGGGCGCCGGATGCCGACGTTGTCCTGGCAGACGCCGAGCACTTGAGCTTTCTGCCCGAGACGTTCGATGTCGTCATCAGCAGCGATGTTATCGAACACCTGCCCGACGTCGACGCCCATTTCGCGGGCGTTGCGCGTATTCTGCGGACCGGCGGGCTGTACTTCATCAAGACGCCGAACCGCGTAGCGGCGGAGGCGTACTACCGGCTACGCGGACTCCACGACAGCTACTTCTGGCATCCGTCGATGTTCACTGCTGGCGAGCTATCCGAGGCACTGGCTAGCCACGGCCTCGAAATGCGCGCGCTCAAGCCGCCCCGTATAACCGAGGCGCAGATCGTGAAGCTACCCGGCGGGAGCGCGTTGCGTCCGCTGCTCGCCCGCGCTCCGATGGAGCGTGTGCCGACGAGCGTGCGGCCGCACCTGGAGATCGTCGCCCGGAAAGCCCGTCAACGCTAGATCTGCTCCGATGCCAGCCTGAGATAGCGCGGCGCTGAGCCACGAAAGCCGTCGAGCACAAGCATTGGAATGCCGTCGCCGCGCAGCTCGATCACGAGCCAGCCGTCGGCTCTCCCTGTGGGATAGAGGCGCGCGTCGAGAATCGGCGGCTCGACGTACTGGTCGAGCACAACGCCTGTTGCCTCGTCGCTAAGGGTGAAACGACGCGGGTCGACGCGCAGGAAGCCGGTGTCGCCGGAGACGTTGATGACTTCGACATTGACCGCAATGTACTCAGCCTCGTCTTCCACGTCATCGAGATCCCCGCCGAGCTCCGTGAGCATGAACTGCCTGGCCGCTGGTCCGGCAATGGTCCCGGTGACGCGAGCCGCGACTGCGTCGGTAGAGACCCAGACACCGGGCACTACAGCACTATCCGGGGTCTGGCCGGCCGCGGGGTCGATTGGTTCTGTGATGGCGGCCAGTCGTGGCACAGCGCCGGGAGTGACCGCGAGGAACAGGTCGTCACCGACGCCGGTCACTGCCAGCGGCCGGAACTCGAGGATAAGGTCGGACTCGCCGCTGGCGACTGGGAAGAAGAGCAGTCCTTCGACGGTGTCGCCGGCGCCGACATCGACTTCAAGCGTTGCCGGGAGATCTAGCGTGTCGTAGCGCACGTTGCGGTCGCCGGCAAGCGCGAAGGACCGTCCATCCAGCGCGACCGGACTGCCAAGTCCGTCACGCCCGGTGACACGCATCTCGACGACGAGCAGTTCCTTGTCCGGCTCCAGAGGGATGTCGGTCCCGGCAAACGCGGCGGCATCTGCGCCACGAGCTTGCGAGAGCATCTGCACCGACCAGTTCTCGGTGGATGCGATTGAGCCAACCGGCGCGGGATTGGAGCGTGAGCGCCCGGTTACAGGCTCGGCGCTCGCGATGGTCCCAGCAGCCGTAGTGATGGTCTCATCTGGCGTCGACGTGGGTATCCCGCCCGGCTGCGGGTTGAAGGCGACGAGAAACGCCGCCCCGCTGGCGGTGATGAGCAGCAACAGACTTGCTGCCACGGTGATGCCGAGTGCGACGGCTGCCAGCCGGGTCGGCGTGCGGGACACCAGGTCTGGCTAGCGCCGCATGTTGACGTAGGCGAAGGACTCTGCGTGTTCCATGTCGCCCGCGCCGGGGTAGTGCATGTGCCGGGCAACGGCGGCGGTATCGCGCGCCCAACGGGTCACCGCTTCAAGCGGATCCCAGTCGCCGAGCTGGCTCTTGTGCTCGCGCAGGGACGCAGCTTTCTGTTCGAGGTAATCCGAGGTTTCGATGAAGTGATCGGCCCGGTCATTGCCGGTGCGCACGTAGACCTCGGTGACTTTGTGCGGCTCGTAACCCTCTTCGAGGAGATCCGGGAAGGTCAGGCGGTCACGGGCCGACGGGTAGATCGCGGCGAGCGTCGCCTCGCCCATCGCAACGTGGTCCGGGTGCTGGATGTAGCTGCCGAAGTATCGTGAGCCGGGGTCCTGACAGACGACGGCGTCCGGCTTGAAGTGACGGATTGCGCGGGTGATTGCTTTCCGCAATTCGAGGTCCGGCATCAGTTCGGCGTCCTTGAAGCGCAGGAACATGACCTCCTTGACGCCCAACGCATCGGCCGCGGCGCGTTGCTCAGCCTCCCGCGTCTGCATCAGCTTCTCGCTGTCGTAATCGGGATCGTCGCTGCCCTTGTCGCCGCTGGTGCCGAGGACGAAGAAGATCTCCTGCCCCTCGTCGGCCCACCGCGCTATGGTGCCGCCACAGCCGAACTCGATGTCGTCCGGGTGAGCCATCGACACCAGCACGCGTCTTGGCCGGTCCTCGCCGCCGTTCGTTTCTGCGCTCATTCCCTGTCCTTCCCGTGGGATCGTGGGCGGCCCGGCGACGTTCGATGCGCCGCCGGGCTGCATGATCTATGGTTCCAGTCGCGTCATCGTCCTCGGAAAGAGCGTTACCTCGCGGACATTCTCGACGCCGGTTAGGCGTGCCACGAAGCGTTCGAGACCGATGGCGAAACCGCCGTGGGGCGGCATACCGTACTTGAACGCTTCGAGATAGCCTTCCATTCCGTCGGCGGTTAACCCCTTGGACCTCAGTGCCGCTTCGTAGTCGGCGTAGAGATGCAGGCGCTGACCTCCCGTCACAAGCTCGAGTCCCCGGAAGAGCAGGTCGAAGCCTCGGGAATAGCCGGGCCGCTCGGGGTCGTGGTGCGTGTAGAAGGGCCGCCTTGCCATCGGGTAGCCGGTGACGAAGAGCCACTCCGAGCCGTGTTCCCGCCGCGCCCACTCACCCAGCTCGCGTTCGTCGGCCGGCGCGAGGTCGGCGGCATCTTCGCCGGTATGGCCAAGCAGCTCCATTGCGTCGGTGAAGTGCAGCGCCGGAATCTCGGCAGGCACTTCAGGAAGCTCGATCTGGCCGGCTGTTGAAGTGCTACCGACTGCGGCAACCATCCCCGCGATGACGTCGCGCAGGACGCGCATCACGTCACGGTGATCTCCGATAAAGCCCAGCTCGGCGTCGAGCGACAGGTATTCGTTTAGGTGGCGGATCGTATCGTGCGGCTCGGCTCGGAAGACGGGCCCGACCTCGTAGACGCGCTCGTGGACGCCAATCATCATCTGCTTGTAAAACTGCGGGCTCTGCGCCAGATAGGCCTTGCGGCCGAAGTAGTCGAGCGCAAAGACATCCGCGCCGCTCTCGGTGGCTGAGCCGACGAGCTTTGGCGTGTAGATCTCGGTGAAGCCCGCGCCGTCCAGGGTCGCCCGGAATCCGCGAACCAGTGCAGCAGCGATCTGGAAATATGCTCGGCGTGACGGGTGCCGGTTGGCGACGGTCGCATGGTCCAGCACCGTCGGCAGTCGGGCAGATAGCTCGGGCATGAAGAGCTCGAAGGGCAGCTGTTCGTCTACCTCGGCCAGTACCTCGATCTCAGGCTGATGGACCTCGACGCCACCCGGCGCTTGCGGTTCCGCGACGACAGTTCCGCGCACAATCAGCACGGACTCATTGCCGAGCCCTGTTAGCCGCTCGCGTAGCGCGGGATCGTCGACAACGATCTGGGCTAGCCCGCTCTGATCCCGCAGGATCAGGAAACTGATCTTGCCGAGTTGCCGGTAACGGTGCAGCCACCCAGCGAGGGCGACGGATCTGCCGATGTGGTCGGCGAGGGATTTGGCCCGAACGCGGGCCGGGGTCAGACTGGAGCCGTGCTCGACAGCCTGCATGGGACACCTCCTTATGGAACGCAAAACCCCCTCGCCGTGTGGACGAGGGGGGCGCTCGTGGTGCCACCACACTTCGCCGCCGCTTCGGAGGGTATGACGCGGCGGCCTCGGTTGCCGGATAACGGCGGCGGACCGGCGAGCCCTTGGTCGTAAGCGTTCAGGCTCGCGCTCGGGAGTGTCTTCGCGCCGCGCCGCTGTCCACCTCGCACCAACCGGTGGCTCTCTGTACGGCAGGCGTACCAACGCTACTTGTCTCCGTCAACGCATTGAGCGAAGGATAGCAGGCGAGACGATCCCGGTCATAACCAGAGGAGTTGGCGGCCCGTGAGAGCACTTGGTGAGGAGTTGCCCGGAGCGGGAGCAGTGCGCGTTGTCGGTCCCTCAGATCTCTACCAGAGATCGCGGCCGAAGCGCATGACCCGCATTGGCCGGCGCTCGACCTCGGCGCGTGGTGACCATGCCGGGGTGCCCGGTCGTTGCCACCGACGGCGCGGTACCGTCAGCCGCTCACGGCTCTGTGGCGTTCGCGCCCGGCGGCTGTCGATGTGCTCAAGCCGGCGCTGGGTCATCATCAGGTAGCCGGCGAATGATCTACGTTGCACCGTTGAGCTCCGCTCGCTTGAGCTGTGAGACCTCGCCTGAGAGGGCGCTGGCACGCGGTTGGATCTGGCCGGCGTACTTGTTGCCCTCCTTGGCGCGGTAGGGCACCTCGGCTGGGCTGGAGAGCTGCTCGAAGGTGAAGGAGCAGATCCGCATGCCTGGATAGAGTGCGACCGCCATCCGGCCGAGATTCGACAGTTCCATCGTCGCCGTGCCGAGCCAGCCGGGCTCAAAGACCGCGGCTGTCGAATGGACCGTAATCCCAAGCCGGGCGATTGACGAGCGGCCTTCGAGTCGGGCAACGAGCTCGTTGGAGAGCTCCAATGTCTCGATTGTTGAGGCCAGCGCGAAGTCGCCGGCCTGCATGATGAAGCGCTCGCCGTCCGGGATCTCGATAGTGCGCATGCCCTCGCCGATGGATTGCGGCTGGCGGGGATCGATATAGGAGTAGGAGGAGTGTTCGAAGACCATGAAGGTGTTGCCGAGCCGAAAGTCAATCGAGCATGAGCCCAGCGCGACATCGAGATCAGGGAATGGGTCGATCCGTATCGCGCCATCGTCGATATAGCGTTTGATGTCCCGGTCGGAGAGGATCATGGGCCGCACACTTCCTTCGGATTCCGTTCGGCGTGACGTCGGACGTCGTTGGAGCCTTGTTGATGACGCGACGCCCGGCGAGGTCGGCAGCCGCATCGTGCTGTACGTACAGCACTCAGTATTCACGGAAATGTGTCTGTGCGTCAAGGTCGGTAGAGCGATTGCTATACTCAGCGGCTGGTGTGACAGGTGCGCGAGCTATTAAAGGTTGATGTCGACATTGGGAGCAACGACGCGGCAAGTGGAGCGGCCCTACGGGCGGCAACGACCACCGGCGGGTGACAGGTGACGCGCATACCCGGACGCCGGCCCGGTCGTCGAGGACGCCGCCCGAAAGCCCCGTCGATCCGCTTGCATGCCGCTAGCCGGCCGCAGCAAGCGGAAGAACCGCCGCCACAGGATGTCGGCGACCCGCTCGATCACTACCGCGCCGTCCAGCCTTCTGACTTAACTCCCGGTACAGTCGCCGACGTTCATACCCGAGCAGAAGCGCCGCCGGTGCTGGCCGGACTGGACGCGCCGGAAGAGCCGACGCTCGACGAATACATCGACCGCATCGAAGCTTCGGCGGCACGTTTGCGCGAGGAGCACGGTAGCCCCCGGCCGGACCGACCGGCAACCCGCGCAAGCGCTGAGGCGCGTCGCAAGCCGCCACTTGGCCGTCTCCGTCGCCGCAAGCGCCCGGCGCAGCCTGAGAAGCCCTGGTACCAGCGGCGGCGCACCTGGTTCCTCGCCGCATTCATCACGCCGCTCCTGCTCGTCGCCGGCACGGCCGCCTATAGCCTCTACGTCGTCTTCGACGCCTATAGCGAGATCAACGAACCACAGGTGAACTTCCCGCGCTGGGAGGTCAATGAAGCCGGCACGCCAGTTCCCGTGCCGTCGGCGCAGGTCGAGCAGACGCTGCCGGACTGGGAAGATGACGAGCCGGTCAACATCGTCCTGCTCGGCGTCGATGCCGAGACGAGCGACGACCAGCCGCCGCGCTCTGACACGACGATCGTTATCCAGATCAAGCCGGCTAGCAACGAAGTCACGATGATGAGCATCCCGCGCGACTTGATGGTCTTCATCCCGGGTTTTGGCCAGGATAAGTTCAATGCCGCCTATCCCATCGGCGAAGCGCGGCGCGGTGATGACGCCGACGAAGGCGAGATAGCCGGCGGCGGTCCGACGCTCGTTGCCCAGACGATCGGCGCGAACTTCGATATTCAGATCCACTACTTCGTCACCATCGACTTTGATGGCTTTCGGCGTGTCGTCGACACCGTTGGCGGAGTCGTTGTCGATGTCGAGACCCAGCTGAGCGACAACCTCTACCCGACCGATGATCTGCGGCTCACGCGGGTCTACTTCCCAACCGGGTTGCAGAAGATGGACGGCGAGACGGCGCTTCAGTATGTCCGCACCCGCCACGCCGACAGCGACTTCGGCCGGGCCGAGCGGCAACAACAGGTGCTCCTGGCGATCCGCGAGCAGGCTGTATCACGTGAGCTCTTTCTGCAAGCGCGTTCACTGATCAGCGACTTGCAAGACACCGTCCGGACCGACCTCAAGTTTGACGAGATGCTGGCGCTCTCGAATCTCGGCCGGGAGATCGACCCCAATGCCATCGCGCGCTTGAGCCTCTGGGAGGACGGCTTGCTCGTTGAGCACTTCCCGGAGTTTGCCGGCGACGCCTACTACATCGAGGCGGACTGGGACGCTGTGCTGGCGGAAACTCGCGCCGTCTTCGAGCATGGCGAGGCGGTCGACACCGCCGACGAGGAGACGACAGCAGACGAGGAACCAGACCTCGATGTCTCGGTCTTCGTCGAAAATGGCACCGCGATCCCTGAGCTGGCCGGGTCGAGCGCGCAGCTGCTGGCCGACGCCGGCTTCAGCGAGGTCTGGCCGAGTGACGCCACGCGCCCGCAGTCCGAGTCGACGATCCAGGTCGCGCCGGGCCAGGTCGAAACAGCCCGCTACATCGCCGACCTGCTCGGTTTCTCCGATGCGGCGATCAAGACGGTCACCGGCGCCGATGGCATCACGGTAACGCTCGGCGAGGACGTGCCACTCGATCTCATCCCGGATCCGGGCGGCGGTGACGAGCCGTTTGCCGGCTGATGAGCGGCCCAGCGCCACTGTTGGTGCTCGTCACCGGGCCGCCGGCGAGCGGCAAGACGACCATCGCGTCGG
>JAUIIK010000038.1 GCA_030431755.1 Chloroflexia bacterium
GTTTGGCGAGGCTGGCCTGGACGGCGCTCTGGATAATGCGTTTGGCTTCGGCCCGGCCCAGGTGCGGAGCGAGCGCGAGGTTGAGCGCCTCGGCCAGCATCAGCCCGTTCGATGCGTCGAGGTTGGCCCGCATCCGCTCAACATCGACGACGATGTTCTCGCTGACGAAGAGCGCGTTTTTGAGGGTGCTGGCGGTCAGCTCGAACATGCGGGGTAGCGTCAGCCATTCGATCTGCCAGGTGCCCGCGCCGCGCTCGTGCTCCTGGAGCATGGCCTGGTGCATCGTCGCGCCGAGGTTGGCGTTGGCGCGAGCGGCGGCGATGATCGCTTCGCTGACGACCGGATTGCTCTTTTGGGGCATCGTGCTGGAGCCGCCGCGCGCCGGGTCATCGCTCTCGCGGACCTCGCCAACCTCGGTCTGGGCCAGCAGGATGATGTCGCCAGCCATCTTCGCCAGGCTGCCGCTGACCATCGAGAGCCAACCGGCCAGCTCGACGAGCGTGTCGCGCTGGGTGTGCCAGGGCGCGGCCTGCACGCCGAGGTTCAGCCTGCCGGCGAGTCCTGCCAGCGTCTCAATGCCCCGGTCGCCGAGCGAGGCCAGCGTCCCGACCGCGCCGCCGAACTGGACGACCAGTAGGCGCGGTTTCAGCTCCTCGAGGCGCTCGTGGTGGCGGACCAGTGGCGCGAGCCAACCGGCGGCCTTCAGGCCAAATGTCGTCGGCAGCGCTTGCTGTGACTTCGTCCGGCCAGCCATGACCGTCGAGCGGTGCTGATCCGCCAGGCCGGCGAGGTTGGCGATGATCTGAGCGAGCTCGTCTTCCATATGAGCGAGCCCGTCGCGGACCTGGAGGACGAGCGCGGTGTCCATGATGTCCTGCGTTGTCGCGCCCCAGTGGACATAGCTCGCGGCCTCGCCGCCAACGGCGGCGCGGAGCTCGTCAATCATGCCAGTCGTAGGGATGCCGGCTAGCTCCATGCTCCGCTGCAATGGGCCAGGCTCGATCTTCAGCGCAGCAGTAGTTGTGGCGATGCGTTCGGCGGCAGCGGCGGGGATGATCCCAAGCTCGCCCTGGGTCTGAGCCAGCGCGACCTCGACATGGACCATCTCCGCGACGAATTGCTCGTCGGAGAAGATACGGGCGATCTCGGGGTCGCTGTAGACCGCGCCGAGGATGCGGGAGCTGCCGATCATGGGTCGAAGAAGACCGTCTCGTCCTGGCCCTGGAGCTTCACATCGAGCACATAGACCGGCCCCTCGCTCGATTCGCGGCGCTCCAGCAGCAAGGTGTGCTGCCGCTCAGGCTCGACGATGTTGAGGATCGTGTCGGCGGCGTTTGCCTCCTCCTCGTCCGAGAAGTAGAAGCGTGTGTAGGCGTGAGTCAGCATCCCGCGCGCAAAGACCCGCACGCTGATGTGCGGCGCCTGGAAGCGACGGCTGTCGAAGGGCACCGGGCCGGGCTTGACCGTCCGGAAGCTGAACTGGCCGTCGGAGACGGTGTCGGAGCGCCCGAAGCCGCGGAATTCCGGGTCGGCGTTCTCGTGGTGCGGGTCGTCCGGGTGGTTGTAGAAGCCGTTGGCGTCGGCCTGCCAGATCTCGACCAGCGCGTCGGGCACGGCCTCGCCCTCGCCATCGAGCACCCGGCCGCGAATGACGATCCGCTCGCCCTTGACGGCGTCGTTGACCAGATTGTTCTCGTCGCCGCGGTCGACCAGCCCGAAGTGGAAGAAAGGTCCGACCGTCTGGCTGGCGGTCTGTGGGAGTCTCGAATTACTCATCGTCGTCCGCATCTGGATCTTCGAATGGCGTCATCCTGCTTCCATTTAGCACGATATCGAAGCGATAGCCGAGCGCCCATTCCGGCTCGGTTACATCGTGGGCGTAGTCGGCGACCAGCCGGGCCCTGCCGCGCTCGTCCGGCACCCCCTGGAGGACCGGGTCGAGCGGCAGCAGCGGGTCGCCCGGGAAATACATCTGCGTCACCAGCCGGGAAATGAAGGCGCGGCCAAAGACTGAGAAGTGGATATGCGCCGGACGCCAGGCGTTCTCGTGATTGCGCCAGGGATACGCCCCCGGCCGGATCGTGACGAAGCGATACTCGCCGGCGCGGTTGGTCAGCACCCGGCCCGCGCCGGTGAAGTTCGGGTCGAGCGGCGCGTCGTGCTGGTCGACCAGGTGGCGGTAGCGTCCCGCGGCGTTCGCCTGCCAGACCTCGACCAGCGCGTTCGGGACCGGCCTGCCGACCTCATCGACGATACGACCGGTAACGATGATGCGCTCGCCGATGGGCGGTCCATCGCTGACGGCGTTGCGGGTCAGATCATGGTCGAGCGGCTGGATCTCGTCATGACCGTAGACCGGCCCGGTCATCTCGGAGAGTGTCTGCGGCAGCGGCACCAGCGGCTTCTGCGGCGAGCGCAGGAGCGTAGACTCGTAGGCTGCGTGCAGGTAGGGCGGGTGAATCGACCAATCAAGGGACGATAGCCGCCTGGAGAGCGCGCTCATGGGCGGGGCTCCATTTCAGGGCGTGTGCGGATTGTTGCAAGAGCCTGCCGGGCCAGACCGCCCGTGGCTGTCATCCTGAGCGGAGGCTTTGCGAAGTCGAAGGATCTGCGAACGAAGCTGACGCTCGTCGTCGAGGCGAGCGTGGCGCTGGCTGAGTACTTCCATGTAAGCCAGCGACCGCCAGGTATATCCTTCAGTTGCGCCAAGCCTTCACTCGGGATGACAAACGAGGAGAATTGCGCTTGCCATTGATCTATCTGGTTAGACATCATCCAGGTCCACCCCCATCTCAGCATAGACGCTTTTGGCAATGGCGAAGGCGCTGTTGGCGGCCGGGACTCCGGCATAGACGGCGACCTGGTGGAACACCTCAGCGATCTGGGCCGGGCTGACGCCGGTATTCGCCGTTGCCCGCAGGTGGAGTGCCAGCTCATGCTCGCGGCCGAGCGCGGCCAGAATGGCGATCGTCAGCATGTGCCGTGTTTGCCGGTCGAGCCCGTCGCTGGTCCAGACTCCGCCCCAGGCCATCTCGGTGATGTAGCGCTGGAACCCGGCGTCGAAGGCGCTCTGGTTAGCCAGCGATCGGTCGACATGGGCATCGCCGAGCACCTCGCGGCGCACCTTCATACCTGCTTCATAACGGTCATTGCTCATCTATTTACGTACCCAATTCCCCGACCAGAGGCCGCTCTACCGTGAAAATTGTGGGGATGAGGCTCGTCCCCATCCGTGGATTTGTCGGTTCCGTCCGCCGGATGGGGACGAGCCCCATCCCTACGTGGGTGTTCGCGACTGGGTTCCCAGTTACGCGAACGTCGCATCGAATGGTAGCCCAACATAGTTCTCCGCCATCGATGTCTGCGCGGCCTCCGAACGTGACAGGTAATCGAGTTCGGCGACCTGGAGCCGGTGGCTGAAGGGATCATCGTCGAAGCGGTGCATCAGTATCGTGTACCACCAGGAAAAACGGATCGCGGCCCAGACGCGGCGCAGGCACGTGTCGGAGTAACGGTCGAGCAGATCGCCCTGGTCATCATTAATGTGCGCTGCCAACGCTGTCGCCAGATAGTAGGCGTCGGAGACTGCCAGGTTGAGCCCCTTCGCGCCGGTCGGTGGGACGATGTGCGCTGCATCGCCGGCCAGAAACAGGTTGCCAAAGCGCAGCGGCTCGGCCACGAAGCTGCGGAGCGGGGCGATGCTCATCTCCAGCCGCGGGCCGGTCGTGACATTGTCGGCGGCCTGCTCCGGCAAGCGGCGGCGGAGCTCGTCCCAGAAGGCGTCGTCGCTCCAGTTGTCGACGTTGTCGTCAAGCGCGCACTGGATGTAGTAGCGACTGCGGGTGGGCGAGCGCATGCTGCAGAGGGCGAAACCGCGTTCGTGATTGGCATAGATCAACTCGTCGTCGACCGGCGGGACATCGGCCAGGATCCCGAGCCAGCCGAAGGGGTAGACGCGCTCGAATGTCGTGATGCGCTCCTCCGGCACGCTCTGGAGCGCGACGCCATGCGAGCCGTCGCAGCCGGCGACGAAATCGCAGCCGAGCTCTTTGCGCTGCCCGGCTTCCTCGTAGGTGATGCGTGGATGGCTAGTATCGAAATCCTCGACGGCGAGCGCCGGGGCGCTGAACTTGATCTCGCCGCCGGCCGCAAGCCGTGACTCGATCAGATCGCGGGTCATCTCGGTCTGACCATAAACCATGACGGCCTTGCCGGTGCGAGCCTGGAAGTCGATGCGTTCCAGGCGGTTTGCAAAGGCCATGTTGACGCCGTCGTGGACCAGCCCCTCGCGGTCCATTCTTTCTCCGACGCCGGACTCCCGTAGCAGATCGACCGTGCCCTGTTCGAGAATGCCGGCCCGGATGCGCGCTTCGACGTAGTCGCGCGTCTGCCGCTCCAGGATCACGCTTTCGATGCCCTGGCGGCTCAGGAGGTGGGACAGCATCAGCCCGGCTGGACCGCAACCGATGATGCCGACCTGGGTGCGTTGCAAGGTGATGGCGACTCCCGCTAGCGAACAAACAGCGCAATGCTCCAGCGTAACACGCGCCGGGCGCTGGCGAGCGCGCCGGGGGCCGGACAGCGAGAACCGCCGGCAGTGGAGCTACCGGCGGTCTCTGGGAGGGGGAGGGTGTATTTGAGCGGCAGGAGCGGAGGGGATTCTCCGGCCGCCCGTGGTGTTTGCTGTGCGATCCGAACGCGCCGGGCGGTTGCCGTGCGATGGTGCCGGGGGCCGATGTGTGGCGGTTGCCCGGCGGCGTCTGTTCGGATCATGAATACAGCATATGCGCTTGCGGAGAGCCGCACATCGGGAGAGTTACGTATTTACCGGCTGCGCCGATCTGGTGCGCTACGCATGCCCCGTCAGTAGGCGTACTCATTGACGACGACGCCGAAGGGGTTGATCAGCCGGGCAACGTCGCCGCTGTTGTTCCAGACTGCCGAGCAGCGGCCCCAGTAGAGGTCCGTCTCGCTATTCGGCCCGTCGCAGATATGGACGCGGACGCTCGCGCCAAACCAGAGCACAAATGAGGGCGGGAAGTCGTAGCCGTTGCCGGCGGCGTCCTCGATGCGCCAGCCGGCCATCGAGATCGGCTCGGTGTCGAAGTTGCGGATCTCGACCCACTCGCCCTCGTCCTCGCCGAAGTCGATCGGATCGGCCAGGACGCCGACGACGCGCAGATCGCCGTCCTCGCGGAAGGGCTGGATATCCAGCTCGAAGCCGAGAATCTCATAGCGCCAGGTGTAGTAGTGCTGGCCGATGTTGCCGGCCTCGACCTCGAAGCCGGCCGGGTTGCCGGGCGTGTAGGTCAGGCAGCGGCGCTGGAAGCACTGGGTCAGGACATCGCGCGGTTCGCCGGCCACGCGCACCGTCGCCCAGTACGCCTCAGAGATCGGGAAGCCGGTCGCGAAGAAGGGATCGGGGAAGAGCTGCGCCTCGAACTGCTCGTCGGTCGTCTGAACGAGGCCGCTGGAGTTCATGAAGGCCCAGAATGGCTCGGCGACACGGTGGTTGGTTTCGACGACGTAGTAGGTCGCGAAGATGCCCTGGGCGGCTAGCGCCGGATCGTCGGTCAACGTGCCGTCGCGGCTGATGCGGGTGATGAGCGGGTCTTCAGGGAAGCCGAGCGGCGGCGAACCGGCGCGCTGGAAGGAGCCGTAGGTCGGACCATTCGGATCGTCCGCGTCGCCGGCGACGTTGATCTCGGCCGGCGCGAAGGCGTCGAACGCGTTGTCGCCCATTTGCATCTGGCCGGTGATGAGTTCGGTGGCGAGCAGGCCGTTGGTGACGTACCAGATCGAGCTGGGGTCGTCGGCCGGGTAGGTGATCTCCATGCGGGTCTTGTCATAATACTGAACGGTTCGGAAGAGGCCCGGCGCATCGGCGTAGGGCTCGTTGAGCGCGCCGGTGAAGGCGCTTGGCCCCCACATCCAGGTGCGGCTGACCTGTTGCCCGGCGACGGGACCGTCGGTATAGCGCCAAGTGCGCTCGAAGTAGCTGTTGGCGGACGGCGCGGCGAGCGCGGGCAGTGCGCTCAATGCAAACAGCATGACCAGCGTTCCAACGGCAACGGTTCTACGCTTCACAGATAGCTCCTCATCGGTACGGGCAGTTCCCGGCATTATAGGCGCTTTGTCCCGGTTCCCGGCGGGCCTCCGCAGCCGAGATACATACCCAGGGCCGACCGCCACTGTGCCGTCGGTACCTTCGGACCTTATAGCAAAACATGTCTATCAATACACTCCAGAGAGAGTTGGACCTTACGGGATGTAACCCTGATTGAAGAGGGCTTTTGCTATGTCATTGATCCGTGTTGGGGCATTGACGCTTGCGTTGATGCTGGTTGGATCGCTGCTCGCTGCCTGTGGCGACGACGCGTCGTCCTCGGCGCCGAATACAGCCACGTCGGCTTCCGGCAACGAGTCGACCGAGGAGCTCTTCATTCCCACTGAGCCTGAGGAAGAAGAGGAAGAGATCCACTGGGGTTATGAGGGCGCCATCGGTCCTGAGAACTGGGCCTCGCTCTCGACGGACTTCGAAGTGTGTGAAGCCGGCGTCGAGCAGTCGCCGATCGATATCAACTTTGCCGACGCTCGTGAAGACATTCCGGACCCGGTGCTGAACTGGGAGCTGGGCGACCTCCAGATCGTCAACAATGGCCACACCATCCAGGCGAATGTCCGCGAGGGCAGCACGACCGTACTGAATGGCAAGACCTACAACCTCCTGCAGTTCCACTGGCACAAGCCGTCGGAGCACACCGTTGAAGGCGACCCGTTTGCGATGGAGCTGCACTTCGTCCACGCCGATGAAGATGGCAGCCTGGCTGTCCTCGGTGTGCTGATCGAAGAGGGCGCCGCGAACCCGCTCTATGACGAGCTCTGGGCTGCTCAACCTGAAGAAGTCGGCTTTGAGACCGTCAAGGACGTCGACTTCACCGAGCTGCTGCCGGAAGACCTCGCGACCTACACCTACCCCGGTTCGCTGACGACGCCGCCCTGCTCGGAAGGTGTCGCCTGGAACGTCATCGAGATGCCGGCCACGATGTCGGCCGCCCAGCTCGATGCCTTCCTCTTCGATGGCAATGCCCGCCCGGTCCAGCCCTTCAACGACCGCGCCGAGGGTGAAGACCACGAAGAGGGCGCGGTCCACTGGGGCTACGAGGGTGCAGAAGGCCCGGAGAACTGGGCTGCCCTCTCGGCTGATTTCGAAGTCTGCGAAGCCGGCGCTGAGCAGTCGCCGATTGACATCGTCACCGGTTCCGCCGTGGCTGCCGATATCGCCGATCCGGTGCTCAACTGGCAGTCCGGCAACCTGGAGATGATCAACAACGGCCACACCATCCAGGCGAACGTCCCGGCTGGTAGCACGACTGTGCTGAACGGCAAGAGCTACAACCTGATCCAGTTCCACTGGCACAAGCCGTCCGAGAATACGGTTGACGGCGACCCCTTCGCGATGGAGCTGCACTTCGTCCATGCCGATGCGGACGGCAACCTGGCTGTCCTCGGTGTCCTGATTGACGAAGGCGAAGCGCTGCCGCTCTACGACCAGCTCTGGGATGCCCAGCCGGCGGTTGGCGAGACTGAGATCGTTGAGGGTGTCGACTTCAGCCAGCTGCTGCCGAGCGACCTGTCGACCTATGTCTTCGCCGGTTCGCTGACGACGCCGCCCTGCTCGGAAGGCGTTGCCTGGAACGTCCTGGCGACTCCGACCACGATGTCGGCCGAGCAGCTCGATGCCTTCCTCTACGAAGACAACGCCCGCCCGACCCAGCCGGTCAACGACCGTGTCGTCGAGGTGGACGCTAGCTAAACACCGCTCATCCGAGCGCGCAATGCGCCCCGGCCACGCCCACCAGCGTGGCCGGGGCGTCTGTCGTTCGGCGCAACGCGCCCCCTGAGTGGATCTCATCAGTTGCGATGTGTGTCTGTTGTGCTCCCAGCGCCGGCACAGGACGCCAGATCAGCGCAACAGGGTGATGTCACTGGAGCATGGCGAGTCGGATTCTTTGCACCCAGAGTGTGCCCGCTCAGAATGACCCCATGTGGCGTCTTCGCGGGGCAGGCGGCTTCAGGCTCCCTCCCCCGCAATTGGCCTTGCGCACAAACCTCTGTCAGCCGAAGCGGTCGGGGCGGAAGTTCGCCAGGAGCGGGTCGGCCTCGCCGGTGATGATCTCGTGAGCAACGATTTTTGGCAACAGTGCGCCCATCGTGATCGCTGAGTGCGTGACGATCTCTCCGTAGCCTGGGAGTGACGGGAGAAGTCCCGCACTCGTGCGCCCGTCGGCTGGGATCGGCCGGGTTGCAAGTGTCCAGCGTGACACGCGCGCATCGCTGGCTGCGGGCACGTAGCGCTTGAAGCGCTCGACGAGCTTCCGCGCCCATTCTGAAGGCTCGTCGCCAGCGGTGATGCCGGCATCGGATTCGTGATGGTGCAGCGCAATCAGGCCGTCGCCGTCGGGCCGCATGTGGAGTGACGGGGCATGCATCACTCTGTTGATCGTGCCTTCCGGAACGCCGGAGACGCGGGTAACGAAGCCGAGTGTCGGCGCGAGCGGGAGGGTCCGCCCGGCCATCGCTGCCAGCTTGTCCGCCCAGGGACCGGCGCAGTTCATCACCAGGTCAGCGGCGATGATCTCCCCATTCGCCAGCCGGACGCCGCTGACACGCTCCCCCGACCGCTCTATCCCGACGACCTCAGCAGCGTAGCGCAGCTCAGCGCCGGCATCGGCGGCACGCTGTGCCATCGCCGCCGCCAACTTGGGGCCGTCGATCCAGCCCTCCGTGCGGAAGTAGGCTACTTGTTCGACGGTGTCGCCGAAGTTGACGTTCGGTTCAAGCTCTTCTGCTGCCGCCACACCAAGCCACTTGGCAGGGTACTCCCAACGCTGCAGCTCAGCGACGCGCGCTTCGAGGGCGTCCTCGATCTCGCCCGAATCCATCCACTTCTCGCCCTCGGACCAGACAATGTTGCCGCCCTCGTGGTACCAGGGCGTCTCGCCCAGCTCCTCGCGCAGCGCGATGTGGGCACCCATGCCGGCTAGATTTAGCCGGTAGTAGTCTGCGGGCCGTTTGGAGTTCGCGTTGTACCAGGAGAAGCTCGATCCAGTCGTGCCGGTTGCGGGCCGGCCCCGTTCGACCAGCACTGTCTCCTGTCCCTGGCTGGCCAGCCGCCAGGCCAGGCCCGCACCAACGACTCCCGCGCCGACAACTACAATTCGCATATTCTTACCCTGCCTCAGTCCTGTCATGTAATTCGTCAGCGGCATTGTAGGACGTTCGCCAGCGCGGTGAGTGCAAGCCCCGAGGAATGCCGGTCTGGGTGCGGTCTGACGCCATCGACGGCACTTACCGCGAGTCATTTAATTCGGGCTATTGATTACCGTGGGGCGACCCAAAACGGCCAGGGCTGCATCCCTCTTGTAGTATCATTGCTCAAGAGCATTGTGCCCACTATCGCTTCCATCGCGCTCGTGGGCTCATGGCGCATGAGCATCGGCTGTGAGTCCGCGGATGCCTCTGACCCGGGGGCGCCCGGCGAAGCCATGCGCTCCGAACGGAGGCCGGTCATGGCCAGAGTCATTCGTTCAACGTTCCGACGCGTCTTCATGCTCGGTGGCGGTATAGTCGCCGGCATCCTGGCATTCGTCGGCTTGATCTACGTGCTGTCGCACATCGAGCAGGTTGATGCCGGCGAGGCGTGTGCCGTCACGCAGTTTGGCGATCTCACCGGGCAGGCGGATCCGGGCTTCCATCTGCGCCAGCCCTTCGAGTCATACCACTGCTATTCATCGCGCACTGTCGTCTATGAAGCGTCGGACAACCCGGCGATCTCCGAAGCCGACTTCGTCGAGGGCTGGGTCGATACCCAGACCGCCGACGGCCAGGAAATCAAGGTGCCCTTCGAAGTGTCGTTCTCGGTTCCCCAGGAGAATGCGCGTGAGGTGTACCGCGAGGTTGCCCAGAACATGGATCAGGTCGTTGTCCGCGTCGTCAGCTTTCACAGCCGGCCGCTTGTCCGGCAGATCGCCCGCGACTTCACCGCCAGCCAGCTCTACGGCGGCCCGACGTTCTCGTTCGACAATGAGGGCGACATCGTCAGGGTCGAGGGCGAGGTCGATCAGCTGCCGGAGTTCGAGGTTCGAGTGACCGAGGCGCTTGCGCCGGTCTTCGAGGAGGCTGGGGTCAGGTTGATCGCGGTGCGTATCTCCAAGCCGGAGTTCCAGGCGGACTACGTCAACGCGATCGAGGAGAAGCAGATCGCCTTCGAGCGCATCCAGACTGAGCGCAACAACGCGGCCGCCGCGGCGCAGGAAGCGCGCGCCGAAGTCGAACGGGCGAAGGGCCGCGCCGAATCGGTGCGCCAGGAAGCCCAGGCGGAGGCCGACGCCATCGAAGCCCGTGGCGAGGCGTTACAGCAGTACCCAGAGGTGCTGCAGCTGGAATTCGTCCAGTCGCTCGGCAGCAGCACGATCTACCTGCCATCGGCCAGCGTCGAGTACTTCCTGCCGCTGCCGGAAGCAGAGACGGTCAGCCCCTACGGCGCGCGGTAGACTTCACGGTTCGGAAACGGGCCCGCGCCGGGTAGCTGTATCTGCGTGACGACCAATGTGCGGGTCACCCCGGCCCTCGATCCGGGAGCGGCCCGCACTATTGTCTTCCCGGGGTGATGCAAAGGACAGGTATGGAGAGCTTTAGCGTGCCAGACACACCGGCTGACCTGGATGTCGCCTGGTTGAACCAGGCGCTTGCGGGGGCCGATGAATTTGCAGGCGTCACGATTACGGACTTTAGCGCCGAGGTCGTGGGTGAGGACCGGGGCTTTACCGGCGTGGTTGCGGCGATTCAGCTTGAACATGCTAGCGACGCCACGCCGCGTTCGCTGATCGCCAAATTCCCGCTGGCGGAACGCGGCGTCGCTTCGATCTATCGACAGGCTCAGGGCGCGTCACAGCAACCGTCGCGGCAGATGGTCGAACGGGCGGCGCGGGAGGTCGAACTCTATCGGGCGACGGGCGGAGCACTGCCCCAGCTGCCGCGCTGCTACTACGCTTATGCCGACGTCGAGACGGCCCAGGCGGTGATGCTGCTCGAAGACCTGTCGGGCGGCGAGCCGGGCGACGCGCTGGCCGGTTGTAGCGTCGAGCAGGCGCGCGCGGTGCTCGCGGCGATCCAGCCGCTCCACGCGCGCTGGTGGCAGGTAGATGAGCTAGCGACGCTCGCTTGGCCTGGCACTTGGGCGTCGTCGAACGAAACCCGCATCGCCGGTTACCGGGAGCGCGTCGAACCGGTCATCGCTGCCTTCTCCGGGCGGCTGAGCCAGCGCCAGGTTGAGATGCTCCGTTCTCTGGCAACGTGGCTTGAGTCCGGGTTGGATGACCTCGCCGCCGCGCCGGAGACGCTGATACATGCCGATCTGCACCTGGACAATGTGTTCCTCATGCCGGAGCGGGGCGCGGTGCTGCTCGACTGGCAGAGCCCCAGCCGGGGGCCGGCCGCGATTGACATCGCCGGGTTCCTCGTCGATTCGCTCAGTGTCGCCGACCGGCGCGACCATGAGATTGATCTGCTAGGCGAGTACCACCGGGCGTTGCAGACCGCCGGCGTCGACGGCTATAGCTTCGATGACCTCTTCGACGACTATCTGCGGGCGAATTGCGCCCGGCTAGCAGGTCAGATCGGTTGGCTTTATCGCACGATTGACGCGCGGCCCGCCGGACGCGAGGCGGCGCTTGTCGACGCTATCTTCGACCCGGGGCGGACCTTTGCCGTCCTGCTCGACCACGCCGTGCGGCTGCCGGGCTAACGGCGGCGCGCTATTTGTGAGTTGACGGAATTTGCCCACTAAGCCGGAGAACTCAACTGTCGCAATATTGTCGTTTCGACTAGCGGGAGAAATCTCAATGCAGCGCTTCACTGGTGTTCGACTGAGATTTCTCGCGAGCCTGCCCTGAGCGTTGTCGTAGGGCTCGAAATGACAAGCTTGTTGCTTATTGAGTCATTCGGGAAGTTCAATACCATCGACCAACTCATGTGTCGCAGACCACTAGACCGGTGGCGGGCTGGTGGGTTGGAGTTCGCCGCGCGCGTGGCGGCGGAGTGTCTGGAAGAGCGGAGCGATGACGGTCAGCCAGCGATCGGCCGTGAAGAAGGCATAGGTCGCCAGGGCGCTGCCGATGACAATGTCGATGACATAATGTTCACCGGTATAGACCAGCGAGAAACCCATCGCAATCGAATAGAGGATCCCGCTGATGCGGAGCCAGCCGCCCGCCTGGATGGCGAAGAGCGCCACCAGGAAGGTGATCGCCTGATGCATCGACGGCATCGCGGCGACCGGGTTGGAATCGCCGACGACGCTGTAGGTGCGGTCGTAGAGGCTCGAATTGATCTCGCGCCCGACGTTGGCCATGACGCGGTAGGTGTCTGCCTGGGGGGCGGTGTCGGTCGTCAGCCAGGGCGGCGCGGCTGGCGAGATGAAGTAGACCAGCAGGCCGAGCCCGAGCAGCAGTGTCGTGGCCACCAGGTAGCGCGTGAAGAGCGGCGGATTCTTGCGCCAGATCAGGATCGCGGCGAGGTGTGGCACGAAGAAGTAGGACCAGTGCACGAAGGTCGTCGCGTAGTCGTACCAGGCGAGGGAGAGCGGGTCGAAGAGGTGGTTCTGGAGCCAGATCGTCGGGATGTTGCCGAAGAACATCCAGCGTTCGATGCGCGTCACGGCGTCGGTGCGGAGCGGCACACGCGTCTCGTCGGCCAGCGCCCGCAGCATCGTAAAGACGAGCCAGGCCGCACCGTAGGGTAGGAAGGCCGTTGCGTAGGCGCGCAGCCTGGAGATCGGGACGGCGACGATCGTCGCGGCAACTGCCAGGCCCCAGCCGAAGAAGCTCGGGCTCACCAGCGCCAGCCCGACGATGAGCAGCAGCGCGAAGCCGATGCGCGTGAGGAGCGCCCGCCGGTCGCCGAGGGCTAGCCGGTCGATGAAGCGGTAGATCCACGGCAATCGTGTGTCGCGGGGCCGGGGTTCGGGGTCTTCTGACTCCGGGCGCGGGGTTTCTGGCCGTTGGGTTGTCTGGTTCATGCCGCCTGTGCCGGGCGTTAGTCGCCCGCCGCCACTTCTGCTTCATCGAAGAAGTAGCGGAGCGTTGTCTTCGATGTGATTGAAACCACCTGGCCGTCGCCATCCTCGCTATCACGCACGGCGATAAAGCCGCGGCCCTTCTGGCCGGCGATCCATTGCTCGTCGAGATCGTGGCCAGCCACGATCTCGGCGAAGCGCTCGTAGGTCAGCGGTTCGCCGGCGTCGAGCGCCGCCGCGTAGAGCTTGCGGCGGTTGACTTCGTCTTCGCGATCGGGCGTCAGGATCAGCCGTTCGACCGGCGGCCCGCCTTCGAGGTGGGCGATGATGTCCTTGATATCCGACACCTGGACGCCGGAGTAGATGATGCCTTCAGGGTAGACGACAATATTCGGGCCCATGTCGCAGACCTCGATCGAGTCGCAGGTGTTGCACATGATGCGTTCTTCGAGCCCGCGCCGCTTGAGCTCGATGCGCAGGCGTCCGGCGACGGTCGAGCTGCCGAGCTTCATGCAGTGGATTGCGGTGCAGCAGAGGACGTGACGGTCGGCCCAGAACATAGGGTGAGGTTTCCAATCTACTGTGGGGCGAACAGGGCGGGATTTGGGCTAGCCGAAGCGGTACTGGATGCCGTGCCCGCCGGTCGGGTAGGTCCAGCCGACATTCTCGAACTCGTTGCAGACGATGCGGCAGGTGCCACACTCGACGCAGCCTTCATACGAGAAGAGCACCGTGCCATCTTCCAGCGGCGAGTAGCAGGCGGCGGGGCAGCAGTTGATGCACTGCTGGCGCTCGCATTGCAGGCAGCAGTCGGAGTCGATGATCCAAATGTGCGCCCGATTGCGGTCGACATTGTAGGCGTTGAGTGCCAGTTTGCGCTCAAGCCCGGTCCGGTCGCGGATGGTGTCGATGACGACCACGGCTCTGCAAGCCCCTTCCTCACGGCAGCCGCTTCCGGCTGCAACGTAGCGTCTAGTCTACCATCGGCCTATTGGGCATCCGGACCCGTCTGCTAGCGCTGGGCGGCCTGGAGCAGCTCGACGATTTCGGTGAAGCCGCCCTCTTGCGCCCGCTCCAGCGGCGTCTTGTCCTGGAAGTCGGTGACGTCGGTCGGCGCGCCATTGTCGAGCAGCCAGCGAGCCATCGCGACGTGGCCACGGGCGGCAGCGATGTTCAACGCGCCGCTCTCCGGGCCAGTAACGTGCGCCCGCTCCGCGCCACTTGCGAGCAATAGCTCGACCGCATCGAGATTGCCGCCGGCGACGGCGTGGAAGAGCACAGGTATGCCGTGCGCGCCAGCGCCCTGCGCGGCCTCGGGAGCGTCCGCCAGCAACGCCTGCATCGCCGGCAGATCGCCAAGCATGGCCGCCGCCGGGAGATCGACGACCGCGCCTTGCGCGACGAGGTATTCGGCAATCTCGCGGTTGCCGACGTGCGCCGCGGCCCCGAGGGGCGATTCGTCGAGCGACGAACGGCTGTTGAGCAGCTCCGGATGCCCGGCGAGCTGTTCGCGCACGCCGGCGAAGTTGCCGTGGCAGGCGGCGACGAACTGATCGATCTGGTCCTGGGTTAGGCTGGTAGTCACTGCGTCATTCCTCTGTGTCTGACGGAGATTGACCGACGGCATCTACTCTAGTCCGAGGGTCACCGCCATGTCACGCTCGCCATTTCCGCCAATCCCTTCGGGGATGGAGAACGACAAGCTCCACGACGTCGCCAACCGCCTCAACTCCAGCACGCTCCACTTCACGCGCTATCTGCGCACCCTCCGGCACAGCGACGATCTAACCATCGACCGGCGCTCACTGCTCTCGATCCTCGTCTTCGTCGGGCCGCAACGCATGACCGAGATCGCGCGCCGGGAGCTGGTGTCGCTGCCGGCGGCCTCGCGGATGGTCTCGTCGCTGGAGGAGCTTGGGCTGGTCGAGCGGCAGCGTGACCCGTCGGACGGCCGGGCGGTCGTCGTCTCGGCCACTGAGCGCGGCCGGCAGGTCATGGAACTGACGCGCAGCGAGCGTGTCGGCGCGCTGGTCGAGCGCTTGCAGCGCCTGTCGGAGGCGGAGCTCGATGTGCTCCACCGCGCCGCCGGGATGCTCAGCGAGATCGCACTGGGCACGGACGACGCAGGCGAGGCGTAGCCTGGCTACCGGACCGGTCTGTTGACCGCGTGTAGCGGCGCCTCACCCTGGAGCACGCGCAGGATATCCTGACTGGCGCGCCGGGCGATGGTCGCCAGCGACTCACGCGAGGAGCCGGCCATGTGCGGTGTCAGCACGACGTTGTCCAGCTCGAAGAGTGGGCTGCTGAAGTCGGGCGGCTCGGACTCCAGCACATCGAGGGCCGCGCCGGCCAGATGGCCGCTCTGGAGCGCCGCGACGAGGTCGTGCTGGACAACGATCGGGCCGCGCGAGACGTTGACGAAGTAGCCGCCGGGCCGCATCCGCTCGAAAACTGTGCGGTCGATCAGCCCGCGCGTCTCGTCGTTGAGCGGGACATGCACGCTGAGGATGTCAGCACGCCGCACGACCTCAGCGAATTCGACGATTTCGACTCTTGCATCTTCCTCCGGCGCGTCTGACCTCCGGGTGGCGATGACCGTCGCCCCGAAGGTTTGGCAGACACGTGCGACGCCGCGGGCGATATTGCCGTAGCCGATGAGCCCGACGGTCCGACTGCCGAGTTCGCTTCCAAGAAAGCGCGAGCCATCCCAATCGTTGCTCGCGCGCAAGCCCCGGTCTGCGGCAGGAATCCGGCGCAGCATCCCGATCATCAGGCCGATGGTCAGCTCGACGACGCCCGGCGTGTTGCCGCCCGGCACGTTGGTGACGTAGATGCCATGCTCGGTCGCCGCCGCGACATCGACCTGGTCGACGCCGACGCCGTGCAGCGCCACCACCTTGAGCCGTGGCAAGCGCTCGATGATCTCCCGCGACAGCGTTCCGATGCGCACCAGCAAGCCGTCGGCATCCTCCAGCGCCGCGACGACGCGCTCGAGATCCGCGCCTGTCTGTCGCGCCCGTGGCAGCGAGAACTCGCTGACCGTTGCCGCAGCACCGAGCGCCGCGCGCATGGCCTCGACATCGACGCGATAGAGTGGATCGCTGGTGGCTATGACCCGGGCTGCCGGCACTTGCGCTCACTTTCATTGCCACTGCGCCTCCTGATCGACGTTGGACCATTCTACCGGCCCGCTCAGCGGCAACCGGTGGAACAGGCTAGAGTGGTAGGGAACGCATCGAGCGGTCGACACTAACGATTGAGGGAACTCATGTCAAAGCGTGCTACAGCCGGGCTATCCGCGCCGGTGTTGTTGCTGCTCCTCGCCTTCGGACTCTTCGTCCTGGCGATGCGGATGAAGTATGCGCCAGTGCAGGATCGCCTGCGGCGCTTCACCAGGGATTACGGCAACCCGCGCATGATCGAGAAAGCGGGCCAGCCCGGCGAGACCCTTGCCATCGTCCGGCATGTCGGCCGCTCCTCCGGCACACCGTACGAATCTCCGGTTGAGACGGCTGAGACGGAAGATGGCTTCGTGACTGCGTTGCCCTACGGTACCCGTCCCGACTGGTTGCAGAATGTCCTGGCCGCCGGTTCGGCCGTCGTCGTGCGCGATGACGCCGAGCAAACGGTCACCCATCCGGAGCTCATCTCGGCCGATGAAGGAAACCCCTATTTCCCGACCCAGACACAATTCATCCATCGCCTCTTCGGGGTCAACGACTTCCTGCGTCTCTATCGGGTCAGCTGAGGGTAGACGTCATCGCTGGTTGATGTGCTGGTCCCACCAGTAGCGCAGTGGGTGGTTTTGTGGAGGCACGTAGCGGCCGCGTTCACGTAGATCAACGAGGGCACGGCGGATCTCTGACTCGCCTGGGTCAGCCGTCATCGCCCAGGTTCTGAGGACTTCGAGCGTTGACGTAATTTTGATGCCGTGCGCGGCGGCGATGCGCGAGGCCTTGCGGTCGTCGGTTACGATGTTATGCCCGCGATGCAGCGCAATCGCGAGCGTCATCGATTCACCGTCGCCAAGATCCGCCGCGAAGCGCACGAATGCATCAAGCTCTTCGTCGTTCGCGGCGTCCTCCACCCGCAGATGTCCGGTGTCGATCAGGCCGTCAAGAACGATGGCCTCACGTTCGTTTGCGTCGTCTGCTGTCCCGCCTTTGCGAACGAAGTGAGCTTCCGCGACGACAACATCCACAATGCTGAAGCCATTGCAGGCAGCGGCCAGCTCCTCGAACCGGCGGCTTGCCGCGAAGTTGATGACCACGCACGCATCCAGTAACAGCGGGCTCAGCGCGTCCGATTCCGGCACTAGCTCCCGGCCACCAGCGAGGTATTGAGGTCGAGCGCCGTCTGTTGCCAGGTGCTGTCCGCTTCGTCCTGATAGATCGTTGTGCCGGCGAAGTACTCCAGCACGGTCTCACGCGCGCCAACGATGTCGGTTTGCATGATCGCGGCAAACTGGCCCTCGGATAACTGGCCTGATTCATAGGCCCGAATTGCCAGCGTTTCGTATCTCAGTGGCACGGTGTTGCGTTCGGGCTGTAGTGAGGAGAGGCCCAGGAGCCCGCGTGCTTCACCCGGGCGGAAGCCCTCGGCGGCGAGGCGTTCCCAGGCGCCGGGCGGAATGAGCCGGAGGGTTTCGAGCCGGTGCATCATGGCCTGGAATGAGACGCGGTAGCGGTGGCTCAGGATGACAACATCCCCGGCGGTTGGCGGTTCATCACCTTTGGCACGACGTTGTTCGTGAAAGTGCCGGACGATCCCGCTCGTAGGCATCAAGAAATGCTGCGCGAACGCGTCGGCGAAGCGCTCAGACGATGGTTTGCGCTCGTATTGGTAATAGATTGCGATTTCGGCTCGGTGGCGCTCCGTGAGGAAGTGCGCGTATTCGTGACATGCGGACCAACGCCGGCGCACCTCGGGCTGTTCGCCGTTTACGGCGATGCAACCGCCGAGCGACTGGGTGAACGCAAACAACCCCGCAAGGCGTTTGGTCTTGAACGGCGGCGCAAAGATCCGCAAACCGACGTCGAATTCGAGCGTGTCCCACAGGTTGACGATTGGTCCGTCGCCGAGTCGCAAACGGTTGCGCTCGGCCTCCGCGACCTCCTCCGCTGCCCGATCGATGTCGAGGCCGTGGATGTCGTATTCCTCTGGATACCGGCGCAGGAGCGGCTCATCGGTTAGCGCTTCGAGCTCACGATAGTTCTGGCAGAGCCGTTCAAAGAGGGCGATGTCATGCCGGAGATCATCGTCTTCGGTCGTGCCCGGCGGCCGCCGCGCGGCTCGGAACTGGACCGCGAAGCTTTCGACGTCAGTCTCCGCCGAAGGGCGTACGAGGTCGTGAACGGTTCGTCCATAGAGTCTGGCCAATTGCACGATCTCGTTGCTGCGTGCCTGGCGCTGGCCGGCTTCGATGGCAGTGAGTGTCGTTCGGGCTACGCCGATAGCATCGGCGGCCTGCTGCTGAGTGAAGCCCGCCGCAGCCCTGAACCGTGCCAGACGTTCCGCGAGCAGCGTTGGATCGATAGTCACGGGATTTTCTGCCGTCATGGCGACTCCTCGCCCACTGTCCAGGTGCTGACACAACGGGCATGCAGAAGCGATTATACCTTGAAAATGTCAGCCTGCCGGGCTCCGGCCGTTGTCGTGAGCGGCTATGGTCTACAGCGGTTTGCGGCCCTGGAAGCCGTCGTCGATGTGGTGCCAGTAGAGGATGTCGGGCTCTTCGATCAACCAGCAGAGGTAGACCGTGTGACCATCGCGGCTGGAGGGGAAGTCGACGAGACCCATGTCGATGTCTTTGACCAACACACCGGCGTCGCCGATGGCGTTGAGGCGCTTGCGGATCTCGCCGAGTTGCCTGTGGATGCGGTCTTCGAGGTTGGCCGCCTCTGCTGCATGCCCGTTGCCGCGCATCGCTGGCGTCAGCTCGCGCAACTGCCGGCGGAGTCGGTCAAGCGCCTGCTTCTCGGCCTGGAGCTCGCGGACGGCCTCGCGCACCGCGGGCATCATCTCCCGCGCTTCCTCAAGCGAGAAGAGGCGTGGATCGCCTTGCTGACCGTCGATGGGCGTCCTCCCGCTCCCCGATGCCGCCGGGCTACCTAGAGATCGATCGACGCGCCGCTGACCGGGCTGGCGTCGCCGTGCTCGACCCAATAGTCGGCGACTTCTTCACCAGTCGCCCACCAGACGTCAGGGAAGCTGTTGATGTAGTCGATCAAGCGGCTGAGCATCTGGACGCGGCCCGGCCGGCCAATGATCTGCGGGTGCATCGTCAGGTTGAAGAGCCCGCCGTACTGGTAGATGCCGCGAAACTCCTCGGTCCAGATCTTGAAGACATCGTCGGCGGCGTGGATCGGTTTGCTGTTGCGACCGCCGGGCCCATACAGGAAGAAGGGCGCGTCATCGAGCAACCAAGAGACCGGCAGCTCAATGATCCCGGTTTCAGCGTGCTGCCAGGGGATGAAATGGCTCATCAGGTTCGACGAGTACTTGAAGCCGTAATCGTTGAGCAATGTCAGGGTGTTGTCGGAGAACTCCCAGGCCGGTGAACGGTAGCCGGCCGGGTCCTTCCCGGTGAGCTCGCGCAGGGCGTGCAGGCCCTGTTCGAGGACTTCCTGCTCCTCGTCCCGGGTGAGTGCGGTCGGCCATTCATGGAGCCAGCCGTGATGCCCAACCTCGTGACCCCACTCGACGACCGGCACGAGCGACTTGTGGTGGGCTTCCGCCGTCCAGCCGGGGATGAAGAAGGTCGCCTTGAGATCTTTCTGGCGCAGGAGGTTGAGGATCAGCGGGACGGCAACCCTCGGGCCGTAAGTGCCCTGGGAGAGCATGCCGACCTGGTCCAGCTGGGTGATGTCGCCGCTCAGCCAGAGCGTCTCACCGTCGACATCGAAGGTCAACATCGCGGCGCATTGCGCGCCATTCTTCCAGCGTCCCACGTCGGGCTCCTCCCTGTTGCAACTGCCCCGATCTTATCCCAGATCGGCCAGCGCGCCCTCGACGTCCTTGAGCGTTCCCAGGAAGATCGGTGTGTCCACCGTCGTGTAGGGGCGTGACGCCGCGCTGCGGAGGTATTCGACCATCTTAACCATGTCCTCGAGGTCGTCAGTCTCCAGCGCGACAACGAACTCGTGGTCGGCGATACCGAAAGAGCTCGTGGTGTTCGTCAGGATATCGGGATACTCGCGGCCCATGATCCCATGCTCGGCCATCGCCTTGCGGCGCTCCTCGAAGGGCAGCTGGTACCAATCGTGGGACTTGATGAAGGGGTAGACGCTGAGATAGCGCTTCGGCGGTGTCCCGGCGATGAAGGCCGGAGCATGGTCGGCGGTGTAGCGCGAGCCGAGCGCGATCCCGAGATAGGCGTAGCGGTTTTCGAGGTACTTCCCGAGTTCGGAGCGGTTGATGTCAACCGCCAGCTGCTGCATGGCGTCGAGGTCCTTCGTTACCGTCCAGAGGATCAGGTCGGTGTCGTGCCGCAACCCGACGGTTGAGTACGCGCCACGGAGCGTGACGCCCGCTTGCTCGCTGCCGCAAAGAATCTCGGCAAGCTCGTTACGCGCCGCGTCGCGGTCATTCTGCGAGAGCTTGCGCCAGTCCCGGTCGAGCCCGTAGACCCAGAAGTTCGAGTAGATGGTGGGGTTCCGCTGTTCTGTCACGATTGCCTGTCTTCTCCCTGTATTCCAACCTGCCGGGGCACGTTCGACCATCCCGGCAAGTATAGCGAGCCGCTGTCATTGGAGCCGTCTGAAAGCGCCAGCCGGGGGTGCCCAGCCCGCTACGCATGTCTGGAACGCTTGCGCTAGCTCCCGACGATGGCGTCGAGGACCATCACCGCCAGCAACAGCGCCAGATAGTAGTTGGAGTACTTGAAGAGCCTCCAGGCCAGCCGGTTGCTGTCTTCGCGATACATCTGGGCCGCGTAGCCGAGGAAGACCGCGCCGAGCACGATCGCCGCCGCCAGGTAGATCCAGCCTAGTGGGCCGACGATCGACAGCAGCAGGGTGATCGGAATCAGCAGCAGGGCATAGAGGAGGATCGAGCGGCGCGTGTAGCTCTCGCCGTGGCTGACCGGCAGCATCGGAACACCCGCCCGGCGGTAGTCGTTGGCCTTGAGCAGCGCCAGACTCCAAAAATGTGGCGGCGTCCAGTAGAAGATGATCGCCGCGATCAGCAACGGCGCAACGCTGAGTGAGCCGGTCACGGCCGCCCAGCCGACGAGTGGCGGGAAGGAACCCGCCGCGCCACCGATGACGATGTTCTGCGGGGTCGCGCGCTTCAGCCAGATCGTGTAGACGATGACGTAGAAGAGATTGCCGCCGACGGCCAGCAGCGCCGCCAACGGATTTACGAAGGTCGTCAGAACCAGCACCGACGCGACGCTCAGGAGCAGCGCGAAGTTGCGCACCTGGGCCGGCGTGAGCGACCCGGTCGGGATCGGCCGCTTGCGGGTACGAGCCATCAGCTGGTCGATATCACGGTCGATGTAGCAGTTGAGGGCGCTTGCGCCGCCGGAGGCCAGCGCGCCGCCGAGCAGGGTCCAGCCGACGAGCGCCCAGCCGGGCCAGCCGGCGGCCGCGACGAGCATCGCGCCGAAGGTCGTCGTCAGCAGCAGCGTCATGATTGTCGGTTTGGTGACGCGGAAATAGTCGCGCGCGATGAGCTTGTGCTGTCCGGTGTCGACGCTTGCGCCGGTCGCGCCCAGGCCCGCCTCAAGCGCTCCGGCGTTGGCGTAGATCACGATACCGGTCAGGCAGATGCCGGAGAACATCGCCAGCACCAGCGCCGCCGCGCCCATCTCGGCGGGGTAGGGTGTCAGGCCGTGCGCCGCCAGAACGCCGAAAGCCGCCAGCAATGCCAGCCCACCGGTCCCGGCTAGTTTCCGGGCTAGCAATGGGGTCCCGGATGAAAAGCGGACATGCAGCGCCAGCCCGGTCGTTAGGCCGATGGCCAGCAGCAGTGAAGGGAAGATGATGCCGGCTGCCCCGAACGGACTGCCGATGCCGCCGGTCTCGATCTGCCCGACGAAGGCGGCGGCAACGATCAGGGTCAGCCCAAGCGCCGCGGCAGCGCCGCCGGCCAGCGACACGACGGTTTCCGGCACAGCTGCCCGTTCGACTGGCGCGAGAAGCAGCGCCGCCGTCAGCAGGCCAATGGTGATCGACAGCGCCAGAGCCAGGTGGATGGCGCTGGCCCAGCCGGGGAAGTCAAAGGCGACGCCGAGGCCGCCGAGCACCGACTGTGCCAGGACGAGCGTGAAGACACCGGCGGCCAGGCGCACCAGCCAGGTCATCGAGCGCAGGCGCGCGTAGCTCAACGCGGCCAATCCGCCCGTGGCCAGGATCAGCGCCAGCCCACCGAGCCGGTGGCTGATGTTGAGCATGCTCAAGCCGGTCGACTGGTTGGTGCAGATCGGCCAGCCCTCGCAGGCCGAGGTACCGTCCGCCGCCGCTAAGACGGTCCCGAGCGCCAGCAGCATCACCGTGCCGGCAAGCGTCGCAACCGACAGCGTGCGGGCGCGTTCGAGCGCGACCGACTCGACGGCGTCAATGTGCCTGATAGCTTCGTTTCTCACGTTGTTGAACCGCCCCCGGTTGGGTCTCCTAGAAACTCCCGGCTGGAATTGTAGTGCGGCGTGCGGCCAGCGTCACGCGGTGGCCGAAAAAACCACCCGAAATGATGTCTCGGAGTCACTGGAAATGGTAAGATTGATGAGAACATTTGTTCGCTACAGATAGTCATAAAACGAGGAGATGCTGCCATGCGGCACTTCACCAAACCACTGACCGCGCGGCTCTATGAAGCCCGCGCCCGAGCCTACGATCGCGGCGTTCGAGTCTACGAAGTCGAACCGCGCCGCTGCTACTGGACGCGCTCGCAGAGCGGTCACGGAATCTACCATGTCACCCGCTCTGTCGAAGGCTGGGAGTGCGAGTGCGACGGCTACTACTACACCGGCATGTGCAAGCACATCGCCCAGGTCGAGCGCCGCTCCGAACGCGAGGGCTGGCGTTTCGGCAAGGTCGCCAGCATCATGCGCGAGGAAGCCCTCGCGGCGGCGTAGGGGCGAGGTTGTAGGTTGTAGTGGGCAGCCGCCCTCACCCCCGGCCCCTCTCCCACTGCTCCGCTGCGCTTCGCGGGGAGAGGGGAGTGAAGCAGAAGCCCATCGCGCCCGACATTATGATCGGTTCCCCTTCTCCCAGGCCTGGGAGAAGGGGTTAGAGGATGAGGGCCGCTTCACCTCTGCTATCCCCTATGACCAATCCCCCATAACCTTCCCCCGTCCCTCTACAATGCTCCATCAAGATCGACCGATGGATGGGGTAGTGCCTGTGAAGATATTGATTTCGGCTGATATGGAAGGGACCTGCGGGGTCGTCAACTGGGTCCAGGTGATTCCGCCGGAGATCGCCAGCGGCGGGCGCACCGGCTCGACTGTCGAATATGAACGCGCGCGGCTACGGATGACCCGCGAGGTCAACGCGGCAATCGAGGGCGCCATTGCCGGCGGGGCGACCGAGGTCATCGTCAATGACTCGCATGACGGCATGCGGAACATCATCGTCGATGAGCTGCACGAGTCTGCCCGCTACATCTCCGGCTTCGACAAGGACCTGCTCATGGTCCACGGCGTCGACGAAGAGGGTGTCGATGCCGTCTTCTATACCGGCTACCATGCCCGCGCCGGGACTCCGGACGGCCCGCTGGCCCACAGCTTCACCGGCTGGGTTCATGACATCAGGGTCGATGGCACCTCGATGGGCGAGTATGGCGTCAACGCGCTGATCGTCGGGCATTTCGGCGTTCCGGTCGCCCTCGTCACAGGCGACAACCGTGCCGTCGAACAAACTCGCGAGCTATTGGGCGAGCAGATCGTCGGTGTCGCGATCAAGCGCGGCTACTCGGTAACGGCGGCGTTGAACCAGCACCCCGAACGCAGCCAGGCGCTGATCCGGGCGGGCGCGGAGGAGGCCGCCCGAAAGCTCGGCGACATGCGGCCCTACACGCTGCCGGAGGACGCGACCGTCGAGATCGACCTCGACCACCAGTCCCGCGTCAGCCAGGTCGAGAAGCTGCCGGGTGTCGAGCGGACCGGCTGGCGCTCCTTCAGCATCAAGCCGCAAGACGGCGTAGAGCTTGCCCGGTACCTGCGGGCTGCGGTGACCGCGGCCGCGAACCCACCCTCGTAGCGGGGCGCTGTGACACAAGCGGTAACTGAACAGTTCAACAGAGTGCGGGCGGCGCTCGAAGCCGTCGCCGATCCCGAGATAGCCGAGAAGGACAAGCGCTACCACAAGTACGACGGCTATGAGGCCTACGGCATCCGTAGCCGACCCTTCAACAAGGTGATCCGCGACCTGCGCGATGGGCTCAGGGCGCTCGATATCGAGGAGCGCCGGAAGCTGGCGATGCGGCTGGTTGAGACCGGCATCGAGGAGGAGGCCGGCGTCGCCGTCTGGCTGCTCCGAAACTCGGTCGACGATCTCGGCCCCGATGAGCGCGACTACTTTGACGCCTTCACCGCCGGGATCCGCAGCTGGTCGACGACCGACGGCTTCGGTACCCAGGTCATCAAACCATTGTTGCAGCGCGAGCCGCAGCCCATGTTGGAGCTGCTCTGGGGCTGGAACCAGTCGGACGAGCGCTGGAAGCAGCGCGCCAGCGTTGTCGCATTTACCCGGAGCAAGGATGATGCCGGCCAGCTGCTGGATGAGACGCTCGAGTTCTGCGAGCAGCTGATCTGGAGCGAGGATGATCTCGTTCGTAAGGGCGTTGGCTGGGCGCTGCGCGACGCGATGCGGGCCGACAAGGAGCTGGTGCTGCCCTACGTCACCGAACTGCGGCGGCGGGGCGTCTCGTCGGTGATTACGCTCTATGCCCTGCGCGACATCGAAGGCGAAGAACGAGAACGCGTGCTGGCGGTCAAGAAACCGTAGCGGCGTGAATTGGGAAGCGGGAGAGCAGGCGCGATGAAGATCGTAATTTCAGCAGACATGGAAGGGACCTGCGGGGTCTCTTCCTGGGTACACGTAACGCCGCCGGAGAACGCCGGAGCAGGCCAGGCAGCGTCGACCGCCGAGTATGAACGCGCCCGGCTGCGAATGACCCGCGAGGTCAACGCGGCGATCGAAGGCGCGCTGGCCGGCGGCGCGACTGAGATCATCGTCAACGACGCTCACAACGGCATGCGGAACCTCGTTCCGGAAGAGCTGCACGAGGCGGCGCAGTTCGTCGCTGGGAGCGATAAACCGCTGGTGATGCTGCAGGGCGTCGAGGAGGAGGGCGTTAGCGCCGCCTTCTATACCGGCTACCACGCTCGCGCCGGGACGCCCGACGGACCGCTAGCGCACACCTGGTCGCTCTCGATCAACGATGTCCGAGTCAACGGTGTCTCGATGGGTGAGTACGGCGTTAACGCCATCGTAGCCGGGCATTTCGGGGTTCCGATCGCCCTCGTCACCGGCGACAACCGCGCCGTCGAACAGACGCGCGAGCTACTCGGCAATCAGGTCGAAGGGGCCATCGTCAAGCACGGCTACTCAGTCACCTCGGCCGTGCACGTCCAGCCTGAAGAGGCCCGACGGATTATCCGGGACGCGGCCGAACGGGCAGTCCGCAACATCGCGTCGATGGAGGTTTACCGCTTGCCGGACGAGGCGACGGTCGAGATCGACTTCGATCACCAGACGCGCGCCAGCCACGCCGCCGAGATCAGCGGCGTCGAGCTTGTCGCGTCGCGCACGATCAGCTATCAGCCGGAGGACGGGCTCGCCTTCCACCGCTACTTCCGCGCCGTCACCCGCGCCGCGCAGATGTGAGGTGACGCTGCCATGAAGGTTTTGATCTCCGCCGATATGGAAGGCGTCGCCGGCGTCTCAAGCTGGGTCCACGTGACAGCCGCCGAAGGCCGCGCCGCTCGGCCCACCTCCAGCATCGAATACGAGCGCGCCCGCTTGCGGATGACCCGCGAGGTCAACGCCGCCGCCGACGGGGCCTTCGCGGCAGGCGCGACTGGGGTTGTCGTGGCCGACGCCCACGGCGGCAAGCGCAACCTGCTGCCCGACGAGCTCGATCCGCGCCTGCGCTACGTCACCGGGACCGACAACGACCTCGGGATGATGCAGGCGATAGACGAGGAGGGGATCGCGGCCGTCTTCTTCACCGGCTACCACGCAAAGGCCGGGACACCTGGCGGGCCGCTGGCGCACACGTCGACCGGCTGGGTCCACGATGTCCGGGTGAACGGCGTTTCGATGGGCGAATATGGGATGAACGCGATCATCGCCGGGCACTTTGGCGTCCCGGTCGCGCTCGTCACCGGCGATGACCTGGCGGTTGCCCAAACCCAGGCGCTGCTCGGCGAGCGCGTCGTTGGGGCCGTCACGAAGCAGGGCTACTCGCTGAGTTCCGCCCAGCACATTGCCCCGCAGGCTGCCCGCGACCTGATCCGGGCCGGCGCGATTGAAGCCCTGGGCCGGTTGGACGAGCTTGAGCCCTACGTCATGCCCGATGGCGCGACCGTCGAGATCGACCTCGACCATCAAGCGCGTGTTGATAGTTGCGGCTATCTCCCGGGCGTCGAGCGGGCCGGTGACCGGACGCTTGTCATCCACCCCGCCAACGGTTACGAATTCGGCAAGTTCTGGCGCGCCATCCTCGCAGCCGGCGCCCAGATGGGGATGTGACAAATCGAGGCTAGTGCTGCACTGCACTGGTTTCAACGGCTGTCATCCCGACCGGAGGCTCTGCGGAGTGGAGGGATCCCAATCTCAGACCAACAAGAGCACTCGATCTCGTACGCAGCTCTGATCAATGCAGCAATGCGGAGTCGAGCACTCTGGATGGGCTTTGTCACCGTTCTTTTTCCTGAGGTGACGCGTCGTTGGGATCCCTCCACTCCGCAGAGCCTCCGGTCGGGATGACCGCACGCATTCTTCGTAGGGGTGGGGTTCGTCCCCACCCTGCTGTGGGATCGCGTCCGTACGCGGGTGGGGACGAGCCCCACCCCTACATGTGATGATGAGATCGGAGTAACAACGTGAAACTGTTTATGGCCGGGTGGGCGACGGAGACGAACACCTTCTCGCCGATGCCGACCTTCGATAAGAGCTTCATCGAGCGGACGCTCGACCAGCTACGCCCGGAGGGTTTCAGCCTCGACGACATCACCGGGGCCGCGCCGCCGGTGATCTGGGACGCAATGGCCCGTGAGCGCGGTTGGGAGGTCGCCGAGCATCCGGTCTATCGCTTCGCGCAGCCCTCCGGTCTCGTTGTGCGCGCCGCCTACGAACGGCACCGCGATGAGGTTCTCGCTAGCCTGCGGGCCGCGCAGCCTGTCGATGCCGTCCTGCTGGCGCTCCACGGCGGCAGCGTCGCCGACGGCTACGATGACCCGGAAGGCGACATCATCACCCGGGTCCGCGAGATCGTTGGCGACGGCGTGCCCATCGGTGTTGAGCTCGATCCCCACACAAACTTCGGCGAGGCGATGCGGAACGCCGACGTGCTGGAGTTCTATAAGGAATATCCACACACCGACGTCGCCGAGCGTGCCGTCGATCTGTTCGAGGTTATTGCCGACGCCGCCGAGGGCAAGACGCAGCCGGTGATGGGCGTCTATGACTGCCGTATGGTCAGCATCTTTCAGACGCCGATCCAGCCGTTGCGGGGATTCATTGACAGCTACAGCGAGTTGGAAGGGCACGATGGCGTTCTGACGATCACCGTCTGCCAGGGCTTCCCCTATAGCGATCTCCCGATTGGCGGGGCACGGATGATCGTCGTGACCGACGGCGACCAGGACCAGGCCGACCGGCTGGCCGAGGAGCTTGGCAAGGAGCTGATCGAGATCCGTGAGGCGATGCAGCCGGACTACATGAGCATCGACGAAGCGCTCGACGCGGCCCTGGTCGACGACGTTCGGCCGGTCGTCATCGCTGACTATGCAGACAACGCCGGTGGGGGCGCGCCGAGCGATTCGACCTTCATCCTCGAACGTATGCTCGAGCGCGGTATCACCAACGCGGCCTTTGGGATGATCTGGGATCCAATCGCCCTTGATGTCGCAAAGGAGGCTGGCGTCGGCGCGAAGCTCAGCCTGCGGATTGGCGGCAAGATGGGGCAGACCTCGGGCCGGCCGCTCGATCTCGATGTCGAGGTCATCGCCATCGTGCCGGACGCGCGGGCCGTAGATGCCCGGCTGGGCCGGGAAATCGAGCTGGGAGATCTCGTCGGGCTACGTTGCCAGGGCATTGACATTATCTTGAACAACGACCGGCAGCAAGTATTGAGCACCGATCCCTTCACGCTCTGCGGCGTTGATCCACGGGAGCGCGCCATCGTCGTCGTGAAGTCCAGCCAGCACTTCTACGCCGCCTACAGCCAGATCTCGTCAAAGATCCTCTATGCCTACTCCGATGGCGCGCTCAACCCGATCCTGCGCGAAATCCCCTACGAGCGGCTGCCGAAAGAGCGTTTCTGGCCCTGGAACCCGGACCCCTTCGCGACGGAGTAGGGACAGCACCCGATGCCGGATGTGTGCATCTAACAGTGCATTGACTACTGGCCGTGTGGATTGATCCTGGTGAGGACAGCCGTTAGTATAAGGCTACGTGCTATCGGAAGGAGGGCGAGGTGCTTTCGAAAGCCGACAAGGCTGTCATTAAGACTCAGATCGCAGCATTTGGCTTTGTCAAGCTCGTCGCGTCGGCACTGACGCTCTACTACTTCCCATCCTGGCACGCAGTCCTGATCATTGCGGTCCTGAGCTTCCCCTGGTTCGCCGTCGGCGGCTATTACCTTGGCCGCACAAGTTGGTTCCGCTACCGCTTCTGGAAGCATCGCCACCTCCGTAAGCGCCTGCTGCGCGAGGAATGGTTCCTGGACGAAGACGCCCCGGAAACGGTCTCCGGCGACCGCCGCCGGAACGGTTAGGGCACGCTAACTTTATAGGCAGCAGATGTATGCAACGGGCGTAGGGTCGGGGCTCGTCCCCGGCCGCGTCTGGAGAGAGTCCCGTAAGCCGGCCGGGGACGAGCCCCGACCCTACGGGTTCAAGGTGATCCCGCAAAGACGCCACCAGGCTCAGAATGACGCCTGGTGGCATCTCGGCATAGAACGCGCCTCCGTTGGTTGCTACGCGCCGTCCGGTTCGTCGGAGAGCGCGAAGTGGCTGGCCAGGACTGGGCTGTCGAACTCATCGCGCAGCATGTCGAAGAGCAGCGTGTCCCAGTAGCGCCCGCTGGCCCAGTGGGATTGGCGGGCGCGGCCGAACTGGGTGAAGCCGAGCTTGCGGGTGAGGCCGATTGAGGCGGTGTTGTAGGCGTAGACCTGAGCTTCGACGCGGTGCAGGCCGAGGGCGGTGAAGGCGTAGTCGAGCGTCAACCGCGCAGCTTCATAGCCATAATCCTTCCTCCGGCAGTCATGTTCCATGATGTTGTACGCGATCTCGGCCCTGCGCTCGTTACGGTCGATATGGTGGAGGTTGGTCGTGCCGATGGGCCGCATCGTTGCCAGTTCATAGACCAGGAATTCGTCGATGTCGGGACTGCCGGTGCGGTGGTCGAAGTAGCGCCGTCCGGAGGCCGGTGTCGCGAAGCCCACCGGCCCCTGCATCATCGTCGCCGCCAGGTCGTTGCCCCAGCGCAGGTGCAGCGTATTGAGCAGGTCCTCCCGCAACGGCCCTAGCCCGACGCGCTCGCCGCGCAGGGTGAGGACCGGTCCGTCGGCAGCGCCGGTCATAGCGTCACCAGCTCCTCGCTCAGGTGGTCGATGCGGTTGTGCCAGCGCATCAGGCGGTGGTCGCCGTCGAACTCGATCAAGGCGTGGCCAGTGTTGTTCTGAAGGAAGCGCACCCGCTCCGGGTGGATGTCGATGCCGAGCGCCACCTCCATCAGGTTCGAGCCGTAGCCTCCGTGCGTCACCACGGCGATGTTCGTATCGTGCGGGTAGCGTTCGTCGAGGTAGCTGAGGAAAGCCCGTGCGTTTTCCCGCGAGTGGGCGAGGATCTCGTCGTGGCGGCGGGTGTCGAGCTGGCCTTGCCACCAGCCGTCCTCCAGGACATCGTCCGGGAACTCGACTTCCGGGATAATCTCGGTCATCTGGGCCCGGCCCAGGCCCGGTTGGTGGGCCACGACGCCGTCGCGCTCCTCCCAGATGCCGCCCCACTCGTGCAGCCCGGTGAAGACGCGCGTCGAGAGGCCGGTGGCGGCGGCCAGCGGCGCGGCGGTCTGGAGGGTCCGGCGCATCGGGCTGACATAGAGCAGGTTGATATCGCGAAAGAGGTGGTCGTTGGTCGCCAGGCGCTCAGCCTGGTTATGGCCGACTGCGGTGATCGTGGGGTCGGCTACCCGCGCGGCGGGGTTGGCATTGTTCGCTGATTGCGCGTGACGAATGATCAGCAGCTTCATCCAGTCTCCATCTCCGGTTTGTAGCGGATGTCGCAAACTATCCTTTGGCATGGCACGTCGACGACGGTCCAACCGTTACGATACACCCGGGACCAGCTAGCGTCCGCATCCAGCAAACACATGCCGCGAGAAAGGACAGCGCGACCAGTGAAGCGCATCGTGACCCTGACACTGAGCCCAACGATCGATGTCAGCAGCCACGTCGACTATGTGGTGCCTGAGCGTAAGCTACGCTGCGCCGAACCGCTCACCGAGCCGGGCGGCGGCGGGGTGAATGTGGCCAGGGCGTTGAAACGCTTCGGCGCGGACCCGCTGGCCGTCTTCACCGCCGGCGGCCACACTGGCCAGCGGCTCGTCGAGCTCGTCGAGGAGGAAGGCGTGGCGGTCGAGCCGATCGCCATCGACGGTCTGACCCGCGAGAATGTCACGATCCGCGAGGACGCCTCGACGCTCCAGTACCGCTTCTGCATGCCGGGGCCGTCGTTGTCGCGGGCGGAATGGGAGCGGATCGTCGGCGTACTCGAGTCGCTTGACCCGGCGCCGGAGTTCCTGGTTGCCAGTGGGAGCCTGCCTCCGGGCCTACCAGACGATACCTATGCCGAGATCGCGTGGCTTGCGAATGCGCGCGGCATCAAGATGATTCTGGACACTTCCGGTCCGCCGCTCCAGGCGGCGCTCGACGCGGGCACTTTCATGATTAAACCCAACCTCTCCGAGCTCGCCTGGCTCGAAGGCGACGCCTGGATCGAAGACGAAGAACACCTCTGGGATGCCGCGCATGCCGTTGTACGGGAGCATGACTGCCACGCCATCGTCGTATCGCTCGGGGCGGGCGGCGCGTTGGCGGTGACTGAGGCCGGCGCGCTCCGGATTCCCGCGCCGCCGGTGCGGCCGGAGAGCAAGGTCGGGGCCGGCGATAGCATGGTTGCCGGCATCGTCTGGGGGTTGGAGCAAGGCTGGACCGCGCTTGAGGCGGCCGCGCTCGGCGTCGCGGCCGGCGCAGCAGCCGTCATGACGCCCGGCTCCGACCTCTGCCGCCGGGACGACACCGAGCGCCTGCATGCCCAGATGCGCGAGCGCCGCCAGCCCCTCGCGGCGATCTCGTAGCGCGCTATCCGCGCAGCTTGAGAAGCTCGAACCGTCCGATAATCGTTAGTTGACAGAATGTCAATGAAATTCCTGCTACAATGCCTGTAACGCGATGGCGAGGCGCACCAAAGGCTCTTGAAAGCCGCGTCCAACGATTCACCAAGGACCTGCCATGGCGAACTTCAAGCCCGAAAATGGGCGCACATCCGAGAATCCGCCAACCGGCGATGACTGCCGGAGGCCTTCCTCACCGCTCGAAGCCACCGATGTTCCCGCCCCATTTGTCCACCCCGCCGAAACCGAGTTTGCCGCCTTCCTCGACTTCTATCGTATCCGCTGGGAATACGAACCGAAGTCCTTTCCGTTGCGCTGGCGCAATGGCCGCATCGCAGAGATGTTCACGCCGGACTTCTACCTGCCGGAACAGGATCTCTTCGTCGAGCTGACGACGATGAAGCAGTCGCTCGTCACCCGCAAGCATCGCAAGATCAGGCGCTTCAAGTCGATGTACCCGAACGTCAACGTCACCCTGGTGCATCGCAAGGCGTTCCACGAGCTGCTCGGGCGCTTCGGCTACGGCTCGATCGACATTAGCTCATTGGCGGTCGAGGACATCGAGCGCATCCTGCTCTCGGCCAGCGAGATCAAGGAGCGGGTAGCCGAGCTTGGCCGGCAGATCTCCGAAGACTATGCCGGGGAATCGCTGGTGCTCGTCGGATTGCTCAAGGGCATCACCTTCTTCCTGGCCGACCTGGCGCGCGAGATCACTCGCCCGCTGGCTATCGACTACCTCTCGCTGGCGAACCCGAACGTCGCCCCGGCGGGCATTGAGATCGAACGCACCCTTGACCTCGATATCCGTGGCAAGCATGTGATTCTGGTTGAGGACATCGTCAACACCGGCCTGACGATGGACTTCATCCTGCGCTCGCTCCAGGTCCACCAGCCAGCCAGCCTGGAGGTCTGCGCGTTGCTCGACAAGGTCGACCGGCGCATGGTCGGGGTCGATGTGAAGTATGTCGGCTTCGAGATCCCGAACGAGTACGTCGTCGGCTACGGCCTCGACCACCGCGAGCTCTACCGCAACCTGCCGTTCATCTGTGTTCTCAAGCGCCACGTCTATGAGGAAGCGGACGTGACCTCGTTGAGCGACCTCGTCGCCATCGGCATGGGTGGCGCGGGAGGCTAGCGGGCGACGCTTCCGGCAGGCTCTGGATCTACCCACATTTCACTCCGGGAATCTCGCGCTCAACAGTTTCGCGATGCGTGTGACTCTATGACGGCTTGCTGCTTGTGAGCGGCGGGATTGGCTACAGTACACTCTGCGCGTTCACGTTGGCCGGGTGAGGCGTATTGTGCGGCGTAGTTACAGGCGATTCATCCTCCCGCAAAACTCACCAACCAGCGCCGCCGGCCATTGGACCTGCAAGGTGGAAACTCGTCGATGAGCGAACAAGTCGAAGAAATCCGATGCCGGCTCTGCGCCACGATGTTCCCGGAGACCGACCGGTTCTGCCCGAACTGTCGCGAGCCACGTCCCGATGTCCACGAAGATCTCCTGATGGCGTCGCGGCTGACCGGCGTGCGCTACGAGATCCTCCTGCAACGCGCCTGGGCCGAGGATGGGTTGATCCGGATTCGCCAGCCCGACGCCGCCATCGCCCAGGGGGCGACCGAGCCTATCGAAAATGTCGAGCCCTCGCTCTTCGACCGGCTGATCGGCCAGCGCGACCGGGCGACGATCGGCTGTCTGGTGCTCTTTGGGATTGTCTTTTTCCTGGTCGTTGGCGCGGCGGTCGTGATCTTCGTCCGGGACAATCTCAATGATGATGACGACGACGGCCAGGCGGCGCAGCCGACTACCGCGCTAACCGCCACGGCGACTGCCTCGCCAACGCCGGAAGGCGGTCAAGACGGGGCCGGTAGCGGTGATGGCACAGCAGCCGAGAACGGTGACGGGAGCGGCTCAGGCGACGAGGCCACGCCCGTGCCGACGCCGGATGTCTTTGTGCTCATTCTGAATCCGGCGATCCCGGCCACTTTCTCCGATGGCGCGCAGGTGCGCCTGATCGCGACCAACCTCTCGGTCATCAGCCCGGACGGCAGCGCGACGCCGGAGGCGGGCTTCCGTTTCGTCGCGATCCAGGTCGAGGTCTGCGCCGGGTCCGAGGCGCTGCCGAGCGCGCCTGGCCACTGGCAGCTGGAGCTGCCGGACGGCTCGCGCTACCTCCCGGTGACGCCGGTTGCCCTGCCGAACATCGAGTCGGTCACACTGGCGTCGAACGATTGCAACTCGGGTTGGATCACCTTCGAAGCGCCGATAGCGGCAAATCCCGCCTACGTCCTGATGTCCAACCCATCGCACGAGATCATCCGCTACGGTTGGCCCGAGTAGCCTGCGCGTAGCCGCGCCACTGTCAGGGAAGGGCAGTCGAGCCATGAGCGATCAGATCGAGTCCGTTGGCGGGTTCAGCGTGATCCGAGCGGGAGGCGATGGCATCCACTTCGGTGATTACCATAACGCTGTGGGAGTCAACGCCCACACTGTCGGCTCGGCCGGCCTGTCGATGGATCTCCAGACGATCCCTCCGGGCGTGGAATCGCCGCCGCACATCCACGCCGGCTTCGAGGTCGCGCTCTACATCCTCTCCGGGCGGATCATCCATCGCTGGGGCGCGCGGCTTGAATACGAGGCGGCGGCCGGCCCCGGCGACATGCTCTATGTCAGCCCAGATCTACCGCACCAGAGCCTTAACGCCAGCGACAGCGAGCCGGTCGTGTTGGTTGTAGCCCGAACCACCGCCGACGGCGCGGCCGGCAACGTACCGTACACTCTGCCCGAGTAGCTCGCGCATAGCGCCGGGCGGGCAGATCGACTAGGCTTGGTCTGTCGAGTGTATCGGGAGGCAACACCGCGGATGGCGCTGACGAAACAACCGCCCACAATGGCAGTCGAACTGGCTGAGCCCGGCGCGATCCTGCTCGTCTCCTGCTACGAACTGGGCCGTCAGCCGCTGAATCTGGCCTTCCCGCTGGCCTATCTGCGCGAAGCCGGCTATGCCCCGACGGTCGTCGACACGGCAGTCAACGCCTTGACCAGCGCACAGATCGAGCAGGCGCGGCTCGTCGCCATTTCGGTGCCGATGCATACCGCCTTGCGGCTTGGCTTGCAAGTCGCCGAACAGGTGCGCTTGCTGAATCCGGATGCCCACATCTGCTTCTACGGCCTCTACGCCTGGCTCAATGCCGATTACCTGCTGCGCCAGGCGGCGGACTATGTCATTGGCGGCGAGTTCGAAGCGCCGCTCCTGCGGCTCATCGAGAGCCTGGAGCAGGGGCAGTCGGGAGCTGTCGACGGCGTCAGCAGCCGCGAGCAGCGTGTCGAGCCGTCGCTGGAGCGGGTCAGCTTCTTCGCGCCCGACCGCGCCGACTTGCCGGACATGCAGGACTACGCTTGGCTTATTGACGGTGAGCGCAATGTCCCGGCCGGCTATGCCGAGGCGACGCGTGGCTGCCACCATCTCTGCCGCCACTGCCCGGTTGTCCCGATCTACAACGGCCGCTTCTTTGCCGTGCCGCGCACAGTCGTCATCGACGACATCCGGCGACAGGTCGAGGGCGGGGCAGGCCACATCACCTTCGGCGACCCCGACGCGCTCAACGGGCCAACCCACCTGCTGCGCATCATGCGGGCGGTCCATGACGAGTATCCCGAGGTGACCTTCGACATCACCACCCGCATCGAGCACATCATCGAGCATCGCGAGATCTTCCCGGAGCTGGCCGAGCTTGGCTGCATCTTCATCATTTCGGCGGTCGAGTCCGTCAGCAACCTCGTGCTTGAGAAGATCGACAAGGGGCACACGAAGAGCGACATCGTCGAGGCGCTCGGCATCTGCAACGCCGCCGGTATCGCCCTGCGACCGTCGCTCTTGCCATTCACACCCTGGACGACGTTGGCGGACTACATCGAGCTCGTCGAGTTCATCGAGACGCACGACCTGATCGAAAACGTCGACCCGGTCCACCTTTCGATCCGCTTGCTGGTGCCGCCCGGCTCGGCCTTGCTCGACCAGCCGGAGACTGCTGACTGGATCGGCCCGCTTGACGAGGCATCATTTACCTATAGCTGGACGCACGCTGACCCCCGCGTCGACGCGCTCCAGCGAACCGTCGCACAACTCGCTGAAACAGCCGCCGAGCAGGAATGGGATGCGTTCACGACCTTCGACGCGATCCGGGCGGCTGCCTATGAGGCTTCAGGCTCAACACCGCCGATTGGCGCGACGCGCCGGAGATCGCGCAAGGCCCCGCCACGGCTCACCGAATCGTGGTTCTGCTGAGCGGAGCCCACCGCGAGCCAGTTAGGCGCGCAACAGCAACACAGCAGCGGCTTCCCGGTCAGACTCGACTGACACAGACTGGCGTTGGACACCGCGTGTCTCTGCGCGTGGATTGCCGTCGGTTGCCCTTGAGATCTCACGATCAACCAGCATGCACCCGGAGCTATCCAGCACCGCAATTGGCATCCCGCCGTAGTGATTTACGAGCACCTGGGCCGCGCCTCGGGTGAGACCAGACCTGTCGCCCCGGCTTGTTCGGCAGATCAAGCTGCATTGATCTTGGTTGCTTCGATCTATTCGTAGGGGTGGAGTTCATCTCCACCCGGCTACGGGCTCGAAGACAAGACCGGGTGGAGATGAACTCCACCCCTACGATGTTGTGCATGGCTTCTTCTGGGGCTGGTGAGGAAGCGTGTCTTGCTCGATTGCGCTTGGACGGGGTCAGTCGTCCCGGTCGTCGTTGGTGGCGATGCGGCTGAGGCGGGTGAGTTGCTGGCGGGTGCCGATGGCGAGCAGTGTGTCGCCGGCGCTGATGAGCGTTGCGGCGGTTGGGTTGGCGATGCGCGTGCCGTCTGAACGCACGATCGCCAGCAATAGCGTGCCCGTGTCGCGGCCGATCTGGGAGTCGTGGATCGTCTGGCCGACGATGCGCGAACGCGACCCGACGGCGATCTCTTCCAGCCAGAATTCGAGCCCGGCCGAATAGATGACCGTGTCGAGGAACTCGATCACCCGGGGCCGGACGACGACCCCGGCCAGGCGGTGGCCGGCGATGGTGTAGGGCGAGACGACATGCTCCGCGCCGGCGAGCTGGAGCTTGCGCTCGGTCTCCGGCGTCGATGACCGTGAAGCGATGATGATCTCCGGGTTGAGCACGCGGGCCGAGAGCGTGATGAAGACGTTCTGGGCGTCGTCATCCAGGGCCGAGATGAGCGCGTAGGCGCGGTCGATCCCAGCCGAGGAGAGGACGAAGTCGTCGGTCGCGTCGCCGTTGATGACGAGGTAGCCCAGCGCCGCCGATTCCGCCACCCGGTCGGGGCTGCTGTCGATCAGGACGAAGGGCACGGCTTCGGCGTTGAGCTCGCGGGCGACGCTCATGCCGACGCGTCCGAAGCCGCAGATGATAACGTGGCCGGACAACGCCTCGATGGCCGAGCGGATACGTCGCTCTCTGGCGCGCCCGGTCAGCTCGCTCTCAACGAGCGATGAGGCCAGGCTGGTGACGGTATAGCCGAAGATCGAGATGCCGCCGACAATCAGCAGCGCGGTGAGAATGCGTCCGGAAAAATCGAGCGGCCGAACTTCGCCGTAGCCGACGGTCGTGATCGAGATGATCGTCATATAGAAGCTGTCGGAGAAGTTCCAGCCTTCGAGGGCCATATAGCCGATTGTGCCGCCGCAGATGACGAGCAAGCTGGCGATGATTGCCCGCATGAATTGCTGGCGGGCGGTTACGCCAGGGCTGAAGACCTGCAATCGAACAGAGTCTCTGCCGGTTCTTCGAGCGAGCATCATTAAATGCAATTCCCACCGTTGCGCGGCTGACCGGCTATCTGTGATCGGTGGGGCTGGAATACGCTCACATGGCTATCTTGCTGCCGGCACCCTGCCCCGTAGTTCTCAGGCTATGCGACGACGGCTTCCTCAGTGAAGCTGGCATTGGTGAAGACTTCGCTGACATCGTCGAGATCTTCGAGCGCCTCGAAGAGCCGCATGGCCTTGCCGACGCTGCCGGATTCGAGCTCGAGCGGCGTCTGCGGCAGCCGGGTGACGTTCATCTCCGAGAAATCGACGCCAGCCTCGCGCATCGCGTTGGCAACGTCGGTCAGGTCGCCCGGTTCGGTTGTCACGACGATCTCGTCCTCGTCCGTTTCGACATCGCTCGCGCCGGCGTCGATGGCTATCAGGCCGACCTCGTCCGGATCTGCGCCATTGACCGGAATGACGACCTGGCCGACGGTGTCGAATTGCCAGGCCACCGAGCCTGTCTCGCCGAGCGAGCCGCCGTGGCGAGTGAAGGCATTGCGTACCTCCGCCGCCGTGCGGTTGCGATTGTCGGTCAGGGCGATGGCGAGCACGGCGACGCCGCCGGGGCCATAGCCCTCGTAGACGACCGTCTCAAACGAGTCGGCGTCGGCGTTCGCGCCGCTGGCCTTGTCGATTGCTCGCTCGATCGTGTCGTTCGGCATGCCGTCGCGCTTGGCGCGGTCGATCGCCAGCCGCAGGCGGACGTTGGCGTCCGGATCAGGGCCGCCTTCGCGGGTCGCGACCTGGATTTCGCGCGAGAGCTTGGAGAAGTTCGCGCCCTTCTTGCTGTCGTTGGCGGCTTTCTTGCGCTTGATTTTGGACCACTTGTTATGACCAGCCATGCTGCGTCATCCCTTCAGTGCTGTCGTGCGGTGGCGGCTGCGGAGATTGTCGACTGCGCCGTTTGCCGGACCGCCGGCGTGCGGATCAGGTCGTGCGAACACGCAATGCAGCCAGCCTCTATTTTCGCATACCGCCGTGGCCCCGGCCAATCCGGCGGTTTCACAGTGGCGCTCGCCTGGGCTAGACTGGCATATCCATCTGTACCCGCAGTGATTGGTCTGACAAGGAGAGAACAACCGATGGACGACCGCAGTATCACGATCCGTATCGACCCGGCCCAGCTGCTGCTGCCGGGACTGGCCTTCATCAGCGCCATCTTTCTGGTGATCGCCTCATTCGGCCCCTGGGCGTCGATGATCGGTGTCACCTCAGTGAGCGGCATGGACGACAACGGCGTCCTGACGCTGCCGCTGGCGATCGTCGCCGGGATCGGCGCAATTGCCTACATCGTGCGGCCCGAAACGCGCATCTGGTTGGCCGGGATCATGCTGGCTGCCTTCGGCCTGGCGGGCTTCGTGGCCGCGATCGACTGGGTCACGATTGCTGATGAGGGCTACGCCCCGTTGCGCGCCGCTACGGTCGGCTGGGGCGTTCAACTGGCTGCCGTGAGCGCTGCGCTCGGCGCGCTCTTTTCGTTCGCGGCGCTGATGGATTGGGCGCTAGCGCCGGACTCCGGCCGCGAACGTGCCGAAGCACGGGCGCGCGCCTAGCGACGCGGCACTCGCAATAGCAGAATTCAGGCACAGCCCGGAAGGGGGCGATTCTCATGCGTACGAATGCAATGAAGGTCAAGCTGGAAGCCGGTGATCCGGTAGCCGGCGTCATCATCTCGTCGGCTGACGAGCAGCTCGTCGAGGTGCTCGGTCTATCCGGCTTCGACTATGTGATGATCGATTGCGAGCACGGGCACATGAGCGTGCGCGAGTGCGAAACGCTCGTCCGCGCCGCTGAAGCTGTCGGCATCACGCCAGTCGTCCGCGTGCCGCACAATGCGCCCGACGTCATCTTGCGCCACCTCGACACTGGCGCTCAGGGGATCGTCATCCCCCAGGTGAATACGGCTGACGATGCCCGGGCCGCCGTCGATGCTGTCTACTACCACCCGCTCGGCCACCGCGGGCTGGCCGGCACGCGCGCCGCAGATTTCGGCCTCTCCAGCTCGCTGGC
>JAUIIK010000197.1 GCA_030431755.1 Chloroflexia bacterium
AACGATCAGCGGGGGCAAACAATTCGCCAACAGTTTTGACGATTGGGGGAATCGTTGTCTCTGCAGTCAAGACACCTTTTTGTATCAGGTGGTTTACCCGATCCGTTACCTGGAAAGGAATCCGCTCCTCTCCGTTCCGGACACGCTGGTCAAACTTGTCCGGGGCGGCTCGCCCATTTTCCGTACGAGTCCGGTCGAGGTCTGGCGAGCCATCCGGTCCAGCCGCCGTGTCCTCTCCGGCAAGGGGCGCGAAGGAAACAGCGGAGTCTCGCACAACGTTTCCGATGGAGTGGCGGGGACCACGGTCTATCGCGGCGACGCTCTTCCCGCCTCCTTCTATGGGAACACTTTTTCGGGTGACGCTCAGAACAACTTGGTCCACCGCCGGACGCTCGAACGGGACGGCGTGACTTTCCGTTCCGAACGCGCCGATGAGGGGACCGAGTTCCTACGGAGCGACGACAACTGGTTTCGCCCGGTCAACTTTCTGACCGCTCCCGATGGGTCGCTGTATGTGTTCGACCTCTGCCGGGAGATCCTCTCGCCTGGCGCGGTCGGCGTGCTCGAACAGCTCGAACGGCACATCCTCGATATCTACGACTTGACCGAACTGCTCGACGCCCGCCTGCCACAACCGGCGCGCACCGACCACGCCGACGCGATAATCACCCGCCTGGGCCGCCTCTCGCAGATGCTCCCGCCTGACATCTCCCGCACCCCAAACGAGATCTTCACGGCCATCGAGTTCATCGTCTACGAGGTGCTCGAACGCCCGGTCAATGTCGGCGAAGCGTGGATGCGCCTCGAATTGCTAGCCGACGAGTTCCGCGCCCGCCCGCTCGTCCACGACCTCGTAACCGGCAGGGCGAACTAACAAACGGCCATCCCGTAACGGCAGGTTCGTGCCGCCACTCGTAGGGCCGGGGCTCGTCCCCGGCCGACTTGCGGGGCCATGTGCGGACACGGCCGGGGACGAGCCCCGGCCCTACGCATCCAACGAGATTCTGCCGCGACCCGGAGACAGACCGTCCGGTTAGACGACGCCGCCCGCGCGCAGTTCGGCGATGGCCTTCGGCGAGAGAGCCAGCAGCCCTGACAGCACCTCGTCGGTGTGCTGCCCAAGTGCCGGCGGGGGCAGGCGCACCTCAGCCGGTGTGCGCGAGAGCTCGAATGGCACGCCGGTCACTTTCACTGCGCCGGCCGTCACATGCTCAAGCTCCTGGACCATGTTCAGCGCCTCGGTCTGCGGGTGTTGCATGACATCCAGCACCGACCGAATCGCGCCGGAGGGGATGATCGCCTCGCGGCATGCGGTCAGCCAATGCTCCGCATCGCGGGTCTTGAAGGCGTCCTGGAGGATGGCGACGAGCTCCCCACGGTTTGCAACGCGCTGCGCGTTCGTCGCGAAGCGCTCATCGTCCGCCAGTGACTCGTCGCCGATGATCTTGCAGAGATCGCGGAACTGGCGGTCAGTGCCGACGGCGATCGACATATAGCCGTCGCGCGCCTCGAACGCCTGGTAGGGCACGATGTTGGCGTGGGCGTTGCCATACCGCCCGGCATCATTGCCGGAGACGAGCGTATTCGACGCGACGTTGACCAGCCAGGCAATCGCCGAAGCGTAGAGGTTGGCATCGACCCTTTGACCTTTGCCGCTGTGGTCGCGCTCGCGCAATGCGGCGGTAATGCCGACGGTCGCGAAGAGCCCGGTGGTGATGTCGACGATAGCGACGCCGACCTTCATCGGCTCGCCTTCGACCTCGCCGGTGATGGCCATGATCCCGGCCTCGCCCTGGACAACGAAGTCATAGCCTGGCTTCGTCGCATCCGGCCCACGCCGCCCGTAGCCGGAGACAGTTGCCCAGACCAATCGTGGGTTCAGCGCCGAGAGCTGCTCGTAGCCAATGCCCATGCGCTCCAGGCTGCCGGGCCGGAAGTTCTCGACGACGACATCGGACTTCGCCGCCAGCTCTCGAATGATCTCCTGAGCGCGCGGCTCTTTCAAATTGAGCGTGATGCTCTTCTTGTTGCGATTCGTCGAGAGATAGTAGGCGCTCTCGGTCCCAGCCCAGGGCGGTCCCCAGGCGCGAGTATCGTCGCCGGTGCCTGGCCGCTCGACCTTGATGACCTCAGCGCCGAGGTCGCCCAGCGTCATCGTGCAGTAGGGTCCGGCCAGCACCCGCGTCAGGTCGAGAACCCGGATACCGGCTAGCGGACCCGCCGGCGCTGCTGATTCGTCGCTCACTCACTCCCCCTCTGGTCGCTCGAAATGCTCATAGCATCCTACCCAGCGGGTCAAGCGGTGGCACTCGAAACAGCGCAACTACCAGGCGTAGTTCAGCGCTCCGCCCGTTTCTGCCTCGGGATAGTAGGCCAGCGTCCCGAGCAGCAGGTCAATCGCATAGCTGAGCTGGTCATCCTCGTCGGGTGTAAACGGCGGATCGCCAAACTCGACGATGGCGTACGGCGTCTGATCCTCGGCCAGCGGCACAACGATGTCGGGGGCGATGCCCTGTTCGCGAATCATCTCGCCCTCCGGCGTCAGCCAGAGCTCGATCCCGAGCCAGATCGTCGAACCGTCGCCCAGCTCGAAGCGCCGCAACACCGTCCCGGTGCCGACCGTCTGCTCGCCCACGACCGTCGCGTTGGCCGCCTCGGATTTGATCGATCCGGAGACGATCTCAGACGCCGAGGCGGTGCCGTTGTCGACAAGCACAACGAGCGGCGTGTCGCCGATGTAAGTGTCACCTTGCTCCGCCCGGCGCGTCTCCTCGCCGCCGTCGCGTGTCTGGCTAATATAGACCGGCGCGTCGTCGGGCACGAAGAGCGCAGCGACTTCCATCGCCTCGCGCACGAGCCCGCCAGGGTTGCCGCGCAGATCGAGGATGATGCCTTCGGCTCCCTCGGCTTGCGCCTCCTGCAACGCCTCGGTCAGATCCTCGCCAGCCCGGTCCGAGAATTGCGAGAGCTTCAAGAGGGCGATGTTGTCGTCCAGCATCTCCCAGCTCACCGCCGAGACCTTGATCTCGCGGCGCTCCAGCTCGAAGGTCAACTCCTCGTCCTCAGACGGCCGGTAAAAGCTGACGTTGATCGTCGAGCCTTCGGGGCCGCGAATCATGGCAATGATCGCGTCAATCGGCATATCGGTGATGTCCTCGCCGTCAACGGCCACGACGATGTCGCCGGGCAGCACACCCGCCTCCTGCGCCGGCGATTCCGGGAAGACGCGCGTCACGAGCAGGCCCTCCTCAGCGTCTTCGCGCACCTGGATCCCGACGCCCTGGTAGACGCCGCGCGAGGATTGCCGGTCGAGCTCAGTCTCCTCTGCCGTCAGGTAACGGGTGTGTCCCTCGTCGCCAAGCGTCGCCAGCATGCCTTCGATCGCGCCTTCGAGCATCTCGTCCTGATCGATTGCCGCCTCCTCGACATAGTTGTCAAGGACGGTCTGCCAGGCCACGTCGAAGACCGTTTGCGGCTCGTCCGCAGGGCCGTCCGAACTCGCGATGACATTGCGCTCGAAGACGATCCCGGCGACGAACGCGCCGGCCAGGGCTGTTATCGCAAGCGCCAGGGTGATCGCCCAGATGGCGATACGGCCCGTCAACGACGCACCGGGCGGCGTTGAAGCAACCGGAGCTGCATCCGGCGTGACGCCGGGGTAGCGTTCGTCAATCTCCCGTGGTGAGCGGGGATCATAATCTGTTGTCATGACAATCTCTAACATTCAACGTATCAACTCGGTCGCGTGGCACGCCGCGCCGAGAACCGCGGGCGTGATTGATAATCGCAGGCGCCGCCGGCGGGCGCAGGAGGCTATCTTTGAGTATACGTTGCAGGCTGAAACACAGATGAAATTCGGCGAGATGAAAGGCCTATTCTGACAATGGCAAGCTTCTACACCGGCCGTGGCGACGCGGGCTACACCGATCTTCTCGGCGCGCGCATCCTGAAGTCCGACCCGCACGCCGAACTGATCGGCACGCTGGACGAGTCGACCTCGCAGATCGGGCTGGCCCGCGCGCAGGCCGGAAGCGGGACAACCCGCGACATCCTCGAATCAATCCAGCGCGATCTCTACAAGATGATGGCCGAGCTGGCCTTCGTCTCCGACGACCTCGCGGCCGCCTATCGCACAACCTCTGAAGACTTGGGGCGCGTCGGTGAACTGACCGACCAGCTCGCCGCGGATGTGCCGCTCGCGCGCGAGTTCATCTTGCCCGGCGATAGCCTGCCCGGCGCGGCGCTCGATGTCGCGCGGGCGGTCGTGCGTCGCGCCGAACGGGTCGCTGTCGGTGCCTACAACGCCGACGCCTTCGGCAACGAGCTCATCCTCGCCTACCTCAATCGGTTGTCGTCGCTGCTCTTTGTGCTCGCTCGGTTCGAGGATCAGGTGGCCGGCGTCGAACCGAAGACGGCGAAAGGCGATGACTCGCAATAGTCGCCCTACGCTCCCGCTTCGATCGCCGCCGTGTTGCTACCGGCGAGCTCCAGCACGAAATCAAGCGGCACGCCGCCTTGCGAGAAATAGGCGTAGATACGCGGTCCCATCTGGACGTAGACGATCGCCGTCTCCGAGCCTTCTGCCGTCAACACCGAACTGGCGAAGGCTGCGTCGGCGAGCTCCGGGTCAGGCTCGACGAAGGTCTGTCCGAGGCTGGCGTTGAGCGTCCGCAGCCACGCAAGCGCTTCGCCGGCCAGTTCAGGATCGCCGTACTCGTTGACCGTCGTCAGGACGTAGAAGGGCAACGGGCCGCCGTCAACTTCCCGGCCGTACTCGCGGAAGAGATGTTCCTTGAAGCCCCAGTTGTTCAGCCGCTCCAGGTGCGCCGATGGATCGCTATACGAATTCGCTAGCTCCAACGCCGAGCGCGAGCCTTGGTTCGCAAGGAAGTAACCCTCACCCGGCAAGTCCTCAGCACGCGGCAGGGACTCGGCCAGCGACAGCGGGAGCGCCGTCGCCGTCGGAGAAGCGGTCGCTGTTGCCGTCGGCGGCTCTGGTGTCGCGGTGTTCGTCGCAGTCGGGACCACCGTCGGTGTGGGGCTATTGACCGGCGTCGGGCTTGGTTCCAGCGTCGCAGTCGAGGAGGCGCTGTCCGCGGCAGCTTCAGCCGGCGTCGAGGTCACGGGAATGAGAGTCATCGTTGGGTCGGTATCGTCGCGGTCATCGGGCCCGGCACAGGCGGCGGCGCAGGCCAGGACAAGCACAGCACCCAGGACTGCTCCGAATTTTGCGAGACCAGAATCAAGCCAGCGTCCAGGCATCCAGCGCACCTCCGTGGATGGATTGTAATGAACTGACCCAGGAGCACGCCCGCACGCCGGGGCATCCGGCGGGAAACTGCTAGCGTAAACCGGACGGCGGGTACAATCGTTAGTCGTCCGGCACTATTCAGAAGCTGAGTATCAACCAGGGGGTTACAGATGATCACAGGGATCGACCACATCGTCATTATGGTGTCGGATCTCGAGCAGGCGGCACAGGCATGGGGGGCGGCTGGCTTCAACGTCATGCCGGGCGGCAAGCACCCACGCGGCACCCACAACGCCCTGATCACTTTCCAGGATGGCGCGTACCTGGAGCTCATCGCATTCTGGGAGCCAGACTATGACGCCCACCGCTGGCACCGTTTCCAGAACAGCGGCATCGGTCTGATCGACCACGCCCTCGGCAGCTCGGATCTTGCGGCCGAGGTAAACGACGTCACCGTGCGGGGCGTGTCCTATCGCGGCCCGGTGCCCGGCGCGCGCAGCCGGCCCGATGGCGTCGAGCTTGCCTGGCGCACGGCCCACGCAGACGGGCGCGACGATCACGCGCTCCCCTTCCTGATCGACGACATCTCGGACCGCGCGCTGCGTGTGCCCGCTGGCGATCAGGCGGTCCACAGCAACGGCGTCAAGGGCGTCGACACGCTTGAGCTGCTCGTCGCCGACCTGGACACGCCGACGACGGAGTACGCTCGCGTTGTCAACACCGATGCGACACTGCCGTTCGCCGTCGGACCCCACACTGTTACGCTGACCAGACCCGAGGACGGCAGCGCCGCCGCAAAGCGGCTCGAGCAGCACGGCGCGGGACCCTACAGCGTGCGCTTCCACGGGTCATCCGCATTCGAGATCGACCCGGCGACACTCGATGGCGCGCGCCTCAGCTGTGTCGTCCGCTAGCTTCGACAGATTCCGACCAGAGATTCGTAGAACAGGGAGATTGCACAATTATGTCTAGCTTTGAACAACGCACGGAACTCTGGGAAGGCGCGCGCGAGACGATTGACCTCGCCGGCCAGGATCTCCGCGACCTGCAGTCAGCGCTGGCCGAACAGCGGGTTGAAGAGCGTCTACAGACGCTGGCAGCGTTTGCCGGCGAGTATGCCTTCGAAATAGAGCAGGGCATCGGCGGGTTAGAACACGCCTTCGTCGCCAAGAGCCACCGCTTCAACGCGGAAGACATGCGTAAGGGCCTGCGACACGGTCATGTCGCCATCGTGGCCTGCTGTGACTCGGCCGCCGCCGTCGATCTTGTCGCAAGCGTCGCCGCGGCCATCGGCGCAGCCTCGACCCTGGTGAAAATGTATGGCCAGGTAAGCCTGATCGGCATCGCGGATGCCGCCGATCTCCGCGCGCTCGTGGACGACGGCGCGTTCTCAG
>JAUIIK010000198.1 GCA_030431755.1 Chloroflexia bacterium
GCGACGAACCACCGACAACAACACTGTAGCGACGCGGTGCTGGTTGCTCCGGACGATTACTGGCTAGTGTCGCCGCACGGAGCATATGGGCTCGACGCTCTAGCTCCGGCGCTCATCTTGGTGCACGAAAGGCGCGTTCATCCTCGCCTCTGCGATCTGCTAGAAGCGGCAAATCTCGGTGCAGCGTGGTCTACGACCGGGCGCTTGTCGAGCCGCCGTAGATGCGGGCTTCGTGGCCGACCCACTCTTTGTCGCGCAGGACGAACTTCTGGATCTTGCCGGTGGCCGTCTTCGGTAGCTCGGCGACGATCTCGACGGCGTCTGGGGCTTTGAAGTGGGCGATGCGCTCCCGGACGTGGCCGATGATCTCGGCTTCGTCCGCCGCCTGGCCTTCCTTGCAGATGACGAAGGCTTTGGGCCGCTCGCCCCACTGCTCGCTCGGGACCGAGACGACGGCGCACTCCAGCACCGCCGGGTGGCTGGCGATGGCCTGCTCGACCTCGATCGTCGAGATGTTCTCGCCACCGGAGATAATGACGTCCTTCTTGCGGTCGCGCAGCTCGATGTAGCCGTCCGGGTGCCAGACGCCGATGTCACCGCTGTGAAACCAGCCACCCCGGAAGGCCTCGGCGGTCGCGTCGGGATCGTTGTAGTAGCCGGCCATGACGATGTTGCCGCGCATCACGACCTCGCCGAGCGTCTCGCCGTCGCGTGGAACGTCGTTCATCTCCTCGTCGACGACGCGGATCGGGTCGCTAACCGTGAAGGAGACGCCCTGCCGCGCCAGCAACCGGGCGTGCTCGTCAGCGCCGCGTTTGTTCCACTCGTGCTGCCACTCGCAGACGGTGAAGGGGCCGTAGGTTTCGGTCAGGCCGTAGAAGTGACAAACGGTCATGTTCAGCGCTTCAAGCTGGCCGATGAGCGTCGGGCTCGGCGGCGCGCCGGCGGTCGTGATCGTCAACTGATTCCCGACCGGCGCGGCCGACGGGTGGTTCGCCAGCATGATCAGGACGGTCGGCGCGGCGTTGAGATGGGTGACGTTGTGGGCGCGAATCTTCTCCCAGATCTCGCCCGGATCGACCGCCCGCAGGCAGACGTGGGTTCCGGCGATGCCGGTCACACCCCAGGTCGTGCACCAGCCGTTGCAATGGAACATCGGCAGCGTCCAGAGGTAGACGCTATCGACGGTGTGGCGCGAGTGGATGATCTCGCCAAGCGCGTTCAAATATGCGCCGCGATGGGAGTACATGACGCCCTTTGGCCGCCCGGTCGTGCCGGAGGTGTAGTTGATCGAGATGATGCGGTCCTCGTCGTCGACGGTCCAGGGCAGCGGCTCGACGCCGTCCGGGGATGCGCCACGGGCGATGAACTCCGCGAAGTCGGTCGCCTCGAACTCCGGCGCGATGCCGGCGTCGTCGATGGCGACGATCTCCTCGACCGTTTCCAACTTCTCGCGGATCGGCGTTACCGTCGGCATCAACCCGGTGTCGACGAGCAGCAGTTTTGCGCCGGAGTGGTTCAGGATGTACTCGACCTCGCTCGACGAGAGCCGGGTGTTGATCGCGACGAGGACGGCGTGGGCCAACGGCACGCCGAAGTGCGCGATGAGCATGTCGGGTGTGTTCGGGCAGAGGTAGGCGACCCGGTCGCCCGGCTCGATACCGCTTGCTTGCAGCGCCCGCGCCAGCTTCGTCGCCTCGTCGGCCATTTCCTTATAGGTATGCTGTCGCTCGCCATGGACGATCGCGACACGGTCGGGCAGGGCCGTTGCGGACCGCTCGAGCAGTAAGAGAGGTGTGAGTAAGGTCTGGTCGACGCGGCTCATCGCATTCCTCCTGACAGGTAGCCCCGGCGCCTCCGGCGAGCGGCTCTGATGATGCTCAAATGTGCAGCGTAGCGTACCGTAACACAGGCCAACTCCACACACCGGCCCGTTCCCAGCCAGGTTTCGGGCATTGTCACAGTGAATCCACAGCTTGGTCCCGTAAGCTGCGTTGCGAATCGCCAGTATGCGGTTTGTAGATGCGGCGATGGCGGTTGGGAGCAAGGACGGATTGAGTGTGCGGGTGAGTCTGGGAGCGGATTGTGCCGGCGTGTGCCGCCGGTGAAGCGGGCAGGCGGGGCAGCGCTAGTGGCGCTGCTGGTGTTGAGCGCGGCGTTACTGCTGGGAGCCTGTGGCGCGGTAGCCCAGGATGTTCCAGAGCAGCTTGTCGATGCGCCGCCACCGACCATCGCCCAGGCGGCGCAGACCATTGCGCCTGTGACGGCAACGCCAGCGCCGACCGCGACCTATCCGCCGGATCTGCTCCAGGGTGTCACCGTTGCCCTCGACGCCGGCCACGGCGGCGCTGACGAAGGCGCGCGCGGCTTCTGTGTCGACACCGAGGTGCTGGAGGTCGATGTCAACCTGCGGACCCGTGAACTGCTCAGCGAGCTGCTGGTGGCCGTTGGCGCGGAGGTCTATTTCGTGCCGCAGCCGCCGGACCGCGAGGAGCGCGTGCGCGCCGCTGAAGCTGCCGGGGCCGATATCCTGCTCTCGATCCACCACAACGGTTACTTCGACACCGACCTCAACTACACGGCGACCTTCGTCAGCGACGACGCCGACATGCTGCTGGCCTCCTACGTCCACTCGCAGCTCGTCGACGCGCTGGCATTGCCGAACTCGGAGATCCAGTACGAGGAGTTCGGCATGACGTCGATCGGTAGCGTGCCGGCGATTCTGACCGAAGCCACCTTCATTACCAACGATGTCGAGGCCTGCAACTTTCTTCGCAGCCAATCGCGGATAACGGCCGAAGCACGAGCGCTCTTCGAGGGCATCATCGCCTACTTCCTGGCCGAAGGCGTGCCGGGGAGCTAGGCCTTCCGGTCCTGCTTGACCCGAAACGCACAGGGTTTTCACAGGTCGCCGTGTTTTTATCGTACGTACAGCTCCCGTTCTTGCGTCTCACCAGTTCAGCAGAGGGACGTTGGCAATGTTGAAGCACGCACGCTGCGCTATCCCCAATCTCCGCCGCCGGCCGCCACTGATACTTATGTTCCTGGCGTTTGGCCTGATGCTCGTTGCCTGTGGCGGGGCAAGCGTCGATCCGGCCACGCCGACACCACCGGCGGCAAATGCCCAGCCTCCGGCAACCGCGACGTTAGCAACCACGGCACAGACACCGGACGCAGGCGCCGGGCCGGACCCCGCGACGGTAGCGCCAACGGTCACGGCACCGCCGGCAGCCACGGCGACGGCGACGCTGACGCTCAACCCGACCGCGACCGCCGGGCCGCCGCCGGCCACGATCATCTACGTCGCCGACACGCTCAACAACCGCATCCAGATGTTCGATGGCGTTTCGTGGTCGCTGGTGCCGGGCCAGGGCGGTCAGGGCACGGCGGCGGGCCAATTCGAGTTCCCGTGCAGCGTCGCCGTCGATAGCCGCGGCAACGTCTATGTGACCGATTCCAACAACCATCGCATCCAGCGCTTCGATGGCGAGCAGTGGGAGGTAATCTCCGACGCGAACGGCTCGGAGACCGGGCAGTTCCTGCTGCCCTACGGCATCGCCGTCGATATCTACGACCGGGTCTGGGTGGCGGATTCGACGAACGGCCGGTTGCAGGTCTTCGACGGCGTCGGCTGGACCGTCTACAACTCGCCCTTTAGCCGTCCCGAAGGCGTCGCCGTCGACCGCGCCGGCACGCTCTACGTCGCCGACACCGGCGTGAACGAGGTGGTCCGGATCAGCGCCGACGGCCAGCGCGCCGTGCTCTCCGATGGCTTCGGCGCGGAGGTCGGCCAGTTCGACCAGCCGTGGCGTGTGACGGTCGACGGCGCCGGCAACATCTACGTCATCGACTTCGGCAACGCCCGGATCCAGAAGCACGACGGCGAGAGCTGGTCGGTCTTTCTCGACGATCCGGGCTTCGGCGCCGGGCAGATGGAAGAAGCCTACGGCCTCATCGCGACCTGGGACGGCACGGTCTACCTGGCCGACACCGGCGCGAGCCGCATCCAGGTCAACGCCGGCGGCGGCTGGTGGGTGCTCTCGGGCGGCCCCGGCATCGGCCCGACGTTCGGAGAGTTTTTCCGGCCGCGCGGCGTCGCCGTCTATCCCCCAGCGGTCAGCGTCAACTGGTCGGAATAGCCGCGCTGGCGGGACTATCAACATAAATTCGCCGCATACTGGTCTCATCTGTACAATCCAGGCAAGGAAGTACGACGACCAACATGCGGGATTAGCTCCAGGGGGAATAGATGTTCAAGGGGTATCGGCGCGCGCTCGTGGCGCTCTTTGCGCTGGCGCTTGTCGCCGTAGCGATTCCAGCATCGACCGATGTCGAGGCGCAACCCGCGCCGGTCGAGATCACGGAACTCTGCCGGAGCATCTACACCGGCCACCTGCGCTACGCTCATCCGTCGAACGGCTGCAACCCGACCTCCGAAGTCGCCTTCGAGATGCTCGAGAACTTCCCTTATACGCTCTGCGCCAGCTACTACACAGGCCAGGTGCGTGTGCCCGGCTCTGGCGGCTGCACCGCTGGCGAGCTGACGCTGACGATTCCCGACGACCTGCCGGTCTATTTCTGCATCAACCTCTACACCGGTCAGGTGCGCTACACCTACAGCCCGACAACCTGCGCGACCGGCTCCTTCCTGGCGGGCATCAGCCAGCCCCCGCCGATTGCCGAGGATGACGCCTACGATTCGCTCGGGAATGTCGGAGTCGACGTCGCCAACGCTGTTGACGGCCTCTTCGCCAACGACACGCTCGAGGGCGCGACGCTCGACAGCTTCCAGAACCCGAGCGCCAACGGCGGGACCGTCCAGGTCAACGCCGACGGCTCGTTCGACTACACCCCGCCGCCCGGCTTCGAGGGTGACGATACGTTTACCTATACGATCTCCAACGGCGGCGGCAGCTCGACCGCGACGGTGACGATCACGGTCACCGAGGTGATCTGGTTCATCGACGACGATGCGGCCGGACCGGGCGATGGGACAATTGTCGACCCGTTTAGCTCGCTCGCCAACTTTGACACTATTGCCGCCGATGAAACTGGAGACACGATCTTCGTCTACGAAGGCCAGTACCCCGAGTCCTTCACCGGGCTGCTCGATGACCAGCAACTCATCGGCCAGGCCGTCGATTTGCTGACGGTGACCGGCTTCGTGCCGCCCGCTTTCAGCCGGCCGTTGCCGGGCGCAACGGCCGGCCCCGAAATTGCGCCACTCTCTGGCAACGTCGTGCCGCTTGCGGACAACAATCTGATCACGGGCGTGACGCTACTGCTAGCGGTCGACGGTATCTCCGCGCCATCCGGCGCAACCGGAACCATCATTGACCAGGTCACGATCAGCAACATGGCCGGAGCCGGCATTCGCATTACCCCCTCGACCGACACGACGATTACGAACGTAACGTTCGAGACGAATGTCACCGATATCCTGCTCAATGCCGACAACACGACGATCCAGGATGTCACTAGCCTCTTCTCGGACACCTCCATCTCGATATCCAACATTACGAACTCGTTGCTCATCGAGCGCGTCGATATTGACGGCGCGACAACGGCGGGCGTCGTGCTCGACACCGCCCAGGCTGGTTCGACGACGACGCTCAACGACGTGGCGGTTGATGATGCGACCGGCGTCTCCGGCGTGGGCTTGCAGATTACTAGCTCAGCTGCCGGGTCGAGTTTCGACATCAATAGCCTTGATATCGGCGCAGATGCCCCGCTGGACGGAGATAGCATCCAGCTGATGGGCAACGGCGGCACGCTCGATGTCGACGCGGCGAGCTCGGTTACCCATGCAGCCGCCTCGACCGCGCTCGCCGTATCCGCCGCCGACGGCGCGATGTTGACCTTTGCGGGCAGCATCGACGCGACGTCCGGCGACGGTCTTCAGTTCAACGACGCCGATGGCACGTATACCTTCACCGGCACAACGACGCTCAACGGCGGCGACGCCGGTATCGACATCCTCGGCAACTCGAACGGCACCTTCACCTTCGGCGCGAACACCAGCGTCACCAACCCGACCGGCGACGCCTTCCACGTCACCGGCGATACGACCAACTCGCCCGCAATCACCTACAGCGGCACGTTGACCAACAACGCCGGCGACATCATCGAGATCACCGACACCGCCGGGGCGAACACGGTTGCGTTCGATAGCGCGACCGCCGACGCAATTAGCGACAGTGGCCCCGGCACCGGCATCTTCCTCAACGGCGTCGGGCAGGACGTGACGGTCGCAGCGGACACCGAGTTGACCGGCGCGGAAGGCGTCGACATCGACGCTGGTAGCGGGACCTTCACCTTCGTCAACACGCACATTACCGACACCGAGAACGCTGCCGCCGTCGACGTCAACGGCGGTACAACGACCGTCAACTTCCCGTTCGCCAGCACGATCAATCAGACCGTGAACCAGAGTGCCTACCGCGTATCGAATGGCCACGCCGGGGGCAACTCGACCTTCACCGGCACGATCACGGCCACGAATGGGGATGGACTCCAGTTCGATAACGCCGACGGCGCAACGTATAGCTTCAACGGCGTCGTAACGCTCAACGGCGGCGAGGCCGGCATCGA
>JAUIIK010000199.1 GCA_030431755.1 Chloroflexia bacterium
TCTGAGCGCGTTTGCCTTGCCGGTCGGCGAGCTGCCGGGCGGCTCCGCGATTCAACGCCGCACGCCATTTGTGACGCCGAATGCCTCGGGTGTCCGCGACTACTTCGCGGGCGACGCATTCAACCGCATCGCCTGGCGGGCCACGGCGCGCACCGGTCAGCTGATGGTCAAGGAGTTCGAGCTTGATCCGACGGCGGACCTCTGGATCGTGCTCGACCTCGAAGCGTCAGTCCAGGCCGGAGCGCTCGGCGGGTCGGCGCTGGCGGCGATGCAGACCGCGGACGTGCCGCTCTCGTTCTGGCTCGATTCGACTGAGGAGTACGGCGTAACGATTGCCGCCTCGCTAGCGCGTCACTTCCTCAACCAGAACCGCAATGTCGGATTGATCGTAAACGAGTCGCCAGCGACGGTCATTCCCGCCGACCGGGGCGGACGGCAGATGTTGAAGATCCTCGAGCAGCTGGCGGTGGCGCGGGCCAACGGGACGACTCCGCTGGCGGAGCTGTTGGTCGCGGAGAGCGGGCTCTTTACCCGCAACAGCACCGTCATCACGATCACGCCCTCGACTGCGGAGAGCTGGGTGCAGGCGGTAATCGACATCGTCACGCGCAACGTCCAGTCGGTCTCAGTGGTTATCGAAGCAAATACATTTGGCGGCCAGGAATCGAGTTTGATGGTCGTTAGTGACCTGGCGTCGGTCAACATTCCGACCTACCTGGTGAAATACGGTGACGACATATCCCAGTCGCTGTCAACTCACGGGGCAGGCATCACGGCGAGGCACAGGTGAATCTGACCGTCCAACGGGTCCTTGCCGGAGTCATCGCTGCCGCCGGCATGCTGTTTGCTATCGGCTATGGCGTTGTGTTGGCGCTGGTCGAGGATCGTCAAGCTGCCGCCGAAGAGTGGGGTTCGCTGACCGGCTTCGGGCTCTTCGCTGCGTTCGTCGCGTTGCTGTGGCTGCTCGCCACCTTGCGGCTCGGGCGGGACAGCCAGGCGACAACGCGCACACCACCGGCATGGTTGAGCTTCATCCTGCTGATCGTCATCGTCGGCGCGGGATTCGGGCTCGCCCAGCTGGATGTCGCGCTGTACGTTGCTCCGCTGCTCGTGCCACTCGGGTTTCTGCTGGTGGGCGCGTTCTTCTTGCGGTTGGCTACCCGCTGGATGCCGCGGCGGCGGACGCCACTTGAGGGTTTCGTCATGCCAGGCGCATTCGGCGTCTACCTGTCGCCGGTCCTGCTGCTACCGCTCCAGGCAGCCGCGGTTGTAGCGATCCTTGTCGCTGTGTTTGCCGGTATCTACGCCGATAACCCCGATTTCGAGCTTGACCCGAATCTCAATGAACGTGTCTCGGAATACATCGAGGAACAGGCGGGCGAGGCAACGACGACCGAAGTGCCGGAGATCGTCGAGGCTCCGACGGTTGCGCTTTCGCTCCTGGCAGTGCTCGCGTTCGTTGCGCCGGTTACTGAAGAGCTGATCAAAGCAGGCGGCGCGATACTCATTTTGTCGCGGCGTCCGGTGATCACCAGCTCCGATGTGCTGCTGGCGGCTGTCGGATCGAGCCTGGGGTTTGCCCTCTTCGAAGGTGTCGGCTACACGCTGCAGGCGGGCGAGAGCTGGCCGCAGCTGATGCTGCTGCGCGCGCCGGTCATTGTGATGCACATCGCGGCGACGATGATCGTTGTCGTGGGCTGGCAGCGCATGCGGGAGACGGGCCGCGGGCTGCTTCCCTATTTTCTCGCCGGCACGGCGCTGCACGCAGGTTGGAACGGTTTACAGGCTGGATTTCTTTACTCATTAACTGGCGTTGAAGCCGGCGCAGACCCTGGCGCGGCGCAGGCGCTGAGCGTGCTTGCCGTCGTGGGCCTGATCGGCGCGCTCTTCGTCGCCGCCTTTGCCTGGTTTCTCTATGTATCTCGCAAGGCTGGATTGACCGAACGTCGGGCAACGCTGGCAGAAGAGTCGGTCAAGCAGTCGCAAGCACTTCACGGGGCGCTGCTCCGCAACGCGTAGCGTCACGGTTTACTAAGGCGAGGAGAGTCAATGCAGCGCTTTGCACTACGAGAAGGTTGGGCCACGGTCATCCTGACCGCCCTGATCGTCTACATCGCCGTCGTATCAATCCAGCGTGCTGACTGGGCGGATGGCCTGGGAATCCTGACTGGCGTCATGGCGGCCGGCTTGGCCGCGGGTTTCGTCGTCTCCAAATGGCGGCGCTTGCCCTCGGCGGTCCTCCACCTGGGCGGGTTCGTCGTCGGCCTGCTGGCAGTGACCTTCGCGATGACCCGCTACCTGGACGACTCAATTGGCGGAACGCGCGACAAGCTGCGCTGGTTGTGGGAGCGCGGCGAGGAGTGGCTGCGGCTCGTTATCAACGGCGAGCAGGCTGAAGACCTCTATCTCTTTGTCCTCTTCATCTCGATTCTGACGTACATCATGGCTTACCTGACGATGTGGTTCGTCTTCCGCGCTCGCTGGATTTGGGCGGCGCTGTTCTTCCCTGGCGTCGTGCTGCTGCTCAATCTCGGCTACAGCCTGCGTGTGCCGACCGGGCTGCTGGTGCTCTTCCTCTTCGTCTCGCTGTTGTTGCTGATGCGCTTTACCCTCTTGCAGCGAGAGATCAACTGGCGCAGGGTACGAATCGACTATCCGACGACGCTGATGTGGCGCGGGATGTGGGCCGCGAGCTATCTGGCGCTGGCTGTCATCATCTTTGGCTGGGCTATCCCGGTGAATGCCCGCAGCGGTACAGCGAACGAGCTGTGGCACGATGTCGATGGACCGTGGAGAGCGATCGAGACCCAGGTCAACGAGTGGTTTGTCGGATTGCGCGGCCCGGGCGAGGGCGGCGTCGGGGGCTTTGCAGCCTTCGAGGACGACTTCCAGCTCGGCGGCCCGCTCAGTTTGAGCGATGATCCGGTCGTCGTTGTCACCGCGCCCAGTGGCGCGCCGTACCTCCAGGCGCATACCTACAACGTGTACACGGGCCGCGGCTGGGAGTCGGATCTGACGCCCCCGGTCGAGGAGGGGGAGCCGGTTGTCGTACCGCCCCAGTTTGAGCTGCGGCCGGGTGAAAGCCGGCCCATTGATCCTTCATTCGCCCGGGACCGCGAGCGGCAGACCTTTGAGATCACCATCGAACGCACGCGCGGCAGTCTGATATTCTCGCCGTCGGCCTTCGTCAGCTCGGATCTGAGCACAAACCTGGTCGTGGCCTGGCGCGACGTCGAGGAGTCCATCGACGTGCAGACGGCTACGCCGGAGTCCATTCCGGCTGACCTCTGGCCCTTTGTTTCGGTGTTGCAGACCGTTGACCTGACACCCGATCCCGAGCCGGTGGCGACGACCGTTGAGGGCGAAGCGACGCCGGAAGCATCGCCGACGCCCACACCTGCCCCCGAGCCGGACTTCTCGAAGCTACCGAACGGGCAGCTCAACGACCTCCAGAATGATCTGGTCGAGAAGGACATCCAGGTCAGCTACACCATTCACCCAACGACTTACCGCGTGCAAACGCTCCACTATCGCGGCCGCTTCCCGGTGCTCGATGACGTCGAGGCTGTGCGCGCCCAGGAGGAGCTTGCCGAAGGCGACACCTATGCCGTCGAGGCAATGGTCAGCGACGCCAACGGCAATGATCTACGCGCCGAGCGCGGGGAGATGCCGCCGGAGATCCTGGATCGCTATCTGGCGTTGCCGGATACGGTCACGGATCGCACGCGCGCGCTTGCCCAGGAGATTGCCGGCGGGCAGACGAACACCTACGACACGGTCAAGGCGCTCGAGAGCTATCTCCGGGAGACCATCGTGTACAACGAGCGCATCGACTTCCCGCCGGAGGATGTCGACGTTGTCGATTACGTGCTCTTCACCTCGCAGGAGGGCTATTGCGAGTACTACTCGTCCGCGTTCATTGTCATGGCGCGTTCGCTCGGCATCCCCGCCCGCATGTCAGCCGGGTTCTTTCCTTCGGACGAATCGACTGACTCCGGCCTGATCTATCGAGAACGCAATGCCCATGCCTGGCCCGAGGTGTACTTCCCCGAGTACGGCTGGGTGGGGTTCGAGCCGACGGCGGCACGGGGCGAGGTCAACCGCGACGTCGCGACGCCGGCCAGAGGCGGCGAGCTGCCACGCAACGAACGTGGCCTGTTGCCTGGCGATGACATCGCAGATCCGGGCTTCGATGATATCGACAATCAGTTCAACGAGGACAACACCTTCCTGCCGACGGGCACCGGCGCAATCGGCGCGGACTCGGATGGCCGCTCGCGGACGGACATCGTCCTGCGCGTTGTCCCGCTGGTGATCTTGCTGGCGATCCTCGTGATTGCCTACCTCTGGTTGCGCGGCACACGTGGCCTGTCGCCGTCGAATCAGATGTATACCAAGCTCTCGCGCGGCGCGAGCTGGGGCGGCATTCGCTCCGCCGCGGCGATGACGCCGCACGAGTACGCCGAGGAGATAGCCGGGCGCGTCTCCGGCAGTCGGCAACCTGTCGGTTACCTGACGAACCTGTATGTCCAGGAAACCTACGGCAATGTGCGGCCGTCGCAATCCGATCTCCTGCGGGCGCGGCAGGCCTGGATGCGCTTACGCGGCCTGTTCCTGCGCCACTTCGTCTCGCGGCTGTTCTTCTGGCGCTCGCGGGACGAGACGGAGTTTGACCAGGATGACTGGTAACGCGGCGGCTGCCAGGATCCTCGTCGTCGGTAGCTCGAACACGGACCTTGTCTGCCAGACGGATCGGCTGCCAGGACCAGGGGAGACGGTCGCGTCACTCGGATTTGCTATCTACCCGGGCGGCAAGGCTGCCAATCAGGCAGTTGCGGCACGCCGTGCCGGCGCAGCGGTCGATTTCGTCGGCGGTTTTGGTGGCGACGAATATGGCCGCGACCGGCGTGCAGAACTGTTAGCCGAGGGTATCGAGCTGCAGCACGCGCGCGTCTTTGAGGACGAACCGTCCGGCCTGGCGCTGATTGCCGTTGACCGGTCCGGCGAGAACCTGATCATAACCGTCGGCGGCGCGAACAACCGTGTAACAGTCGCACAGCTCGACGAGGCGCTGTCTACGGACTACGACGTGATCCTGCTGCCCAACGAAGCACCGGATGACGTTGTAGCGCGGGCAGTCTCGGACGAGTCGTCCGCCCGCGTGCTCCTCAACGCCGCGCCATTCGCGGCGAATCTGCGCGGAATTGCCGCGCAGGTTGACGTTCTCATCTGCAACGAGGTCGAGGCGGCGCAGTTTCTGGAGCGGACCGCAAGCGCGCTTGATCCGGAATCCGCCGTCCGGGATCTAGCCGGGTTGTGTCGGGGAAGCGCGGTGATTACCCTCGGCGCAGCCGGCGCGGTGGGTTGGCACGGGGGCGCACTGTACCAGGTCGATGCGCCAACGGTTGACGTCGTCGATACGACCGGTTCTGGCGATGCGTTCTGCGGCGCGTTTGCCGCGTGGCTCGCGGGCGGCGCACCATTCGAGGCGGCGCTGGCAGCCGGCGTCACTGCAGGATCGCTTGCGGCTACCGTGGCAGGCGCGCAGCCTTCATTGCCAACGCGGTCTGCCATCATCGAACGCCTGTGAGTCGCCGGGCCCACCTGCACACCGGTGAGCCAGTGATCGCGTGGAGATGAACTCCACCCCTGCGATCGGCCAAGTGTGGCTACGCTCGATGCAGCCTGGTCTAGTTCGCGGACGGCTCCGCTGCGAGGATGATGTCGCTCGACGGGGCGTCCTGGCCGAGGTCTTTGCGCGGCACGAAGTAGTGCTGTGCCGGTGAGACGGTTGTTTCGTCGCCGGTCGCGACGGCCAAGAACGAGTTCGTCCACCAGAACACGTCGGTGTCAGAAACGATCTTGCGCATCGCTTCCATTCGGAGACTGCGCTCGGACTCGTTCATCTCGAAAGCGCGAAAGATCGCGTCGGCGGTGCCGATGACGTCGTGCGGGTTGACGAGGATCGAGTACTCCGAAAGCTGCGCCGCGCTGCCGGCGAACTCGCTGAGAATGAGCGCTCCATTCAGGTCGACATTCGCCGCGACGTACTCCTTCGAGATGAGGTTCATGCCGTCCTTGAGCGGTGTCACCAGGCTGATGGCCGAGGCTCGGTAGAAGGCAACTAGCTCAGTCATGCTGAGCGAGCGGAAGAGATAGTGGACCGGCACCCAGCCCGGCAGCGTGAACTCGCCGTTGATCTCACTGACGAGCCGTTCGACTTCTTCCTTCATCGAGCGGTAGCCGGTGACGATCTCGCGGCTCGGCACGACCACCTGGAACATCGACGTCGTCTCGATCAGCTTCGGGTAGCGGCGCAGCGCGTTGCGGTAGGCGTGGAGGCGCTCGGGGATGCCCTTGGTGTAGTCGAGCCGGTCGATTCCCAGGATGATCTGCCGGTCGGGCAGGCGCTTATGCAGTAGCGCTACCTCGGCGGCAACGGCTTCGAGCGATGCCCGGCGGTCGAATTCCGTGAAGTCGATGCCGATCGGGAAGTTGCCGATCTTCGTGCGGTGGCCCTGGGAGGTCGCAACGTAGATATCGTCGAGGGAGTGGACGGTGACGCCGG
>JAUIIK010000200.1 GCA_030431755.1 Chloroflexia bacterium
TTCAACACGAGCGCGACCGATAGCACCGGCGACACGATCTTCATCCACACCGGCAGCGGCAACTACACGAGTGGGCTCACGCTCCTGGACAGCCAGCTGCTGATCGGGCAAGGCGCATTTGACAGCATCGCCGCCATCAGCGGCATCACCCTGCCGCCCTTCAGCCGCAGCCTACCGGCCACCATCGGCGGCCGTCCGGTGCTCACTACCACCAACGCCGATGCCGTCACGCTCGGCAGCAACAACACGGTCACAGGGCTGAACATCGGCAACACCGGGACGGGCACGGGCATCTCCGGCACCAATTTCGGGACCTTGACGCTGAGTGAGGTGGCAATCTCCGGCAACGGTCGCGGCGTCAATCTCGACACGGGAACCGCGGCGGCGACCTTCGACAGCATCACTGCCGCGAGTAGCGCCGATCATGCCGTCAACCTGAATGCCGTCGGCGGCAGCTTCACGATGATCGGGGCGACCGGCGTCAACAATCCGGCCAGCGCCGGCATAGCGATCGCCGACAGTCCGGGGACCTTCACCTTCCAGAGCGTGTTGGTCGTCAATGCAGGCGTCTATGGCATCGATCTGAGCGGCGGCAACGGGTCGATCACCATTAGCAATATCGACATCGACGGATACCTCCTCAGCGCCATCAACATCGAGAACAACACCAGCCGAGTCATCGTTGGCGGAGGCGAGATCGACGACGGGCCGCTGAGTACCGGCAACGCCGTCGACATCAGTGGTGGCAGCGCCGAGATTTCGGTGGCGGCGAGTGTTGACATTTCGACGGCGGGAGCCGTGGTCGAGGTGACCGGCCGCGGAGGCGGGACGGTGGGCTTCGTGAACGTGCTGAACTGTGACACCGACTGCCTCGGCATCAATGTCAGCAATAACACGAGCGGAGCGACGAGCTTCGCCGCACCGGTGGTAACGGACACCGGCACGAACACGGCGGTGAACCTGACGAACAACGGCAGCCACACGATCTCGTTCAGTGGTGGTCTGGATGTCGACACGACAAGCGGGACAGGCTTCAACGCCACCGGCGGCGGGACCATCAACGTGCTCAACGGCGGCGCGACCAACACCGTCGACAGCACGACGGGAACGGCGGTCAACATCCAGAACACGACCATTGGCAGCCAGGACGTGGCCTTCCAGCGTGTCAGCGCCGATGGCGCAACCAATGGCATCGTGCTCGATACGACCGGCAATGGAAGATTCACGATCACTGGTGACGGATCCACGACGCTCTTCGGGAATGGCACGGGTGGCACTATTCAGAACACAGTCAGTGACGGCATAGCGCTTACCAACGTGACGGGCGTGACGCTTCAGAACATCATCGTCGATGGCGCGGGTCGCCACGGCATCAATGGATCGAACGTGACCGACTTTGATCTGCTGAATAGCACGATCCGCAACAACGGCAACGCCATCAACGAGCACGGCATCTTTATACAGGGGCTGTTCGGGACGAGCGCGGCTGGTACTACAAGTTCACTGGTGTCCAGCCTTGTCACCAATTCGAACAATCACAACATCTTCATCGTCAACTCGACTGCCACGAATACCGGGCCGACGGTAAACAACTTGAAAGACCTGATCCTCGTCACCAACAGCACGATCTCGGTTCTGTCTGCGCCGAATGGAGCGAACGGCTTGCTGCACGAAGCGCGCACAGATGCCAATATGCGGATAGAAGTGAGCGGCAGCACATTCGATGACAACCGCGGCATCGGACTCAACGTCCAAGCGGCGCAGGGCGGGCGCAACGACGTCTCGGTAACAACAAGCACCTTCGATTCATCGACGACGGTTGGTGGCGCGGCCGAACCCTTCCAGGACGTCGGAGTCTCCATCGGCGGCACGCAAGACTCAGTGCTGACTTTTGACGTCTTCAGCAACACCCGCTTCACAAGCCGCAACAGCCACCATGTGAACATCGTCGCCTTCGACACGACCAGCGTGACCGGCTTTGTGCGCAGCAATTTGAACATGAACGGCTCGTCGAATGGGTCGGGAGTCGACGCGACCTTCGAAGGCGGCAGCACCGGTGTGATCGAGATCAGCGACAATATCATTGGCGGCCTGGAATTCGGCCGTGGTATCGATGTGCAATCGCGCGCCGGGAACGGTAGTGTCGACGTGACGATTCGCAACAACAACATCAATTCCGCGATCAGCTCAGGAACGTTCGTCAACAGTGGAGTGTTCCTCGCAGCGGGCAACGGCGATGCGGGCGAGACGAACACGCTTTGCGTTCACTTTGAAAACAATTCGAGTGTAGGCGGATCTGGGCGCTGGGGCTACCACACCGAACAGTGGGCCAATACGACGTTCCAAATCCAGGATTACGGTGGAGCACCCAACAGTGAGGCAACGGTCGAAGCGCACATCGTCGCCGAGAACACCGCCGGAGACGCCATGGTTTCACCGGCCGGTTTCGGCCTGGTTGTCAACTACACGGCCGCGACCTGTACGACACCGTAACCCCGTCGTGGGCACGGGACCGTTCATTCCATTCGCACGTACGCGACGATAGGTGATTCAGAGAGACCGGGGATTTGTGGTCTCTCTGAATCCCAGATAGCGACTCGGCAGCGAACTTGCCGGAGCCCTATTCATCTCGAAGATCACCTCGCGGACCTGGATGTCAGGGAACACGCTACACTGCCCTCACGACGCCGGACCAGAGCGGTATCGTCTATGAACGTAATCGAGTATGAGGGACAGATGGCAACCATTGACATTCTGATACGCGGCGGCAAGGTGATCGACGGGACGGGGAATCCCTGGTTCTACGCGGATGTCGCGATCACCGGTGACAAGATCGAGGCGATCGAGCCGCACGGGAAGATTGACCCCGGCCGGGCAGAGACGGTCGTCGAGGCCGAGGGCCACGTCGTCTGTCCCGGCTTCATCGACATCCAGAGCCATTCGATCATGCCGTTGCTGATGGACGGGCGACTCGTTTCTAAGGCCCATCAGGGCGTGACGACCGAGGTCATGGGCGAGCTCTGGACGCCGGCGCCGGTCGGTGGGCGCATCGAGGCGCCCTTCAACGGACGAATGCTTGGTGGGGATGCCGGGCACTGGGTCGACCAGGCGCGCGAGTGGACGCGTTTCCGCGATTGGCTCGAAGCGATGGAGCACCGTGGTGTGTCGCTCAATATCGGCTCCTTCATTGGCGGCGGAACAGTCCGCGAATACGCCAAGGGCTGGGACATGGGCGACCCGACCGAGGATGAGCTGGCGACGATGCAGCAGGTCACCCGCGAGGCGATGGAAGACGGCGCGTTCGGCGTCGCCCCGGCGCTGATCTACCCGCCCAGCAGCTACTCGACGACCGACGAGCTGACCGCCGTCGCCGAGGCTATCGCTGAGTATGGCGGCGTCTACATCACCCACGTCCGCAACGAGTCCGAGCAGCTGCTCGAAGGCATCGGCGAGGCCATCGAGATCGGCCGCCGCTCCGGCTGCATCATCGAGATCTATCATCTCAAGGCTTCTGGGCCGCCGGCCTGGCATCTGATGCCGCAGGCGATTGAGATGATTCACGAGGCGCGCGCCGAGGGCATCGACGTCACTGCCGACACGTACCCCTACCCGGCCAGTGGCACCGGCCTCAGCGTGCTTGTGCCGGACTGGGCGCACGAGGGCGGCAAGCTCTACGACAATCTCAACGACGACGCGACCTGGGCGAAGATCCGCCAGGACATGATGAACCCGCCGGCGGGCGCGACGGCGATGGCCCGCACCCAGAACCGCGACGGCATCATGCCGGTCGGTTTCATGCAAGAAGAGAACAAGCAGTACATAGCTAAGCGGCTGCCCGAGATTGCCGAGATGCGCGGCGAAGAGTGGGCCGACACCGTGCGCTACCTGCTGACCAGCGAGGGCCAGCGCATCAGCACGATCTACTTTATGATGAGTGAGGACAATCTCGCCCTCCAGCTCCAGCAACCCTGGATCAAGATCAGCTCCGACGCCGGCGGCATCGACCCGGAGGGCCAAACGCTACCGATGCATCCGCGCGCCTACGGCACCTTCACCCGCGTGCTCGGCAAGTACGTCCGCGAGGAGGGGGTCCTGCCGCTCGAAGACGCCATCCGCAAGATGACGTCGTCGGTCGCCGACCGGCTCAGCGTCCGCGATCGGGGCGTTCTCCGCAGCGGCGCATACGCCGACGTCGTCGTCTTCGATCCGGAGACGGTGGCGGACAAGTCCACTTTCGAAGAGCCTCATCAGCTCTCAGTCGGCATCCGCGATGTCTGGGTCAACGGCACACGCGTCATTGACAACGGTACGCACACCGAAGCGATGCCTGGTCGCATCGTCGACGGGCCGGGCCGCAAATCATAACGCCCGCAAGCGCACAGGCGGCCCGGGATGTTTCTCGGGCCGCCTGTGCTATGCAGTTTGTTGAGCGGGTTAGAGAGCCGCCGCGGGCTCCTGGAGGAACTGGTAGTAGCCCGCCGCTTCATCTCGTGAGCTGGCTTGCAGTGTGTCGAGGATGCGGTGGACATGGTTCTTGACCGTGCCGATCGAGATGAAGAGCGCATCGGCGATCTCACGGTTTGTCTTGCCGGCCGCCAGCAGCTCAAGCACCTCAATCTGACGCCGGGTCAGCAGGTCCGGCTGGCCGGAGCCGAAGGTGTGCGGCTTCATCGAAGCCAGCGCGTCGCGCAAGGCGACGGTGCGCTCGACGAGCTCTGTCGTCAGGCGTGGCTCAATCCACGCGCCGCCGCCGGCTACGGTCTCAACGGCCATGCTCAACTGATGCGCCTGGCTCTTGGTAACGTAGCCGGACGCGCCATGCTCAAGGTACTCGAAGACAAGGTCGGTGTGGTCGCTGTTCCGTTGGTCGGGAATACCGCTCACGAGAATGCGCGCGTCCGGGTGGGCGGAGCGGATGGAGTCGACAAGCTGGAGCTGCTCGCTTCCGGATTCTGAGTGATCGATGACGACGATTTCGCAGCCGGCGAGGGCCGATTCCGTTGAAGGATCAAAGCTCGCAGCTGTGGATGTGTAGAGCACAGCATCCACGCCTGGCCGCATACACGCGGCCGCGATGCTCGACTGTCGTTCGGATGTATCGGCGAGAATTACGATATTCGCCATTGCTAGCCTCCTTAGCTCTCCTGGCTTGCACCGATAGCAAGTCACAGGAGCACGCGCCGTTACGACGTCGAATTCAAGGTAGAGCAAGCGCGGCGCGCAATCTACATGTGCGAGTCACGTATCGCGACACGCCTGGGGTACATTTCCGAGCCGGGGGGCACGCGATATCACGCAGTGGCAACACAAGGCAATGGAGATTGCTTTGACCACAACATGCGTCGCTCATGTTTGCGATATCAGGCTCGCTATGGGGCAGTGATCTCTCTGCTGCGTCCGGCTGCGTCCGGCAATATGTCAGCTATGACGTGTCGGGTGGACATAGGCGCCCGACTGGGCCGTGGAGCAGCGGCGAGAACGATCTATGCCCCGAGAGCTATCTGCTGGCCTGGGCAAGTACATGGAGCTTTCGGGTGGCTCCGGCGATGATTGGGACAGTCCTCGTTGCGCGGTCGCGCAGCTAAACGGCCGGAGGTCGACATGCGCCTCGAAATCATGATCATTGCTGCTGACCGAGCCTCCAGCGAGGAATTCCTGCAACGCATAGCGTCGCCTTTCGCCGAGCGTGCCGAGATCCTCGAATACGAGCCCGACATCGCGTTGCGGCCGTTGCGCCAGACCGATCTCGTCATCCTCGGGAACGACCTGCGTCACCGGCAGGTTCTCCGCGTTCTCCGCGCGCTCCAGATTACCGGCGGGAGATCGCGGGTTGTCGCCGCGCTCGGTCAATCCGATGATGTGAGCGACGCGATCCACTACCTCAGCTTTGGCGTCCGCGGGCTCATCTCGATCACTGATGATGGAGATGTCGTTCGGGAAGCCGCCGAGAGTGTCTTCCGTGATCGTCAGTATGTCAGTCCGGCGCTGATTGATCCGCTGCTGCGCCGCTATCGTGAGCTATGTGCAAAGCTGCGCGCATCGTCCGGCACAGATCAGGAGTTGGCGGCGCACTGGCCGGTCGACTATCCCACGAGCCGCTAGCGCATTGGTGGCGATCTGGCGCGAGCGCTACCTGGTTACTCAGCTCTTGCCTTTGGATCCTCAGAACGCTCTTTGATCTGATCGCCGAGGTCGCGACTGGAGATCAGGATGTCGGCGACGACCTTCGGGTCGGGCTGGGCGCGGGTGATGGCATAGAACTCCATCACGCCGATGAGCTCGCCGTCAAACAATGGCAGTATCAGACCCGATTGAATGCCGACCCTGAGCGCGGCCTCCGCCCGCAGGTAGCCAGGGTAGGAGCCAACGTCCGCGACCCAGACCGGTTCCGGGCTGAAGAGGATGTTGCCGATTACGTCTTCCTGGGAGGTGAATCTGCGGCGCTCGGTGTCCACGACAAAGGCTTCGTATGCGCCGCCGTCATCCAGAAACCAGATCCCGGTCGGGACGAGCTCCTGG
>JAUIIK010000039.1 GCA_030431755.1 Chloroflexia bacterium
CTCCACGTGCGCGGTCCCCAGGTGATGCAAGGTTACTGGGGCCGCCCCGAGGAGACCGCCGAGGCGCTCGATGCCGACGGCTGGCTGCGTACCGGCGACATCGCCACGATGGATGAGGACGGTTTCTTCCGCATCGTCGACCGCATCAAGGACGTCATCATCACCGGTGGTGAGAACGTCTACCCGCGCGAGATCGAAGATGTCCTCAGCGCCCACCCAAAGATCCTCGAGGTCGCCGTCGCCGGGGTCAAACACGATATCGGCGGCGAGGTTGCTAAGGCGTACATCGTCCTGCGTGATGGCGAGACGATGAACCGCCGAGAGGTGCTCCAGTTCTGTTCGGAGAAGCTGGCCCGCTACAAGGTTCCCCGGCAGGTCGAATTCCGTGACGACCTGCCGAAGTCTGCGGCCGGCAAGATCCTGCGACGCGAGCTTGAGCCCCAGGAAAGCACCTGACCCACCCACAAGCAGCGCTCGCAGCCACCGTAACCGTAGTGTGAAGCTATGCGTTCTATGGCAACGTAGGTAGAATCAGAGCGATTCTGCTGTTAGTCGTTTTGACGTTGCCGACCGGGAAGTGGGGTCCTGGAGCGCGTCAGAACCGCTGTGAGCGCTGCAACTGGGAAGCAGCCTCCAGCGGAACAGGGGAAGGGAACCTCACCGATGCAGCGGACCAATCGGCCCGTTTGGCGGGTCGCTGCCTCGTTATTCATGCTTTTCACCGTATTCGTGCTCGCATTCCCGTCGCTGGCCCAGGAAGAGCCATCCGACGAGCAATCAGAACCTCCGCCCGTCGTCGTTGATCCCACGATCCAGGCGGTCTGGGAGATGACGGACGGACAGATCGCCAACGGCTCCGTGCAACGCGCCTGGGCGTTCGGGCCGGGACCGATCTCCGCCGCCTACGAGTACTACCCGCAGAGCCCAACCAAATTCCGCAAGCTCGTCTACTACGACAAGGGACGGCTCGATCTGCTGAACCCGCAGTCGCCGGAAGGCTCGATCTGGATGGTCTCCGGAGCATTGTTGACGAGCGAGCTCCTCTCCGGTCGTATCCAGCTCGGCGAGGACGAATTCGTGACCCGCGAAGCGGCGGACATCCCGTTGGTCGGCGATCTGGAACAGCCCGATCCCGTCACCTACGCGACCCTCGCAGACCATGCAACCGTTGAGTTGATTCCGCCGGATGCCGGGCTCGACGAAGCCGAGTACCAGCGCGAGAACCGGCGGCTCGAACAGGTCGGTGAGCCTGTCACTGCGCTGCTGACGTCAAGCGGCACGGTCCTACCTGGCGAAGTCACCGGCTATGGGGTCACGATCGTCGAGTACGAGGCGCTCATGGGCCATAACGTGGCCAGCCCGTTCGCTGGCTGGGCCCAGGGGCTCGAGATCCCCGCGCTCAATCTATTGGGCTTGCCGATCACCGAACCCTACTGGATTCAGACGGAGATCGACGGTGTTCCTCAGCTCGTTCTCATCCAGGCATTCGAACGCCGGACGTTGACCTACACCCCGTCAAACCCCGAGGGCTGGCAGGTCGAATCCGGCAACGTCGGCCTCCACTACCGGCTCTGGCGTGGCCTCGAACGCCCTGAGCGGCCCGAGTTCGCGGAGATTGCCGCCGAGATTCCCTTCGGTGAGGAGATCCTCGGCGCGGCGCGCGAGGCGTTCATTGACCCGTACATCTTCGTTGCGATCTCGCTGAACTCGACGAGCGGGAACCCCTTCGAAATGTCGCCCAATGGCGGCCACGGCTTGCTCGGCGCACGAGTCGACGAGAGCGAACCCGACCTTGACCTGAGCGATCCCGGAGTCAATGCCCGCGTCGCAGCCGCGCAAGTAGCCGCCGAGATGTACGCCGCCTGGGATTGGCCGACGATCCTCACGAACTTCTACCTGCGCGACCACACGGGCGCAACCGCCACCGAGGCCGGGCGCTGGGCCGACACGGTCATCGCCAGCTCAGAGCGGCTCGTCAAGTTCTATCCGCCTACCGGGCCGCGGGTTGACCCTGTGCGCGAGGAAGGCAACCTGATCGGAGAGGGCGCGGCCGCGCACTACAGCCCGAGCTACGACGTTCCGTGGTGGGAACGCACGATGGGCCTGCATGCCGGTTGGGGCAACGCCGTCGACTACTGGCAGCCCGACCCGAACGGTCTCTACTGCGTCCACCCGGACTATCTCATCGGCGAGCGCTTGAAGTTGGAAGCAAATGGCCGCGTCGTCGAGTGCACGATCGGCGACCGGGTCGCCGTGCCACATCAGATCGCCTGGCGCGCGAAGTGGGCCGTCGAGCTGAGCTACCCAACATTCCTGGCGCTCGGCCTTGATCGCGACAACGCCGTGATCGTGAGCTATCTAGGCGACCGCACTATTGAGCCGACACCGACGCCTGAAGAGTCGCCGACGCCTGACGGAACAGCCACGCCCGAAGTGACAGCGACTCCGGATGGCATGGTGCCCGGCATCACTCGGCCGGACCGCGAAGAGCCTGCGCCGACTGCCGAAGCGCCAACCGTCACGCCGGAGGCTCCGGCAGCGACGCAGACGCCCGAACCCGAGCCTACAACGCCGGCCCCGCCACCAGCGGAGACAGCCGACCCGTCACCCACGGAGCCCCCGTCACCCACCGCGACCGTCGAGCCGACGACACCCGCGCCCGCAGCCTCTGCCACCCCGTCACCAGGAGGTTGAGCGACAGCGCGAGACAGGGAACGTGGCTACGGGAATAGAGTCTGGGCCACGGCAGAAGTCAGAACACCGTGACACAAGAAATATCCCGCCGGAGTCTGTCTCTCCGGCGGGATATTCTGTTGCGTGTGACGTGCGTCGTGTCTAGCTAGCTCGTCGCGGCGTCGTAGCGGGCAGCAACGGCATCCCAGTTGACGACGTTCCACCAGGCGTCGAGGTAGCCCGGGCGCGCATTCTGGTACTTGAGGTAGTACGCGTGCTCCCAGACGTCGATGCCGAGGATGGGCGTCTTGCCCTGCATCAGCGGACTATCCTGGTTCGGTGTGCCAAACACTTCGAGGTCGCCATCACTGTTAACGGCGAGCCAGGTCCAGCCGCTGCCGAACTGTCCGGCGCCGGCCGCATTGACCTGCTCCTTGAGCCCATCAACGCCACCGAACTTCGCATTGATCGCGTCGGCCAGCGCGCCGCTTGGGCTGCCGCCGCCATCGCCGCTCATGATCTCCCAGAACAGGCTGTGGTTGGCGTGGCCGCCGCCGTTGTTGCGGACAGCGGTGCGGATGTCTTCGGGCACAGCGTCGAGGTCACCGATTAGCTCCTCGATGCTCTTGGCTTCGAGATCGCTCTTGCCTTCGATCGCGGCATTCAGGTTATTCACGTAGGCGGCGTGGTGCCGGTCGTGATGGATTTCCATCGTGCGGGCATCAATGTGCGGTTCGAGCGCGTCGTTCGCATATGGCAGGTCAGGCAGTTGGTGTGCCAAGTCTGATTCCTCTCCCTTGTCTTCAGAACGGGACCATTCGACGGGAATCTGCGTTGTGACGCATTCCCATGAACCTAGCTTAGTCCAGCCATTTACTTCGCCGCAATGGGAAAAATCACGTAAGCGGTTACATTCAGCGTCTATATCTCGGGCGACCCGTGGCCGGTCGTGGCACGTCTGACGCGACACCGAGCTCTACCGCCTCGTCCAGCAGCGGTTGTAGCCGGTCGATCAGCTCCGCCAGGCGTTGGCCCATGCGCCGCGCGAATGCCGGAGTCAGCGGTTCGAGCGGCCAGATCTCATAGATATGGCCCCAGGATCTGGTCCAACGCTCCAGCTCGACCTCGGCGCCGAGATCGTGCTTGATCTCGACAATGAATTGATCGAAGTAGGCGAGTAGCCGCGCGGTCGACTCGGGGCCATCCTCGAAGTGCAAGCCAAGCTCAACGAGCCCCTGCTGTGCGCTGATCATTACCTCGTAGTGGATGCGGTAGTTCGCGTTGAAGTGCACCTTGAGCAGGTTCATCGTCCGCCGCGCCTGGAGATCGGTCGTATCGACCATCGTGGCGTCGATACATGCGGCTCTAACGGCGTCCATAAACTCGCGCCGGCGCATCGGCGAAACGCTCACCAGTCACCAACTTCCCGCGGGCGGTCTTGCAACCGCGCCGGATTTCCGGTAGACAGGCACGGACATCGAATCATAGACAGGAGATTGCATTGTCCTCGACACCAGCATGGGAACAGTACCTTCAAGACCATCGCGACCAGCACCTGGAAGAGCTGTTCGAGCTGCTACGCATCCCGAGCGTGAGCGCGCTCCCCGAACACAAGGATGACATCCGACGCGCCGCCGGCTGGGTAGCCGACCGGCTACGCGCCGCTGGCGTCCCGCGTGTCGAACTCCTCGAAACGGACGGCAACCCGGTCGTCTACGGCGAGTGGCTGGTCGATCCTTCCAAGCCAACGGCACTGATCTATGGCCACTATGATGTCCAGCCCCCGGATCCACTCGACCTCTGGGAGACACCGGCGTTCGAGCCGAGCATGCGCAATGATCGCATCTACGCGCGTGGCGCGGCCGACGACAAAGGCAACCTCTTCATGCCCATCCGGGCAGTCGCCGCCATCCACGGCAGCGGAGCGGAACCGCCGATAAACCTCAAGTTCAACTTCGAAGGCGAAGAGGAGATCGGCTCGCCGAACCTCCCGCCCTTCGTCCAGCAGCATGCTGATCTACTGGCCTGCGATTTCGTGCTCTGCGCCGACGGCGGCATGTGGGGACCGGATACGCCGTCGCTGACCCTCGGCACAAAGGGCGTGACCGGATGCCAGGTGAACCTGACCGTCGCATCGACCGATATGCACTCCGGCATGTTCGGCGCATCGGTCCAGAACGCTGTCCGGGCAGCCGCCCAGCTCGCGGCATCGCTCCACGACGAGAACAACCGCGTCGCCGTCGCCGGGTTCTACGACGACGTCGTGCCGCTCTCCGACCAGGAACGCGAGGACTTCGACGAGGTTCCGTTCGATCCGGAAGGCTACCTTGAAGCAATCGGCGCGACAGCCTTCGTCGGCGAGTCGGGCTACTCACCGGTCGAGCTCAACTGGGCACGGCCAACGCTCGATCTTAATGGCATCTGGGGCGGTTTCAGCGGCCCTGGGACCAAGACGGTGACGCCCGCCGAGGCACACTTCAAGATCACCTGCAGATTGGTGCCCGATCAGGATCCCAACAAGATCATCGACCAGATCGAGTCGCATCTCATCGAACACGCCCCGGCCGGGGCGACCGTCACGGTCGACCGCGGCACGACCGGCGGCTCCCGCGCATTTCGCGTGTCGAAGGAACATCCAGCGATCCAGGCAGCTTGGGAAGTGCTCGGCGACCTCTACGACCGCGATCCCTACTTCGTGCGCCTGGGCGGCACGCTGCCGATTGCCGCCACCTATCAGGAGGTGCTCGACGCGGACATGATCTTCTACTCGTGGGGCATGCCGGATAGCCGCGGCCACGCGCCCAACGAGAACTTCCAACTGCGCTCGTTCGATACAGCGCCGCGCGGCTACTGCCGGCTCTTCGAGCGCCTGGCGCAAACGGAAAACTAGCTCATCGGGTACTTGGCATGGATGAGATTCGGTAGGAGAACGCGCGCACAATCGTAGAAGTGGCGTTCACGATTCTTCATGCATCAGGTTGAGCCGGCCGCTTGCCGTACGCCCAAGATCTAGCGGCGCCCAGCGACATGCTGCAGACTCCACGGCAACATTATGGTCATCCCGAGGAAGGCTCTGCGCGCGAGGGATCTTGCTGCGCGCGTGCCACCCGCCAGCGCAGGCGACGGCGGTCGATCCCGTTGCAACGACCGGGACAGACTTCCACGGAGCGCGGCGCTGGCGGTCGGAGATCCCTCGGGCGCAGAGCCTTCCTCGGGATGCCAGGCACGGAGCGGGAAGTTCATACAATCGGAACGAGGCTGCGCGCTCATCCAAGCCAATACCACCTTCGAAAGCGCACCGGTGTTGAGGCTCAGCCAACTATCCGATACGCGACGCGAACTGGTCCCACCAGGTGAAGTAGCGGCTCATGCCCTCGGGCAGCGTCGTTGAAGGATGCCAGCCGAACTCACGCGCGAAGCGACCAACATCCAGCGGCGGACGGCCAGGACCGGCGATATTCGGGTTCAGGTCTGATTCAGCCAGCGTGGTGTCGCAGCCAATGTCGCCGAAGCGGTCGCGGAGCTGCTCGACCACGTCGCCAACCGTGACATCGACGCCTGTGCCAAGGTGATAGAGCCGGTGGTTCAGCGATCCGGCGGAGACCATGCGTGCAATGCCTTCCGCCGTGTCGTCTACGTAGGTCCAGTCGCGCGCCCGGTCGAGCGGGCCGGTTGGCAACTGCTCCTCGTTTGCAGCCAGAGTCAGCCACTCCCAGATCGGCGAGGTGCGCGCACGGCTACTTGTCGCGCGCTCTCCCGGTCCATAGGGTTGGGCGATTCGAACCGAAGCTGCCGACAGGCCGTACAGGTCCGCCCATCGTGCGACGATCTGCTCGCTCGCGAGCTTCGTGATCCCGTAGAGCGAGGTCGGACGTGGACTCACGTCTTCCGCAACGGCTTCTGTCGCGTCGACATCCCCAATGGCCGAGGGGCTCGACACGTAGATGAAACGCTCTGCGCCACAAGCAACCGCGAAGTCCAGCACTTCGACCGTCGCACCGACATTCGAATCAACAATGTCCCGCGCCTGCTCCCGCTCGACCGACTCTGTCGTAGCGGTCACGACGGCGGCATGAACAACCGCGTCGAGCGCATGCTCGCCAAAGACTTCGCGCAATACCCCGGTCCGGGCCAGATCGGTGCTCAGATGCTGGATTGACGGCGTTGCGCTGAGAAATTCCGCCACCCAGCCATCGACCGGGCTACGGTCGACGATCCAGACATTGTTGCCAGTGAGCGCCAGCTGTTGGGCAATATTCAGGCCAACGAAGCCCCGACCGCCGGTTACCAGCACATCCATGGCCGTGTCCTCGATTCTGCACTTGACTTGTTTCTACTGGTACGATGCCACGCGTACGGATTGTGGCACGAGTGGACAGAAGCGGGTGAACATGACGGCGCTCGATCAACGCGGTCTCAACGTAGTCGGCATTCGATACCGGGGCAGCACGCCATCTTCAGGCGACGAACGCTCAGTCGACTTCTACCGCGAGGCCGGCGTCTACGGCGATCTAGCGGAGACCGCGACGTTCGTCGATCCAGGCTTTCCTGAGAGCGAGCGTGCCGAGAGCGCCACGGCCAACCTCGGCGTGATGGGCGGCGCAATCGCATCCGCGGTCGCAGACGGGATCCGGGCGGGGCGCGGCACGGTGATGGTGGGCGGGGATTGCGCGCACATCACCGGCGTTCTCGGCGGTTGGCAGGACGTCCATGGCCCCAATGCGCGCATCGGCCTTGTCTGGTTCGATGCCCACGGCGACTTCAACACCTCGCGCACGACGCTTTCCGGGATGCTCGGCGGAATGCCGGTTGCCGTCGCTGCTGGGCTCGACTTCCCCGAGTGGCGCGAGGCATCCCACCTGGCAGCTCCGATCCCGACCGACCGCATATTGATGGTTGACGTCCGCGATCTCGATCCAGCTGAGCAAACGCTCATCGAAGCCACTTCGGTCAGGATCGCAGCGCCGGCAGACGGTTTTCCGGGCGAGGATCTGCAGGCGTGTGTCGACGACCTCGCCAGCCGCTGCGATTATCTCTATCTTCACATTGATTCCGACATCGTCGACGCCAGCCTCGTGCCGAATCACGGTACCCAAGCGCCCAATGGACCGAGCGTCGAGCAGGTGGCCGCCGCCATTGACACGGTGATGGCAACCGGCAAAGTTGTCGCGCTGGCGATGGTCTCCGTCTCCGGTGACGGCGAAGGTGCCGATGTCACACGCGCGTCGGCGGCAGGGATGCTGCGCGCCGGAATCGAGTCCTGGCAGCGTCACGGCATCCCGGAGTGGGACCGTTAGCATGGCAACAGCGCCGGCAGACTTCGTCTTCGAGACCGATGCGTTCCGCAAGGCCTATGGCTCGATCGTCGCCCTCGAAGCGCTATCGGTCCAGGTGCCGCGCGCGGCCATCGGCCTGCTCGGCGCGAACGGCGCTGGCAAATCCACGCTGATCAAGGGCTTGCTCGGGCTACTCCAGCCGACGTCAGGCTCGGCCGTGGTGCTCGGGATGCCTGTCGCCTCGCAGGGGCCGCTCATCCGTCAACGCATCGGGTACATGCCGGAGTCAGACACCCTGCCGAACGATGTGACGGCCTCCGACTTTGTCGGCCACATGGCTGAGATCAGCGGTCTCCCGCCACGGCCGGCACGGCAACGCGCTAACGACGTGCTCTACCAGGTCGGGCTCAACGAGGAGCGCTACCGCCTGATGCGGGAGTTCTCGACCGGCATGAAGCAGCGCGTGAAGCTAGCCCAGGCGATCGTCCACGACCCGGAGCTCGTATTTCTCGATGAGCCGACGAACGGCATGGACCCACAGGGTCGTGACGAGATGCTGGATCTCATTCGCAAGATCCACAACGAGCTCGGCATCACGGTCATGCTCTCATCGCACATACTGGGCGACGTCGAGCGGGTTTGTGATTATGTCATCATGCTGGACAGCGGCCGGCTCGTCGTGGCCGACGACGTCACCCACTTGCGGCAGACGACTGCCGACGTCGTCGTCCGTATCGACGGCAGCATCCCGGACCTACTCAATGCCCTCGGCAAGCGCGGCATTGAAGCGACCCAGCAAGGTTCGGAGGTGCTGCTACAAGCGCGCAGCGACGCGGAGTTCGACGCCGTCCGCGACGCCGTCGTCGAGGCCAATGCGGCGTTGCGGGCCCTTCAACCGCGCGAGCTATCGCTTGAGGATGTCTACATTCGCACCGTCAGCGGGCTCGACGCGCCAGTAGCGACACAGGATCAGGTGGCGGCGCGTGGCGACTAATCAAGGCCCGGGGCCAACCGCCGACGAGACGCTGCCCTACGGCGAGATTTTCGACCGGGGTTACCAACACTACGCGGGGCAGCGCAACGGCCGCGCCTACGCCATCCGCCGCCTCATCATCTACTCGATCAAACGCGGGCTCGGAATCAAGAAGCGCTGGACCTCCAAGATCCTGCCAATCATCCTCTACGCGCTGGCTTACCTGCCGGCGCTCATCATCGTCGCGCTGTTGGCGTTCATCCCAATCGAGGATTTCGACGGCCTGGGGTTCGACAGCCTCTATGGCGTCCTGGAGCTCGTCATCTTGATCTACGCCAGCGCGCTCGCTCCCGAGATGCTCTGTGACGACCGCCGCGAGCGCACATTGCAGCTCTATTTCTCGCGCCCGCTCACCCGGCTCGACTACATCCTTTCCAAAGTCATTGCCATGGGCATCCTCATGTCGACGGTTATCTTCGGTCCGCCACTCCTGCTCTTTCTCGGCCTCACCTTCGCCGACGACTCACCGGCCCGGTACCTCGTAGACCATATTGAGGACCTGCTGAAGATCGCCAGCTACGGCATCCTCGTATCGGTCTTCTTCGGCGCGTTGAGCCTCTCAATCGCGACCTTCACGACACGCAAGGGCGTTGCGGCGGCGATCTTCATTATCGGAACAATCATGCTGCAAGGCATTGCACTGTCGTTCTACGAGGCTATCGGCGAGGGCCGTTGGCGCGGACTGCTTGTCTTCATCAGCCCGCCGGACTTCGTCGACTCATTGCGGCGCTGGCTATTCCGGGTCGACTCGCAGAACTCGATGTACGCCTCGCTGGACATCCCCGGCGCGTTCACGCTCGTTTGGCTGGCGGTCGTCATCGGCGGCGCAATGTACCTGATGTACCGCACCTACCTGCAGGAGGACTAGCCATGGCAACCTCTGCTGCGCCAACCGCGCCGACGTCGACGGAGCATCAAGGCCCGACAATCCAGGTCACGCAGGTATCCAAGTTCTATGGCGATGTCGTCGCGGTGTCGGACATCACCTTCTCGCTCGCGCCCGGCGTAACCGCGCTGCTCGGCCCGAACGGGGCCGGCAAATCAACGATGCTGGAGATGCTGACGGGCCTGCTGCGCCCCTCGGCCGGCAAGATTGAGATCCTGGGCAGATCCGTTCGCGGCGACCGCGATCTCTATCGCTACGTCGGGCTGGTGCCCGAGCAGGAGCACATGTACCCCTTCTTGACCGGCCGCGAGTTCCTCTACCTAAATGCCGTCATGCAGGAAGTTTCCGACCCCGAGGCGGCGGCGCAACGTTCGCTGGAGACCGTCGAGCTCACCGAGGATGGCGATCGCAAGCTCGGCGGTTACTCGAAGGGTATGCGGCAGCGCGCGAAGATTGGCGCGGCGCTCGTCCACGACCCGCAGGTGCTGCTGATGGACGAGCCCTTATCCGGCACTGACCCGCTCCAACGCTTGCGGACTATCGAGCTCATCCAGCGGCTTGGCGACCAGGGCCGCACTGTCCTCGTCTCCTCCCACGTGCTCGATGAAGTCGAGCGCTTCGCCGACCGCATCCTTGTAATCGTCAATGGCAAACTCGCGGCGGCGGGCGACTTCCGGGCAATTCGCGAGCGCATGGATGAGCAGGCCTCGAAGATTCGCGTGCGCTCGACCGAGCCGCGGCGCTTCGCATCGGCCCTGATTCAGGACGATTCCGTGGCGGCGGTATCGATCGTGACCGACGAAGGCGCAGAACCGTCGATTCGTGTAGAAGCCAGCAACGTCCGCGCCTTCTACCGATCGGTTGCCGCGGTCGCCGCCCGCGAGGACATCACCCTCTACGAGGTCGCGGCTCTGGACGACTCGTTGACCAGCGTCTTCACCTACGTGGTTGGGCGGTAGCAATGAGCAACATGACCCGCTCGCTAATCGCGCTACTCCCGGTCTCGACGCTGACGCTCTTGCAGTTCAGCAGCGGCAAGGCTATCCGCTTCGTCGCCTTCTTTTCGGCCCTGCCGATCCTCTTCGGTGCCATCTACCGCGTTGGAGACATCGACGATTCACCGGATGTCTTCTTCGCCGGGGTTGTCCTCAGCACCGTTTTCGGGACCCTCTTGCCGATCGCCACGCTGATCCTGGCGACCAGCGCATTCCGCGACGAGATCGACGACCGGACGATGGTCTACCTGGTCATCAAGCCCGTCTCCCGCTTCCGGATCGTCGCCGAGAAGTACCTGGCCGTCACCGAATCGACGATCCTCGCGCTCTGGCTCGGCGTCATCGCAACCTGGATCATCATCTCCGGCACGTCCATGCCCGACACAATCGAGGTGCTTGTCGCGGCGATTGTCGCTACCCTCGCAGGCGTGGCCGCCTACTCCGCCGTCTTCATCGCCGTGAGCTTGCTGGTGCCGCGTGCGCTCATCGTCGGCATCCTCTACACGATCATTTGGGAATCCCTGCTCAGCCGCTTCATCCCCGGCGTCTGGACGTTGAGCGTTCGCCATTATGTCGACTCCATCTTCGTCCGGCTCTACAACGACCCCGGCGTGACGCTCGACAACTCTGTGCAGCTCTACGCGGCATTTCCAGCCATTCTGATCATGATCGGGCTTTCGTTCGGCCTGGCGACCCTGCGCCTGCGAACGATGGACTTCGAGTAGCCGCGTTCCCGCAGGTGCGCCCGGACATGCTACCGTTTTGAGCGACGAACAATTGCTCGAGCTCGAAAGCAGGTCCAGTGACGCTAACCCCCGAACAGAGGTCATTTCTGGAGGAGCAGCGCTTCACCGTGCTTGCGACCTCCTTCCCGGACGGGCGTATCCAGCAAACAGTGATGTGGTACATGCTGCGCGGCGACACGATCATCATGAACACCGCCGCCGGGCGCGTGAAGGACCGGAATATCCGCGCCAACCCCGCCGTTTCATTGTGTTGGGAAGAGCACTACAAGTTCTTGACGATCAATGGCACGGTGACCGAACTGATCGACGATCCTGCACAAGCGCTGGAGGACATCTTCAGTTTGGCGCGGCGCTACAACCCCGATGCGTCGGATGACGACATCGATGCGCGCTTCTCGAACTTCCGACAGGAGGAGCGGGTGACAATCGTCGTCTCGATCGATAGTGTGATCGCCAACGGCTTCTAGCATCAAGAGCTAGAGACAAACGATACAACCGCCAACGACAGGAAAGGACTCCCTATGGTTGTCATGGGTTACGCGGCGATGATGGAGCAGTTTTCACCGACCGTGCTGCTCGACTACTGCGAACGCGCCGAGAAGGTCGGATTTCCGACGGTCATGGCGTCGGACCACTTCCACCCCTGGGTGCCCGAGCAGGGCGAGAGCGGCTTCAGTTACGCCTTCATGGCGGCGCTTGGTGAACGCACCGAGCAGCGCTTCGGCCCCGGCGTGGTCTGCCCGAGCTTCCGCTATCATCCGGCCATCGTCGCCCACATGGCGGCGACGCTTGAGGCGATGTACCCGGGCCGCACCTACCTGGGCATCGGCGCTGGCGAGGCATTGAACGAAGCTATCGTCGGCGGCGAATGGCCGGACGGCGGCCAGCGCTCCCGGATGATGTTCGAAGCCATCGAGATCATCGAGAAGCTCTTCACCGGCAAGCGCGTCAAGCATGAGGGCCGCTACTTCAAGATGGAGTACGCCCGGCTCTACACGATTCCGGACGAGCCGCCGCCCATCTACGTCGCCACCGCCGGCCCGCTCAACGCCCTCCGCACCGGCCGCCACACTGACGGCATGATCACCGTCGGCGCGCCTGAAGAGCGCATTGAAGGGCTCTTCAGCCAGTTCGAGAAGGGCGCTGAGCGCGAGGGCAAGGACGCCTCGAAGATGGCGAAGATCCTCCAGATCCACGTCTCATACGCCAAGACAGAGGAAGAGGCGACCGAGAACGCGGTCAAGGAATGGCCCAACGGTGGCATGGCCTTCCCGAAGGCCGACATCCGCCAGCCCGAGGACTTCCAGGCGATGGCCCGGCTCGTCGAGCCCAAGCACTACGCCAACCGCGTCTTCATCTCGAACGACCCGGCGGCGCATCTCGAGCACGTCAAGCACTGGGCGTCGTTCGGCTTCGATGAGATCTACGTCCACAACGTCGGGCGCAACCAAGAGGAGTTCATCGACGTCTACGGCGAGCATGTCATTCCGCACGTCAACGACTAGATCCACTCATTCGTCGCGCATTGCCCGGTAGCGGTCCCATCGGACGCTACCGGGCATCACGATATGCGAGGAAAGCATGGCAGTCCCGGAAATCCAGATCTTCGGTCTCGACGGCATTCCCGAGGTGCGGGAGGGCGATGATCTGATATCGATCATAACGAGCGCGTTGAAAACATCAGAGCTCGACCTGCGCGACGAAGATGTGCTCGTCATCACCCAGAAGATCGTGTCGAAGGCCGAGGGGCGACTCGTCGACCTCGCAACTATCGAACCGTCGGCGATCGCCCAGACCTTCGCCGATGCCTGGGACAAGGACGCCCGGCAGGTAGAGGTCGTGCTCCGTGAGAGCGCGCGCATCGTCAGAATGGACCGTGGCGTGATGATCACCGAGACCCACCATGGGTTCATCTGCGCCAACGCCGGTGTCGATGCCTCGAACGTCCCGGAGACGGGTCAGGTCTGCCTCCTGCCGGTCGACTCCGACGCCTCGGCCCGCCGCATTCGCGCCGGCCTGCAAGAAGCGCTCGGTGTCGCCCCGGCGATCATCATCTGCGACTCCTTCGGCCGCCCCTGGCGCAGGGGCATCACGAACATCGCCATCGGCGTCGCCGGGATGGACCTCTTCGCGGACTATCGCGGCCAGGTCGACTCCGGCGGTCACGAGATGCGCGTTACGATCATGGCCGTCGCCGACGAGCTAGCATCCGCCGCCGAGCTCGTCCACGGCAAGATCGACGGCCGTCCTGTCGCCGTCATCCGCGGCTACCCGTACACCAAAGGCGACAGCCGCGCGACCGACATTGTGTTGGAGCGTGAGAAGGACATGTTCCCGTAAATCGAGATTCCCCGATGGAGTTTGGATGTCTCTGGAACACCGACACTGACAAATCGTAGAGGTGGAGTTCATCTCCACCCGGGTATTGGCTTCGATTCCGGTGCCGGGTGGAGATGAACTCCACCCCTACAGATCGTGGACGAAATCGCCTGACGTGTTCCCGCAGTTGAAGCGGGCTACGGGGTGTAGTTGCCGTCCAGCCACTGTCTGGCAAGCGCGCTGACGGGCTGTCCGTCTTCGTCGACGGAACCGCCAGAGGCGTCAAGGACCTCGAACCAGTTGCGGTCGTAGCCGGTCGCGCCGTCCGGCAGTGGCTCGTTTTCTTCCTCGGTCTGTAGCACGCCGTCACCGTCGGTCGCTCGCACGGTAACGCGGCGAATGCCGGGCTCGGTCGCGAGGTAGTCGTAGCGCCAGAGTCGCCAGGTGCGGCTTGACGGCACCTCCGAGAGCTCCGCCTCGTTCCAGGTCTCGCCGCCATCGGTCGTCACTTCGACCTTCTCAATGCCTCGGTCGCCTGCGAAAGCGACGCCGCCCATCTGGACCGTCTCGCCCATCTCGGCCTTGTAGCCGCGCCGTGGAATGTCCAGCCGGCTCATTGTTACGACCGTCGCGACATCGCTCCACTGGCGTTCCTGCCAGTAGCCCTGGTAGTCCTCATCGACGGCCTCGATCTTCGTGATCCACTTCACGTTCTTCATCCCGAAGATATTCGGCACGATCAACCGCAATGGGAAGCCGTGCTTGTCGGTCAGCGGCTGCCCATCCATGAGGTAGACGAGCATCGTGTCATCCTGCATCGCTTCATCGAGCGGGATTGATTCGGTGTACCCGTCAGCAGCTTCCATCTTGATGTCGATGACACCATCCTGAATACCAGCCTCCTCCAGCAAGTCCTTGAGCGGGAAGCCGGTCCAGATCGTGTTCGAGATGTAGGTGCCGCCAACGCGGTTGGAGATGCACTCGAGCGTCGATGCCATCTCGGTTGTTTCACGCATCATGACATCAGTGAAGCTCAGGGACATTGGATTCTCGACCATGCCGCCGATATCGAGCGACCAGTCCATCTCCGTGACGGTCGGATCGACGAGGTTCTTGGACACGACGTAGAAGGCGTCATTCGGGGTGATGAACTCCGGCATCCCGGCTGCCTCGAACGTGCCCTCGCCTGCCGTCGCCCGGAACGCCGCCTCGGTATCCGCGACGGTTCGGAGGCGGTTGGCGTGGGTACCGACATAGCGGGCGGCCCAAAGCGCCGGGATCGCCAGCGCGCCGAGTCCCGCGTACTTCAGGATCGCGCGACGGCTCTCGTCGGTCGCTGTCTCGGTAGTTGCGCCCGGCCAGGGCACCATCGCGGCCACCATCGCGCCATAAGCGAGCGCGGTGATGACGAAGTTGATCTGCGTATCCATCGTGCCGAGCGGCGAGTCGAGCGCGAAGAGGCCGATCCCACCGATAGGCGCGGCAACAAGCGAAAGCGTCAGCCAGGCGACGCCACTCAGGGCCAGACCGCCAAGGATGCGCGCTCTAATCGAAGAGCCAGCGAAGCGCGCGTAGATGACCGCGCCTACCGCCGCCGCAATGATCTGGCCCACGGTGATGCCGATCAACGCGACCGGTTTCGCGTTCTCCTCAAGACTCTGGATCGAGTCCCGCACGACCGACAGCGGCAGTTCAGCAGTTGTACGCTCGGCAAGCAGCTGGGCAACAATTGAGCCACCCCAGCTCCGGCCAATCCAGAGCATGAGCCCGCTCGCGATGAGACCGGCCAACGCCCCGACGATCACCGCGTTCAGCAAGCGCCAGTCACGGGTCTCGACCGGCGCGAGTACCCCCGCGTCGACGTCATCAGGATGCTCTGCGCTTGTTAGATCAGTTGGCACGCTTGTCATCGTGAATCGCCTCGCTCGTCATGTGTCGTCGCGACTTCATGCCGCATCGTCGCAGTCTGAAGTATGCCCCGCGCTGGTTACGGCGATATTACGGGTGGCGACGGGCGGGGCCCGAGCGTGGCGATCCACAGTTGAGCTTGCGCTAGTCGGCGGCTTCCAGCTCAAGCAGTACTGATTTGCGTTCAGCGCCCCAGCGGTAGCCGCCGTACCCGCCGTCGGCGCGGACGACTCGGTGACACGGAATGGCGAGCGCCAGACGGTTCTGGCCGCAAGCGTTGGCGACGGCCCGTGCTGCGGTCGGGCGGCCGATCTCCGCCGCAATCTCACCGTAGCTCCGCGTCTCGCCGGGCGGGATCACCCGAATCGCTTGCCAGACGCGCCGCTGAAACGCCGTCCCACGGATGTCGAGCGGCAGCTCGGGGTGCGGTTGCTCGCCAGTGAGGTAATCGAGTACGACTTGTAACCAGGGGTGGCTCTCGGGCTCCGGCACAAGCTCCGCTTGGGGGAACTCTGCGGCCAGCCTCACGACGAGGTCATCCTCATCGTCACCAAACTGAATCGACGCGACGCCTACGTCGGTGTATGCAATGACGACGGGTCCGAGCGTGGTTTGCGCTGTCGCATAGCGAATCTCGATGCCTTGAGCGCCGTTCCGATAAGCCCCAGGTGTCATTCCGAGCTCACGGCCAGCCGCCTCGTAGAGCGCTGCCGATGAGTCGAAACCAGCCTCGTAGACGCTGCCGGTCACATCGCGTCCACGTCGCAGCTCTGAGCGTAGGCGGTCCATCCGCCGTTGCCGGGCAAAGTCCGCTGGCGAGACGCCCGTTGCCGCCTTGAACTTGCGCTGGAGGTGACCTGGGCTCAGGCCGGTAATCTCGGCGAGGTCGTCCAACGTCGGCCGGCCATCTTCCCAATCATCGATTGCGGTCACAACCTGTTCGACGAACCTGGCGTCGGCGGAGGCCGCCTCCGGAGCGCAGCGCTTGCAGGCGCGGTAGCCGCCTGCGATCGCGTCGCTGGGTTGATCGTAATAGACGACGCGCTCCGGCTGCGGCCGCCGCGAGGGGCAGGTTGGCCGGCAGAATATACCGGTCGATGTCACCGCATAGACGAACTGACCATCGGCTCTGGCATCGCGTTCGAGAACGGCCTGCCAGCGACTGGCATCGTCGCCGTAGGCGCTGTCTGCGTGGTTGGTTGGCGATTGCACTGGCTACTCCATATCTTCCTGCGGAATCGCGTGATCCCTCTCTGGAACTAGCCTATGACTGGAGCGCCGCCGACGCTATCGCGATCTTGCGATCAAACTGAGCTACAGACCCGGCATCCTGAATGACAACCCTCGCAGATCGCAATTGTCAAGGATGCCTCGTGCCAGGACCGCGACTTTGAAGCGTCCCATGCCGGTGGGATCGAGTAGGGTCAACGCCGCGGTTCGGGCCGCGAGGTACGCGTCCGCATCCGTCGCCTGAATCTCCATCAGCACCTCATCAAGCCCGAGTCCGGCGCAGAACTCCGCCAGCGTCGTAGTTCCCACGGTTGTCAGCCCAGCTTCAACTGCTGCCTCAGCCACCAGCGTGAAATCGACATGCGCGGTGATGTCCTGCTGCCCAATGTGGCTGTACGGATCGTCACCGACCTCATGCTGGCGATAGGTCTTCAGCGAGCCCGCTGGGAAGCGTTTCACATTGTAGAGCGCTTCCCGCTCGTAGCCATAGTCGATGAGAAGCGCGAATCCACGCTCAAGCTGACCGCCCAGCTCGACAACCGCCTGTCGCACTGGCGGCGATGCCTCGAACGCCTGACCGTCGACCAGCACTGTCTCATCGAGTTTGAGCGCTCGCACAGCATCCGACGGCGGCCCGGTAACTTCCACGAACCAACCGTCGCGCAGATCGACGTAGCGCTCGCGCAGCGCACCCTGACTGAACTCGAGCCGGTGAAACGGCAGCGCATCGAAGTACTCATTGGCGATCATTACCCCGGTGATTGGGTTCGCGGACGCAGGTACGACCGAGTGCGGTCCTCCCACGAATCCGGAGTCCTTGTCGTCGACGCTAGCCAGGTGATCCGGGTTCAGATCGCGCAGCTCATAGCTCACAGACTCCAGGCCGGCCGGCGACATTTCCCGCATCGAGCCGAGAATCTGCCGGGCCAGCGTGCCCCTGCCCGCGCCAAACTCCCGGACGGTGAGCGTTGCGCTCCCACCCAGCAGCTCCCAGCATTCGACTATCTGGCGAGCGAGCAACCATCCGAATACCGGGTGTGTCTCCGGCGCGGTCAGGAAATCACCGTCGCGCCCTACCCGTTCAACAGAACTCGCATAGTAGCCGTACTGCGGGTGACCAACGGCCAGCTCCATGAACCGGGCAAAGGTCATTGGACCGCCGGCCTCGATTTCGGAGGCAATCAATTCGACGAGCGCGCGGTTGGACTCGTCGCCATCTGGTGGATTGAGCTGGATCATCGGTACCAGCCGGGAATCGCGATGGCCTCGCTCCCGATGTCGCCGAGCCGCACCTCGAAGCCTGCCCCGTCAGGAGTCGCTGCGTACTCGAAGCGGGCGCGCTCGAAGTACTGGACGAGCACGCCATCCTCGTTGATTTCGGGCGTCAAGGGATAGCCAAACTCCTCGACGCCCCCATTCTCTTCCCAGTAGATTCGGAACGCGCCGAGGATCGACTGCCCTGTCTCCGGGAAAAAACGGTGATTCGGATCGCCACGCGTGTCACCGGCCCCGGTCCACAACGAGCGAGACTCAACCAGGAACCGGCCGAGCAGGCCGAGCTGCACCCCGGCGCCGTCCTGCGCCAGAGCTTCATCAAACTCGAAGCGCGCGCGCTCGAAGTACTGGACGAGCCGGCCTCCCTGGTCGAACGGTTCGGTGATTGGAGCACCGTAGCGATCTTCGCCACCGCCGTCGCGCCAGAAGGTCAGGAATGGCTCCGACAACGTGTGGCCAGACGCCGGGAAGTACAGCGCCCCCGCCGGAACCGTCTCCGGCTCGACCGGCGCGACCGGCAGGTACTCCGGGCTCGCAAGCGCCTGGTAGACGGAGAAGGCGAACTTGCGCGGCCAGGGATTGGCGTAGCTGCCGTACTCGTCATGAGCGCCCTCGAGCCGTACCAGCCCCCAACCGTTGAGCTCCCCGTTGACCGGGAAATCCTCATACTTGAACCAGAAGATGCGCTCGACAAACGGCGCAAGCTGCTGAACGGTCGTGTAGATCGAACTCATGAAGGCGGCCTGCTGACGCTCGCTCGCGGAAGGCACCCCAAGTCCGATCGAGGTCACATTCGCCGGCGGCTCGGCAGGCCAGCCGACCTCGGTAATCCAGATGCGCCCAGAGCGGTCGTCAAACCGCAGTTGCATCTCGCGCGCTACGTGCAGGTACTCGATGATCTCCTGCGGCTCCATGAAGTAGGGATGCACACCAATCGCGTCGAAGGGGTGATGGCCGCGCTCCGCCACAAAGCTCCGCACAGCCCGCGACCCGTAGACGTTCTCGAGCCATTCGAGATCGTACGAGCGCCCACGGACGTCGTAGGAGGTGCCGTTCTCATCGTCGAAGAGCACGCCGCCCATCACCACCGTCGTCTCCGGGCTACGCTCCTTCACCGTGTCGTAAGCGCGCCAGAGTAGCTCGCCATAGTTGGCCGGGATAACGCTCTTGATCTTGCCTTCAGAGTCGACCGAGAGCACCTCGTTGGCGTTCGGCTCGTTGAGGATCTCGACCGCCTGGAGCCGTGGCCCGTAGCGGTCCATGATCTCGGCAACCCGCGCCGTGTACATGTCGATATAGGCGTTGGAGCCCGCTTCGTTGAGCGGGTCGTTGATATGGTCGTAGCTCCAGGTCGGGTCAAGATCGCCGATGAGACCGCTGCCGAGGACCGCCAGGATCTTGAGCCCGTAGCGCGGCGCGACCTCGTTGATGAACCAATCGTGTTTGCCGTAGTCAATTGGACCGGGTCCGACTTCGAGGTCATACTCGGCGTGGAACTCGATCCGAATCCAGCGCGCGCCCATCCGCGACATGTCCGATGCCATGCGCTCCAAGAGCGCCCGGTTGACGTCATCCGGGTAATTGATCGGGTCGGCGTCGTATGTATACCAGGGGTCGAGGCCGACGATACCGAAGATCTCGGGGTCGGGGCTGAGGTTGACCGTCTGTGGACCCGATTCACCGGGGAAAGTGGACGTTAGCCCACCGATCAGGAGGACCGGAAGTAGCGCGAAACCTATCCAGTTCTTTTGCCTCGTCCGCGCCATTAGATGCGCTTCACCCGCCATCTACATCCTGACGAACACTACTGAATTATAGCGTACGTACGCACTCAGATGGCAGTGGCAACCCGTCTATGGCGCCTCTCATGACAAAAACCGGGATGCCGCTCGTCACCCCGGTTCTCACGTGTCTTGTTAGTGGTAGCCGGGACTAGGAGACGAATGGACCGCGCCCATAGTTGACGTAGTTGGCAGACTCGGATTCCATCTTGACCGACATCCCTTTGTGAGCGCCGCGTCCCCAGCGAGCGGCTGCCACAACGCTCAGGAGAAACCCGACCGCAAAGAACCCCAGCAGCACAAGCCAGCCTAGCATTGGTCCTCCTCGCCGACGTCAGACGGTCAACGCAGTGTAGATGATCAATGTTACCGCATTCTGGAACGGCGGCACGCGCTCTCCACGCGAACCGGAACCGGCTGCTTCGAAAGTTGCTTCTGTCCGGTGGCTTCAACGATGAGATTCGCGCAATTGCGCATGCCTTCGACGAAGCGCTCGACGGTCTCACGTATCGCTCTGGTCATCAACTCTAGCCTTCTAACTTCCAACCTGATTCTCAAGAGATGACGTCTCGAATGCAGTAATCTGAGATTGGCATGATGCTCGGAAGACGACAACCGCCTGAATGGTCCTAATTCGTCTCTGCCGATAGCACCGTCAAGATTGCTACCCTTTTCCTCGCAACATCTAGTCGACTCAACTCGAGCATTGGTCTAGGAGGTCACAACTGGAAGCGCTGATCGTGCTGCAATCAGGCGGGCCGACCTCTGTTCTCAACGCCAGCCTCGTTGGGATAATCCAGGAGGCGCGCAACCGTTTCGGCCGGGTGCTCGGATCACGGTCCGGCTTCACCGGTTTGGTCGAGGATGATCTGATCGACGTCACGAATCTCGAGGATGGTTTCCTGAGCCGCCTGGCCCGAACACCGTCCGCGGCGCTCGGCACATCGCGCCTTCGTCCCAACGAGCATCAGCTCCAGCAGATCATGCACGTGCTCGACGAACTCAACGCCACAGCGATCGTGGGCATCGGCGGAAACGACACTGCTGACTCCTTGCTGCGCCTTGAACAACATGCGCTCGCGGCCGGCCGGAAGCTCCACACGGTCGGCATTCCGAAGACAATTGACAACGATCTGGCCGTCACCGATCACAGTCTCGGATATCCGTCGGCCGCGCGGGTTATTGCCGCGTACACGCGGGACGCCATCGTCGACACCTACGCAACGAGCGACCTCTACCCCGTGAAACTCATCGAGGTGATGGGACGCAATGCCGGCTGGTTGGCAGCCTCAGGCGCGCTGTGGGCTCCAGCCGAGCTCGCCCAGCCGCGCATTGCGCTGCCTGAGCGTCCCTTCGACTCACCAGAGCACTTCCTGGCGGCGCTCGAAGGTGGTGTGCGTGATGATGGATACGCGGTCCTTGTCGCGCCGGAGACGATGCGTTGGGCCGACGGTACGCATGTAGCGGGCGCGACACCCGAGTGGGTCGACGCCTTCGGCCATCCCTACCATCAGAGCGCCGGCCAAGCACTGTTGAAGCTGATCGGCTCAGAGCTCGGACTGCGTGGCAAACTGGATCGTCCAGGCTCCATCACGCGCTCGTCTGCCGATTATCTGGCTCAGGTCGATGTCGACGAGGCCGAGGCCGCCGGCCGCATGGTTGTTGCCGCCGCTGCGGATGGCGCGTCAGGACAGTGCGTCGTCATCAAGCGCATTGCGTCGCGCCCCTACAGCGCAACGCTAGAGCTAACGCCACTCGCGAACATCGCCAATGTCGAAGCGACGATTCCCGACACCTTCATCAACGAGGATCGAACGCTGAACGGCAGGTTCTTCGACTACGCCAGGCCGCTGGTCGGCGAACCGTCGGGTGAGTACGCGTTCCTCCCGCGCAGCGAGCGCTAAGCCTCTGCCCGCAGGCGGGGCAATACGTCGGCGACCACTTGTTCCACTACAGCGAAGCGTGACGGAACCGGCTGGTCAATGATGAACTCATCGATCCCTGCTTCGCGATACTCGCCAACGCACTGCTCGAACGCACCGACGGACTCCCAGGGGTCGAACGGCATCACCGCCGCCCAACCGTAGAGCGACCGGACAATGGAATCGGGATCGCGGTCTAGCGCGGCGAGCGCTTCGTTGAGCAGCGCGTTTTTGGCGCGCACTTCGTCGACGGTCCCACTCGTGTTCCAGCGATCAGCCCACTTCGCGACAATGCGCATCATCCGCGGCCGGTGCGCGCCGATGGTGAATGGCGGCCGCGGTTGCTGAGCCGGACGCGGGCGTGACGGCGCGTCCTTGAGCTGGTAGTGCTTCCCGTCGAAGGTCGTCTCCTCGTTGCGAAAGAGGCTGTCCATGATCTCGACCGCCTCCTCGAACTGGTCAACCCGCTGCCCGGCGGGGAGAAACTCGAGTCCATAGGCCTCATGCTCAGGCACGTACCAGCCCGCGCCGATACCGAACTCCAGCCGGCCCTCCGAGATGAGATCGACGGTGATCGCCTCCTTCACCAGGAGCCCCGGATGGCGAAAGGTATTGCTCGTGACGAGCACGCCGATGCGGATATCGGACGTGACAGCCGCGAGAGCGGCCAGCATCGTCCACGCTTCGAGGTAAGGTCCGCCCGGCTTCGATGGCTGTTCGAAGTGGTCGCAATTCCAGATGCTGTCGAATCCGAGCGACTCAAAATACTTCCAGCGGTCGACCGACGTCTGCCAGTCCATATTCTGATCCGTGCAAATGCCAAACTGGAGTGGCCGCGCCATAGCTTCCCCCGATTTTCGCTGCCGTCATGTCGATGAACCTAGCGTGACAATAGCGCATCGCCAAGCCAGATCGGGCATAATCTGCGAATGTCCTCTCTCGCAATCCTGATTGTCATGATCTCGGCGGTCATGCATGCAAGCTGGAACACACTGGCACGACGCACGGACGAGCCGTACGCCTTCTTCTTCACGCTGAATCTCATCGCCTCGGTCCTTTGGCTGCCGGTGGCGCTGGCCGCCGGTTGGAGTGACCCGCCATCTGGGAGTGACCTGCTGCTCGTTGCGGTCTCCGGCTCATTGCAGGTGCTCTACTTCGTCACACTGTCAGCCGCGTACCGCCACGGCGGCATCACGCTGGTCTACCCCATCGCCCGTGGTACCGGCGTTGCGCTCGTGCCGCTCGTTGCGATGGTCCTCTTTGACGAGCGGCCGACGCCCGCCGGCTGGATCGGCATCGCCGCAACGCTCGTCGGCATCGTGTTGCTTGGCACGACCAATGTCCTGGGCAGCGACCTTGAGCGCTCGGACGGCAAACGTGCTGCCGTCGCATTCGCGTTTGGCACGGGCATCGTGATTGCAACGTACTCGCTCTTCGATAACTTCGGAGTGGAAGCGGTAAATCCTGTCGTATATGGTTACGGACTGATCGCCACGAGCGTCGCCATCCAGGCTCCATTTGTTATCCTGCGACGGCGCGGTGTCGTGAGACGGCAATTGACTGAGAATCTGAGAGCGTCCACTGCCGGCGCGGTGCTGGTAATGGGCGCGTACATGCTCGTGTTGATTGCGCTGACCAGCTCGAATGTCAGTTATGTCGTGCCGTTGCGCGAGACCAGTATCGTCTTCGCGTTGCTTCTTGGAGTTGCCGTGTTGCGTGAGGCGGTCTCGCCGCTCCGCATCGGCACGGCAGGTGTGATTGCGGCGGGCGCGATGTGCATAGCGATCGGTGGATAACCCGTGCGACTCAATCCAATCATCTTAATTCTGACCCTGGTCGTCGGCATCGGAGGCCTGGCTGCTGGCCTGCGCGCCTTCTCGACTTATGGCGACGCGGCCGAGGCATTCACGACCGTTGAGCTCGTCTATGTGCCTGATTCTTTCGAGTGGCAGTCGGACGATTTTGAGACCGGCACGGCAACCTTCCGCCTCGTCAATGCTTCGCGCTTCCCGGCCGATGTCGAAGGTTTCTCGGTGGCGCTCTACTTCGATGGCGAGTTCGCTGGATCCGACTACGGCACCTGGGAACCGGTCGTCGTCTCAGCCGGCGAATCACGCGAATTCTCGTCAGAGTTCACGGTCGCATCGAACAGCATCCAGGCCGAGGGCGGGACGGCCAACCTCAGCTTCAGCGGCCAGGTGCTGGTCCGGTTCGCGAAGTTTGAGCAACCGCTCAGTTTCCGCTTCCGCGGCGCGATTGGACAGGTGGCTGCCAGTGGTCAATGACGCAAGCACGCGCTCGATGCGCCGGATCGCCATCGTCTTCGGAACGCTCCAGTGGTTCCTGATGACGTTCGCGCTCGGCACATTGATCATCTACACGGACCGCTCTATGGAGGGCCTACTCGGCTACCACCTGGACAGCGGCTACGCGTTCTTCGGCGCGGTCGTGATCGGCTTCATCGTCGGCGCGACAATCGAGCGCACGAAACTGCTGATCGCTATGGTGATCGTCATGTGCGTCGCCGGCGCCGGTATTTACGTCGCCCTCCTCTACTATCCGGTCTGGTCGGGCGTGCTGGTCCACACAGTCGGGCTCGAGAACTTCGCGTCGACCCGGGCGATGCTCTACTTCGGCCTTTCGGCGGTGCCGGTCGCCCTTGGGGCTATGACCGGCAGGCTCCTCGGGCCGCTCCTGCCTGGCGGCGACCTCATACAGCGCGGCAGCGCCGCCCAGGCGTCACAGTGGTGGCTGGACCGCTCAACACGGGATGAGGCGCAACGTGAAGCGTCCGGTTCGTGACGCTAGCAGACGATGGCGAGCATGAGAGCAATCACGACGTAGCGCTCCGCGCGCCAGTCGCAGCAGATCTCCCCGAACTCTTCCGGCTCACCCTCAGCGGGCTCGGCAACGATGACCTGATTGAGCGGGTTGGACCACGCGATACGCATCCCTTTCACAGCTACGTACTCGCTCACGGGCGCGTCGTTGTCGCCAGCCGCGGCAACGAGATCCTGGGCTATGCATCGGCAGTCGCAGGAGACGGCTATCGCATTCTCTCGCAGGTCTTTGTGCAGCCAGCGGCGCAGTCGTCCGGCATTGGACGCATGTTGGTCGACGCAGTGGATACAAGCCAGGATAGAAATCGACTACTCGTCGCGTCCGCTGACGCGCGTGCAGTTGCCCTCTATATCAGGCGTGGCTATGTGCCGGCCTGGCCCGTCTACACGCTTCGGGTACCTCCGGCTGCACTGGCAAGAATATCCGATGTTTCGGCGGAAATTCAGCGTTCTGGGCTGACGCGGGAGCTTGTCGAGCTTGACGCGCTTGTCACGGGCCGCAGGCGCATTGATGCGGCAGCGTATTGGAGCGCCACCGCCGGCGCGAGCCCTTATCTGATCGAGGCCCGAGGCGATCTCGCCGGCTATAGCTGGATTCACGACCCATTATCAGGCACAATGAGGGCGTGGTTCAGTGACGACGCTCCGCTGCACATTGGTCCAGTTGGAGCTACGTCGTCGCACAACGCCCGCGAGAGCGTGCTGACGACCCTCAAGTTCGTGCAGCGAGCCTTCCCCGGCCGTGGCGCTTCAATTGAAATCGGCGGCCCTCATCCGGCCTTGCCCGACTTGTTGCGGGCGGGAGCGCGGATCGTGGATGCTGAGATGTTCATGTCGAACGACGCGCCGAGGTTCGGAAGCCCTATGTGCTACGTGCCATCGGGAGGCGTCCTCTACTAACATCCGCGCAGTGTGCCGCCGTCCGCCTCGGAGGGTGTGCCACGTGCGCCAGGCACTTTGCAACCGGGATGCGCCTCACACGCACTCCCAACATCTACAAGACGTCATCGCCCGATGGTAACGCTCGTCCGTGAACTGCCGGCGACGCCAGCGAAGCATCCGCGCACCCAACGCCTCACGCTAGCGCCGGCGCGCGTGCTGGAGACCCATGCGCGCACCTCGTTCAACCTGGCAACGCGCTTACTCCCGCCCGAGAAACGCCGCGAAACGACGATTCTCTACGCCTTTTTCCGCGCCCTGGATGACATCGTCGATACTGCGACGACGCCGACGTCAAAGGCGAGTGCGCTCGACTATCTCGCTGACTGGCGCGAGTGGGCTCATCAGCCCGAAGCCGCAGGCCTACGACCGGGCCTCGCGGTCGCGGTCGACGCGATCTTTGACAAACACCGGATTCCACGCGCGCTCATCGAAGATTTCCTCGCTGGCCTGGAGTCGGATCTCCAGCTGCGGCAGATCGAAACGCAAGCGGAGTTCTTGCGCTACTGCTACTGCGTCGCCGCGACGGTCGGGCTGACGATGGCCCGCGTCCTTGGCGCGCGCAACCCGGCGGCGCTGGCAGCTGCCGAGCAGCTCGGGGTTGCGATGCAGATGACAAACGTCCTCCGCGACATCGGCGAAGATCTCGAGATCGGACGCGTCTACGTTCCGCGCGAAACACTCGTCGAGTTCGGGTTGGACCGTGTCGCGCTGGTGGAGCTGCGCGGCGACGTAGAACGAGCCGGTGCAACACTCGCGCCGATGATGCGACGATTGATTCATGAGAACCGCCGGCTCTATGACCAGGCGCTACCGGGCATCTTGCATCTCCCAGCTGATTCCCAACTGCCCATCCTGCTGGCCAGCCGGCTCTACAGGCATCTACTCAGCGAGATCGAGTCGAACAACTACGACGCCATCAACTTCCGGGCTTCGACCTCCCGCTGGGACAAGCTGCGGGAGCTGGGCATCTCGGCGACCATTACGCGGCTCTGGCAGAGTGACGCAAGCGAGTCAGCCGTTGCGCGCTAGATTTCCAGCCTTTGCCACGCTCATCAAGCTCCTGCTGGCTCTTCAGGCCCTATCGAGTCTGTCGGTGTGCCTGCGGCTTGTGCGCACTCGCGCGAGCCGTCCGCTCGACCAGCAGCCTGCGAACCGTCCACGCTGCGAGACTGTCGCAACGCTGTTGCCGGTTCTGAACGAGGCAGATCGCATTGACGAGTGCCTCCAGGCGCTCGTTGGCGCGCGCGGCATCGACGAGATAATCGTCATCGACGGCGGATCACGCGACGCCACTGAGACGCGCGCGCGAGCATTTGCCGAGCAACACCACACAGTACAGGTCATCCAGGCGGGCGCGAGCCCCGGAGAGTGGAACGGCAAGGTCTGGGGACTCCACCACGGACTGAGCGCCGCCTCCGCTACTACGGACTGGATACTGACGATTGACGCCGACGTGACGATCACTGACGGCCTCGTAGACGCATTGCTGGACCGTGCCACCGCTGATCGGGCCGCCCTTGTAAGCGTCGCGACCGAGCAACACGTCGACGGGCGATTGCTCAGCATGCTCCACCCAGCGATGCTGACGACACTGGTCTACCGCTTCGGCATCCCCGGCCACGTCACGCGGAACGTCCGTGAGGTCCAGGCCAACGGCCAGTGTTTTCTCTGCCGCCGTGATGCGCTTGTGGCGTGCGGTGGGTTCGCCGAGGTCCGCACGTCGATCTGTGAAGACGTGACGCTCGCCCGCCGCTTCACGCAGTTTGGTTATCCGGTGGGCTTCTACGAGGGCGGCCAGCTCGTCTGGACTGAGATGTACAAATCCACTCGCGCTGCGTGGTCCGGCTGGGCGCGCTCGCTGCCGACACGCGACCGCTATTTCGGAGTCTGGGGCTGGCTACGGCTGGCAGAAGTCGTATGCGCGCAGGCGCTCATCATCCCGGCTCTAACCGTGGTGGCGACGAACCAGCGGCTCCGCGCCACCGGCTGGCGCTATGTGCCGCTCGGAGCGCTCCTGCTGCGACTGGGCACACTGGCAGGGACCCGGCGCGCATATCGCTCGTGCAGCCGGACCTACTGGCTCTCACCGCTGCTTGACCTGCCGGTGACGGTTCAGATCGTGCGCTGCGCCCTCTCGTCGACCTTCGTCTGGCGCGGCGGCGCGCTGATCCGCGGGGAGTAATTGATGCGACGAGCCTGGCTGCTCTATGTTGTCCATGTCGCGGCGCTCGGTTTCGGCCTGGCCGGGATTCTCATCGCCGTCCCGAACCCGCACCTCTGGGCCGACTCTGAATTCGGCGCGCGCACCTTCCGCTTCGGCATGGACTATGGCGGCGCGACGCACATCATTTTCGGCGCGCTGGCAATGCTTGCCTTCGGTTTCGCGACGCTCGGCAGACGCAAGACGCTGATCTTCTTCGCGCTGGCATATCCGATCTCTCTGAGCGCAGAGCTCATCGGAACGACGACCGGCCTGCCCTTTGGCGATTACGCCTACACCTCCGGGCTTGGCCTGAAAGTGCTCGGCCACGTACCTTTCACGATTCCGCTCTCCTGGTTCTATCTCGGGTTTGCAAGCTATGTACTCGGAACGCATCTCGCCCGCCGTTATCTGCCTCGCCATGCCTCGCTAGGCGGGGTCCTGGCCGGCGTCTATCTGCTCGTGGTCTGGGACCTCGTGCTTGATCCGGCGATGGCTCACGAGGCACTACCAGTCAAATTCTGGCAGTGGTCGGACACCGGCCCCTACTTCGGCATGCCGCTGATCAACTTTGCCGGCTGGGCGCTGACAGGTTTCATCTTCATCGGCGCAGCGCGCTTGCTCTGGCGCGCCAGCCCTGGCCGCGACGAGACGCCCGCAGGACTGCCTTTCATGGTCTACGTCGCCAACACAGTGTTCGCGATGGCGTTGAGCCTCAGCGTTGGTTTGTGGCAGCCTGTCGTAATCTCCGGTGTGCTCGGAGTTGTCCCGGCAGCCGCTGCCCTGCGCTTATCGGTGGCGGGACGGCAGAAGCCAGCAACCGGCACTCCGATGGGGCAAATGGTCGTCAAGCGCGGCGCGGAGCTCCTCTTGCGACGTAGTGGCACGGCCAGTACGGACCCGCAGGGCTGGTCGCCACCCGCCGGACCGGCGATCCTCGTCTGCCGCCACTATCACCACCTATGGGACGGCTGCGCCTTGATATCGCAGATCGACCGTCCGCTCCACATCGTTGTAGGTCTCGACTGGATCGAACACCGGCCGCTGCGGGTCGCCATGGAAGCGGCTTGCCGCTCGGCAGGCTGGCCCATCGTCCTGCGCAGTGACGCGCTAGCAAGGCAAGACGCTCGTAGCGCATACACCACGGACGAGGTCCGCCCGTACTTGCGCCGTGCGGTGATCGACGCGCAGGCGATTCTAGAACAGGACGGGTTGATCGTCTTCTTCGCGGAAGCCTATCCGAACATCGATCCAGGCTACACGCCGAAGCACACGCACCAGGACATGCTTCCCTTCCGCCAGGGATTTGCGCGGATCGCAGCGCTGTTCGAGTCACGCACCGGCAAGCAGCTCCCGATCATCCCGGTGGGGCTCGAGTACATGTCAAACGATCCTCTCGCCATCAACATCAAATTCGCCGAGGCGGCATTCGCAAGCGATTTCCGGTCGACCGCTGAGCTCGTCGCGGCTGTCGAGGCACGAGTTACGCAGCTATCGTCCGTCGTCGAGCGCGAGCCTGATGGCGCCCAGCTACAAGTCGGCGCGCGATGAGAGCAATCGTCATTGGCGCGGGCTTTGGCGGGCTTGCCTGCGCGATCCGGCTGCAAGCACTCGGACTAGACGTGACAATCGTCGAAGCGCGGGAGAAGGTCGGAGGGCGGGCCTACCAGCTCATTGATAGTGGCTACACCTTCGACATGGGGCCGAGCCTGATCACGGCGCCCAACTTGATTGAGGAGCTCTGGCAGGCTGCAGGTCAGACTCTCGCTGAGGATGTCGCACTCCAGCCGCTCTCGCCCTACTACCGCATCTACTTTCGCGACGGCAGTCACTTCGACTACGGCGGAGCATCAGACGAGGCCGAGATCACGAGTTTCAACGAGACCGACGTGGGGGGCTACCGGGACTTCCTGGCGCACACCGAGCGGATCTACGGACGGGCGTTCGAGGACCTGGCCGGCCAGTCATTCCACCGTTTCGCCGACTTCGTGTCGATCGTCCCTGAGCTCCTCAGCCTGCGTGCCGAAAAGAGCGTCTACGCCACTGTGCGAGACTACATCACCGATCCGAGGCTCCAGATGGCCTTCTCATTCCACCCCTTGTTCATCGGTGGCAATCCGCTCCGGGCCAGCTCAATCTACAGCATCGTGCCGTACCTCGAACGCCAGGGAGGCGTCCACTACACGCCGGGCGGCATGTACGCGCTCGTCGACGCGATGGAGCGCCTCTTTCGCGATCTGGGCGGTTCGGTCGAGACCAGCACCCGCGTAGCGGATGTGCTGGTTGACGGCGCGTCCGTGCGCGGCATAGGAACGAATGCGGGTGACGAGCACTATGCGGACATCGTCATCGCTAACAGCGATGTCGCGACTACGTATATGGAGCTGCTACCGAGAGTTGCCCGTCCAATTCGCCAGATCCAGATGTTGCGGCGCTATCGCTACTCGATGAGCTGCTTCCTGCTCTATCTGGGCCTCGACCGGCAGTACGATCAGCTCCTGCATCACACGATCTACATGCCAGCTGATTATCCGCGCCTGCTGCATCAGATCTTCGATGCAACCGGGATGCCTGATGACCTGGCGCTCTATCTTCATGCTCCGACGAAGTCCGACCCGTCGATGGCGCCGGCAGGCGGAGAGAGCTTGTACGTCCTCGCGCCTGTGCCGCACCTCGGCAAGGGCATCAACTGGCACGTCGAGGCTGATCGCTTCCGGGATCGCATCATACGGTTCCTTGAGACTGAAGCCGGTTTGGACGGACTCGCATCGAGCATCCAGGTCGAGCACCGTTTCACGCCATTAGACTTTCGCGATCAGCTCGGGAGCTGGCTCGGCTCGGCCTTCTCAATCGAACCGACCCTCACCCAGTCCGCATACTTCCGGCCACACAACCGCTCCCCCAACGTCTCAGGACTCTACTTCGTCGGCGCCGGCACCCACCCCGGCGCCGGCCTCCCAGGCGTCCTGCTCTCGGCCCAGATCACAAGCCAACTGGTGAGAGACGATCTCGTGCGATCCAATGCGGATTGGTGATGCGTCGCGGCTACCCGGTCAGGGATCCCGGAACGGAACGGCATTGAGGTCATTGGTAGCTGCGACGCGATGCGTCGCAGGTCGCGACCACGCGAACCTGGCAACAAGATCAACGCCGACGATGCGGCACAGGCGTTCCAGCCCGCCAGGCAAACGTAGGGCAGGGACTCGGCTTGCCGTTCCCGGCTGCATTCGCTCGCAGAGATGACAACGGGTGAACTACACGAGCGCGAGAAATCCTTGATCGGTAACACGGGCCTCGGGTATCACCGATAGCGCCATGAACGCCAGCAACCCGAACGGCGAGGTGAGCTGCGAACCAAGCGAACGCGCCAGCCCCTCGATGCGCTCATAGGCGGCGGCAGTCGCCTCCAGCGGCTGGTCCGATAGAATCCCGGCAACCGGCAGCGGCAGCCGGTCACGCACCTCACCGTCGACGACCAGGGCGAGCCCGCCATCCATCCCGACAACCGCCTCGATAGCGGCAAGGATGTCCACATCGTCAACGCCAACGGCGACGATGTTGTGGGCATCGTGCGCGATTGACGAGGCCAGCGCCCCTCTATTCAGCCCAAAGCCGTGGACGTAGCCGACGCCGATGTTTCCGGTCGCGTTGTGCCGCTCGACGCAGACGAGCTTGAGGAGATCGCGGCCCACGTCAGAAACAGCGCGACCGTCGACGACCTGCGGTTCGACTTCCAGCAGCTTCGTGACGATCTGCCCATCCTCAGCTCCCACCGCGCGGTGGCTGTCTGCCGCAGGCATGGCGAGATCATCCACGGTCAGAGGCGCGACATGCACGGTGTTCGACAGCACATCTGGAATCACATGGGTCGTCCCGAACTGGGCTGTGCCAGCCTGTGCCACGACATCGCCTTGCCAGAGCACCAGATCGACCTCGAACGAGGCGAGATCATTCAGCACAACGCAATTCGCGTAATATCCCGGCGCAATAGCTCCAACTGCGTCCAGTCGCCAGTAATCCGCAGTGTTGAACGTCGCCATGCGAATCGCACGGAGCGGATCAAGGCCGGCGGCGACGGCACGGCGCAGCGTCTCATCCATGTGGCCCTGATGCAAGAGCATCGCGCAGTCGCGGTCGTCGCTGGCAAAGCAGCAACGCGCGAACGTGGCGTCTGTCACGAGCGGCAGGAGCTCCAGCATGTTGTGCTCGGTCGAGCCCTCGCGGAGCATCAGCATCATGCCGCGCTCGAGTTTCTCGCGGCCCTCGTCAAGCGCCGTCGACTCGTGGTCGCTCGTCATGCCCGACAGCGCGTAGGCGTCGAGCTGGCGGCCCCGCAGGCCGGGAGCGTGGCCATCGTGTCTGCGCCCGGCCGCCAGCTGGAGCCGGTCAAATATGTCCGCGTCTCCAGCAAGAACGCCGGGGAAGTTCATCATTTCGCCGAGGCCGGCAGTTTCCGAGTATGCGAGCGCCGTCTCAATCGCGGCCGTCGTCATCTCAGCGCCCGCCGTCTCAGCAGGGCTTGCCGGGACGCAGGATGGCACGGTGAAGTGGACGCCAAGTGGTAGCCCATGCGATGCCGCGATCATGGCTTCGATTCCGGCGAGGCCAGCCACGTTCGCGATCTCATGCGGATCAGTCACGACTGCGCCAGTACCGCGCGGCACGACGGCACGCGCGAACTCCGGCAGCCAGAGCAACGAGCTCTCCGTGTGTATGTGACCGTCAACGAACGATGGCGCGAGAAACGCGCCGTCCAGGTCAATAGTTTCACGGGCCTCACGGTAGTCGCCAATCCCGACGATACGGCCGCCGGATATGGCGACGTTTCCAAGCTGAATCTCGCAGGTGAAGACATTGACCACCCGCGCATTCTCGATCAGCAGATCGGCCGGCTCGTCACGTAGCGCGACGCCAAGCGACGCCTGCCATTGCTCCAACGGCTTCATCGGTCCCACCTAGCTGTTGATCTGCCGCGCCAGGAATAGCAGCGTCTCGTTGACGTCGTTGAGCTGGTTCATCGCGATCTCCGGCAGGATTTCAGTTGTGGCGAAGGGCAGTTGAATCGTCTTGCGGATGGCGATGCCCTTCTCGACATCGTCCCAGTGCAGCTGCTCTGTGTCATCGAGCATGCCGCGTTGAATCGCCGGGATCGACACGCGCGCGAGACGTTCGAGCGCGTACCGCCGGCGCATATTCTCCTCGTCGACATACATGCCGGTCAACGTCGCCCAGGCGTCCATCTCGTAGCCGTCATCGCCGATGCGGATGTCGATGTGCCCTTCCTCGACATCGCAGGCGACGCACCAGCGGTTTTGGTCGTCGAACGTCCCGTATGCGTAGAAGCCCTCGGCCTTGAACACGTTGGCAACCGGGTCAAGCGCCGTGCGCTGGTTGGAAATTGTCATCTCTGGTTACTAGCTCCAACTTCGGTCGGTCGTCAGTTACGTTGCGTCGATTATCTAATGCTCGTTGAAACCGCCGCCGGTTTCAAGCGTGGTGAACCATTGATCTGCAAGTTGCTGGAAGCGTTGGACGAGCATGCGGACGTCATCCGGCGCGTCTGAGCGTATACCAATCTCCAGAGATGGATGCAGCGCTAACCGTTCCCAATGCTCGCTGGGAACAGCAGATTCCTGAACCTGCGGCACAAACGACTCCCGGATCTCCGCCAGGCTCAAGCCCCTGTCGCGCAGGTCGGTGATACGGGTGAGACGTTCGAGGTGCTCGGTCGTGTAGTACGACGAGCGGCCACGGCCACGAGCGTGCTGGAGCAGGCCCTGCTCGATGTAGTAGCGAATCGTGCGGTCGCTGATGCCACTGGCGTCGACCAGCTCTTCCATCGTGAACCGCGGCGCGGGCTGTTGTTGGTCCACCGGCACCTCCCCGTTGTGCTGCGCCACCGTACAATACCAGCCGCGCAGTGGCGACGTGACGGGAGCATCCATTGGCGAGTTTTCCACGCTTCATCGGGATGGTGCATCTACCAGCGCTGCCGGGCACGCCCCGCAACACAATGAGCATCGGGGAAATCGAACAAGCGGCGCTCGCTGACGCGTCAGCGTTAGCGCTGGGCGGAGCGGAAGCGCTCATCGTCGAGAACTTCGGTGACGCTCCGTTTCGAGCGAGCCGGGTAGACAGTCACACGGTCGCCGCCATGACTCGCATCGCGCTCAGAATCCGCGAAGTTGCGGACGTTGAGATCGGCATCAATGTCCTGCGGAACGACAGCCACGCCGCACTCGGTATCGCTCAAGCGGTAGGCGCAAGCTTCATTCGCGTCAATATTCTGGCCGGTACGATGGCGACCGACCAAGGGCTCATCACCGGCGAGGCCGACACGCTCATGCGGCTGCGCAAGCTCCTCGACGCAACAGATGTGCGCGTCTACGCCGACGTGCTGGTGAAGCACGCCGCGCCGGTTGGATCGACGTCGATGACCGATGCCGTCGAGGATGCTGTTCTCAGAGGGCTTGCCGACGCGGTTATCGTGAGTGGGAGCGCCACCGGCAAGTCAGCCAGCCTGGAAGATCTTCGGGAAGCCGTCGATGCAGCAGGCAGAGTGCCGGTCTACATCGGCTCGGGCGCGACAACCGCTTCCATCGAGCACTTTGTGCCGCCAGCCTACGGTGCCATTGCCGGAACAAGCCTCAAACGCAACGGCGACGTCGCTGCGCCGGTCGACACTGAACGCGTGCGCGCCTTTGCAGACGCGATGCGGGCGACGACGGGCTCAGGCTAGCCGGCCGACCAGCCGGGCCTGAATGGCGCGCTATCCTGCGCACCAACGAAATCCGGTAGGTCGCCATGTCCCAGCTGCTGGCGAATTGCATGCGCCTCGCCAATGTGGAACCAGTAGTGGTGAATGTTGCGGTAGAGCATCGTGCCGGCGCTCTCGGGCAGCCGTTCGCCATCAAAGACGAAGTGCTCGGCGAGCGTCGCGTCGGAGACTGTGGCGAGAAAGCGGTCCGCGCCTGCCGTGACATCGCGCCAGATCTCCCAGACAAGCGCCAGTTCCGGGGTCGTCGCGCGATCCGGGTAGCCCGACACCGCGATAAGCTCTGGGCGCATGATGGCCTCACGCCCCTGGGCAATCGCGACCCAGTAGCGCTGCTCCTGCAACGCCAGGTGCGCCACGATCCAGCTGAGGCAATTCATCGGCAGGAGCCTGCGGGTCGCGTCCTCTGCAGACACTCCGTCAAAGACGCGTTCGAATTCCGAACGCGCGAACTTCAGCTGCTCGACTAGCGGGTGCAATTGCTTCCTCCAAGTCACACAAGATTCGGTCGAAGCGTTCCTGTTGCTGGATTCGCGTGGTCGCAACCGGCGACGCACCGCGTCGCAGCTACCAGCGAGACCGGCGCCGTGCAGTTCCGGGGATCACGTTCCCCTGTAGCTGCGCAGTGATGCGTCGCCATACCCGACGCTTTCTATCGGTGCATGACGAACTCGTCACCCATATCCGTGTCAGACCATACGGAAACCACCCACTCCGCCACGCACGGCGGACAGGAGTTAACGAATCGTGAAGGCCGGGCCAACTCACTCAAAGCGTGAGCAGCCCGAAGGCGCTCTTGTGCGGCTCCTTATCGCGCCGGAAGGTGTCCGGATTGATGCCCTTGGCGACGGCCATGTGGTAGGCAAAAAGCTGGAGCGGTACGACGGTCAGCAACATCGATAGATCTTCTACGGTTTCGGGCACCGTGAAGACCTGTGCATCAGGCACGGACGGCGCGCCCTTGCCGACGAACCACAGATGGCCGCCCATGCCGTCGGCAGCGGCAGCGACTTCACTGACCCGCGCCTCGGCGTTGCCCGAGACGTTCACGAAGATCGCCTGATCGCCTGGATTGAACGACACCATCGGTCCGTGGAGGTATTGCTCCAGTCCGAGCGCGTCGATGTTGCCATAGGCAGCCTCGCGCACCTTGATGACCGACTCAATCGCCGAGAACTCGCTCGGTCCTGCGCCGGCAACGAAAATGCGCCGGTTGATGCAGGCTTCGGAGACGGGCCGAATGTCGTCCTCGCGATCCAGAATGTCCTGGACCTGGCCCGGTACCTGCGCCAACGCGTCCTTGTAACGGCCCGTGGCCGCCGCGCCATTGAGCGCGCCTAGCTCGGTCGCGACCTGCGCCATGACCGTCATCGCCGCCAGATGCGACGAGGTGTAGGCAGCGGAGCGCTCACGCTCCGTCGTTCGCAACACGAGCTCCGACCCAGGATGCTCCGCTTCCTTGCTGCCGACCGATAGCACTCGCGCCCCCGCCTCGTGGGCACGCTGCATCGCGACGCGCGAGAAGGTCTTGACGCCGGTGTGGGTCATGATGATGACGGCGTCGCCTTCGCGAATCGGGAAATTGTCTGGATAGTGGGCGAACTCGAACGAGTGAATCGCGCGGGCATCCGCGCCGGCCGAGCGCAGCAGCCAGGCTCCGGCGAGGGCGGCATGGTAGCTGGTGCCGATGCCAATGACATGCACGCGGGTGCGGTCGTGCAGCCGCGCGGCGGCATCGGCGGCGGCCCCCCAACCGTCGTCGAGAAGCGCCTGCACGTCCGCCGGCTGGCGGTGCATCGTCTGGTACATGAAGGAGTCAGTGGTCGGAACCGACATTCCCGCGATCCTTTCTCTCGATCTCCGTCGCGCTAGGCCGTGCCGACGTCGACGCTGCCACTCATGACGCGAATGTTCAGCCAGATCGTAGCAGCAGATTGCCCGAAGGCGGCGTTGGTCCAGCGCCCAGAGCCGGTGTTGAACCCCGCCGCCCGGATCTTTCCGGACATCGTCGTGGCGTTCATCGACGCGCCGACGCCCTCCGGCAACAGCACCTGGACTCGCCCAGACATGCTCTCGATGTCGACGCCAAGATCGTCACGCGCAAATGCGCCGCGTAGATCGAGCGTTACTCGCCCGCTCTTCGATGTTACGTCCACGCTTCGAAGCGCCGGACAGTCTCCGGTGATCGCCAGCTCGGTCGACCCGCTCAGCGACTCGACCTCGATGGAGCCGAGCGCTGGGAAGTCACCGGGCATCGCAACCGTGACGCTGCCACTGTTTGACTCGATGTAGACCTCGTCAAGCGCTAGATAACTCCCAGCGAGGCTTGCGCGGACGGTCCCACTGCGACTCTTGACCTCGACATCCTGCAGGTTGAGCCGGTCGAAATCGAGATCGACGCCACCGCTCATTGACTCGATCGCCATGCTCAACGCGGCCTCGCTGTTGAACGCTAGCTCCCAGCTGTTGCGTGTACCCTGCAGATCCTGAGTTTGCGGCTGCCTGATCTCGAGTTCCGCCTCATCACTGTCGGCGTCGTAGCGGTCGATTGGCCGCAGCTCAGGATGCGAGTACTCGAACAGCGCCGTACAGAACTCGTCGGAACCGCCGCTGATGGCCAACGAGCCGTGAAGGATCTGCAGCTCAACTTCAGCGGCCCGCACGTCGCCAAGCGGATATGAGCGACGATCTTCGATCATTGATGAACTCATAACTACAATTCTCCTATCGATTATGCAGAGGTTGCCACCGATAGAGAACCATGTATGATCGTTTACGTCAATAGTAGAGGCGGCGCTGATGACAGCGCCGCCTCTGCTCGTTCTATTCAGTTGCAGCTAGTCGCGCTCATCCAGGTCGAGCGAGAGGCTGTTGATGCACCAACGCTGTCCGCCTGCGTCACGCGGTCCATCGTCGAAGACGTGGCCGAGGTGCGAGCCACAGCGCGCGCAATCAACCTCGGTACGCACCATCCCGAACGAACGGTCTTCCTTGACCGTGACCGCGTCGGGCGACACGGCCTCGGTGAAGCTCGGCCAGCCGGAACCTGAGTGGAATTTCGTCCCGCTATCGAAGAGCGGCGCGCCACATCCAGCGCAGCGATACATGCCATCCGTTTCGGTGTCGACATACTCGCCGAAGAAAGCGCGCTCGGTTCCTGCCTGGCGAAGAATCTGGTACTGCTCCGGCGACAGCCGCGCCTTCCATTCGTCGTCCGTCGTCGGGACGTCCTTCAAGCCCGCGTCAAGTGTCTCGTTGCTCATGCTGCTGACTCCCAATCCGATTGAGCAGCTAACCCCGGTTCCGCCCATGCCACAGTAGCCCCAAGGGTTCTTGTGGAGGTACTGCTGGTGCTCGTCTTCTGCATAGTAGAACGCGTCGGCCCGCTGGATCTCAGTCTGGATTTCGCCATAGCCGGCGGCTGCGAGCGCCTGCTGGTACTCGTCGCGGGTCTCGACCGCGGCCCGATACTGCCCGTCGTCTGCGAAGAGAATCATCGAGCGGTACTGGGAGCCGACATCGTTGCCCTGACGCATCCGCT
>JAUIIK010000040.1 GCA_030431755.1 Chloroflexia bacterium
GGTGCCCCTCACGCCAGCGCTGCGATCCATGCGTACGTTCGAGGGATGCGACTGCCGGGCGTGAGGGGCACCCCTTGGGTCCACGCCCCTATATCGATCGCGACAGCCTCACCGTGAATCGGTATAACACCGTTACACCGTGATGCTGGCGAAACTCCGGCGCCCCCGTAGGGCAGGGGCTCGTCCCCTGCCGCGTCCACACAGATCACCCGAACCGGCAGGGGACGAGCCCCTGCCCTACGCCGTCGAGTTAATTCCTGTCATCCACAGCGCACAGGTGTCTTGGCATTGCGCGAGCGTCGAGAGAGCAGGAACTCTACGCACGCAAATCAAGCCCGAAGGCGCGTTGCAGCCCCTGCACTCCGGTGTCGGTGATGTGCAGCGAGCGGCCTTCGGCCTCGCGCGCGATCCAACCCAGTTCGAACAACCGCTCGGCCAGCGCCGCGCCAAGAGACCCCGCCAGATGCGGTTGGCGCTCGCTCCAGTCCAGACAGGTCCGCGCGAAATAGCGCCGCTTGCGCCGCGCCGCCTCGACATCAATGCCAAAGCTGCGTAGCCAGCCCGCGCCACTTTCCGTCACCTGGTAGTTCGCGTCATCCTCGACCAGCGACCCGTTGCCTACCAACACCTGTGTCAGACCGACGCCTAGCGAACCGGCGATGTGGTCGTAGCACATCCGGGCATGGCGCAGCTCCTGCTGGGCCGGACCGAAGGAAGCCCGGGCCGGCCGCGCCTGGCCGCCAGCCAGCACCAGCAACGACTCCAGCGTCTCGGCAACTTTCGGGGCGGCGAGGCGGTAGTAGCGGTGGCGTCCCTGCTTGTCGACGCGCAGCAGCTCGCTCTCGAGTAGACGGGCCAGATGAGCGCTAGCCGTGGCCCGGCTGACGCCGGCGATGTCCGCCAGCTCGGTTGCCGTCCGGGCTCGCCCATCGAGGAGCTCGAGCAGGATCGCCGAACGCGCCGGTTGGCCGAGCACTGCCCCGATCTCCGTCAGATTCTGATCCGTCACCATAGTTCGCTCCTCATCGAAATATGTCGTGCATCCTCACCCTACAGTGGATCCAGTCCAGGTGCAATAGCGCCGACAGATTGTCAGATGAAGCTGAAGGGGTAACTGATATGAAGCATGCGGGGTTGGACAGCCAGCCGTTCTACGGCTGGTACGTCGCGCTTGGCGTCGGCCTCACCGCCTTTATCGCCTGGGGCGCTGGCTTCTACCAGCTCGGCGTCTTCGTCCACGCGTTTCATGACGAGCACGGCTGGGGGCTCACCGAGCTCTCGCTAGGCACGACGCTCTTCTACATCATCGTCGGGCTCGCGAGCCTCGTGACCGGGCGGTTGATCGACCGCTACAACCCCCGCCGCGTGCTGATCACCGGATCACTGGTCCTTGCCGCCGGCGTGTTGCTCTACGGTCAAGCGACGGCGCTCTGGCATGTCTACCTGGCTGACGCTGTGCTGGCGGCCGGCTTTGCCGGGACGAGCACGCTGGTTCTCGGGGCTATCGTCGGCCGTTGGTTCCGGCGGCGGCGCGCCTTCGTCATGACGCTGGCGCTGAGTGGCGCGCCGCTCGGGGCGCTCGCGCTCGTGCCGGCCAGCACACTGCTAATCAACCGCTACGGCATCCAGGACGCCAGCTACATCATGGCTGCGGCCGCCCTGGCCATCGTCCTGCCAATCGCGCTCTTCCTGATCGAGGACGACCCCGCCTCGCGCGGACTGAACCTCGACGGCGACGCGCAGCCACCGGGCAAGCAGGCAGTTGTCGAGGACGCTGTCTGGAACGCGCGCTCGGCGGCGGCGACGTCAGTCTGGCAGCTACTAACCCTCTCCTTCGCGCTCATCATGCTCTGCCAGGTCGCCTATCTCGTCCATCAAATCGCCTTCCTCTCGCCAATCGTCGGGGCCGGCCGGGCCTCGCTCTTCGTGAGCATCACGGGCGCGGCGGGAATCGCCGGGCGCTTCGCAGGCGGCCTGGGCGACCAGTATCCGAAGCATCTCATGCTGGCCTGCTACTGCCTGCTCCAGGCTGCCGGAGTCCTGCTCGCGGCGATGACGACCGAGCCGGCGTTGCTGATGGTCGCCGCGGCGCTCGTCGGCTTCACGATGGGCAACACCGTGGCGCTCCAGCCGGTGTTGATGGCCGAGCGCTTCGGCATGCGCTCGTACGGCACGGTCTTTGGCCCGGCGTCGCTGCTGACCCAGTTCGGCGCGGCTGTGGGCCTGACGCTTGTCGGGTTCCTCGCGGAACAGACGGGGTCGTATGCCACGCCTTTCGCGATCACCGGCGGCCTAGCGGTCGTCGCCGCGCTGGCGGCTGCTCTCTCCGGGCAGGTCGCCCTGCGGCCATCACCACAGATCCCGGCAACGGCCTAGATGGAGAGGAATGTTATGTCGCTTCGATCTCGAGTTGAACCGACCGACCCCGTCGACGCCGTGACGGCAGACAATCCCTACGGGTACTACGCCCGGCTCGTCGCCGAACGGCCGCTCTACTTCGATCACCGGCACGGCCTATGGGTAGTCTCCAGCGCACCCCTGGTCGAGGAGTGCCTGGAGTCGCGCGACTTCGGCGTGCGGCCGGCGAGCGAGCCGCTCCCGCCAGCGCTGGCCGGCTCGCTCGCCGGGGATGTCTTCCTGCGGCTCATCCGCATGACCGACGGCAGCCGCCACCGGCAATGCCGGCCGGTTGTCACAGGAGCCATGAGCGCGCTCACAGTCTCGACCATTGAGACGGCAGCCGCCAAGGTCATCGAAGATCTCGCGCAACACATCGTCGACGAACCACTAACCCGGCGGCTCGACCGCTTTGTCGCGGAGTTCCCGCTCGGCGTCACGGCGCGCCTGGCCGGCGTCTCACGCGACGCGCTACCAGATGTCACCCGGCACATTGCCGCGTTCGTCGCCGCGCTTCGGCCGGGCAGCACCATGGGCGAGGTTGAGCGTGGCATGATCGCCGCCGGGAACCTCGTCGAGCAGTTCGACAGGCCGCCTGCGCCGGACATCGCGCCACTCCGCTTGCCCCACACGCCAACCGTCGACCACGCCACGGCTGTCGCGAACACCATCGGCCTGCTTGTCCAGACATACGAGGCGACGGCAGGGCTGATCGGGAACGCGCTCGTGCAACTCCAGCGCGATGACGCAAGCGGAGTCCCGGCACCGGAGATCGACGAGCGTTTCCTGCGTGAAGTTGCCCGCTTCGATGCGCCGGTCCAGAACACGCGGCGCTATGCCCTCCGGGATTGCCTGCTCGGTGGCGCATCGTTGCGTTGGGGCGATGCGGTCCTCGTTGTCCTGGCCGCCGCCAATCGCGATCCCGCGGTCAACCCGAATCCGCACGACTTTGACCCCGACAGACGGGCAGCCCGGCTCTTTACCTGGGGACATGGATCGCACCAGTGCCCGGGCCAGCAGCTCTCCCTCGCCATCGCGCGGATTGGCCTTGCGGCCCTACGCGCCACCATCACCGATCATGCGACACTACCGACGCACATCGGATATCGACCGCTCGGAAACGCCCGCATCCCGGTGTTCTCGGATTCGTCAGCATGAGGAGCGAAGCAGAAGGATGATTGCAGTTATCTTCGAAGTGCTGCCCGCCGAGGGCCGCAAGGACGAATACCTGGCCATCGCCGCCGAGCTACGGCCGCTGCTCGACGAGATCGACGGCTTCATCTCCATCGAGCGCTTCCAGAGCCTGGTCAATCCGGAGAAGATCCTCTCGCTCTCTTTTTGGGAGAGTGAGGAGGCGGTGGAGACCTGGCGGGCACGCACCGAGCACCGGGATGCTCAGATCAAGGGGCGCACCGCGATCTTCGACGATTACCGCCTGCGGATCGCCGGCGTCATCCGCGACTACGGCTTGCGCGAACGCGAGCAAGCCCCGCAGCCGCCACCCGAGCAAGACTGAGCCAGCGAGCGACCGGCTCCCTTTCCTACTATCCCCGGAGGCTCCAAAAGCAACAAGCTTGTTGAGTCTGCTGCAAGAGCAGACAGGTGTGCTGCAACGAACCCTTAGCGCCCGCGCCACCATGACGTGTTGACGCCAGCCAGAATGTCGCTATGGGAAACTCGCGCACCGTCTCGCCCGCGCATGCCCGTATCCTTGAGCCAGTGCATTGCAACGACATTCACTGGAAACGAGCGCTGAATGGCCAACCGACTTGCGAACGAAACGAGCCCCTACCTGCTCCAGCACGCCGACAACCCGGTCGACTGGTACCCCTGGGGGCCGGAGGCACTGGAGCGGGCGCGGGAGGAGAACCGGGTCATCCTGCTCTCCATCGGCTACTCGGCTTGCCACTGGTGCCACGTCATGGCCCACGAGAGCTTCGAGAACGAGGCGATCGCCGCCCAGATGAACGAGCTGTTCGTCAACATCAAGGTCGACCGCGAGGAGCGGCCGGACATCGACGCGCTCTACATGGCATCGGTCCAGGCGATGACCGGCCACGGCGGCTGGCCGATGACCGTCTTCCTGACCCCCGACGGCCAGCCCTTCTATGGCGGCACCTACTTCCCGCCGGGCGACCGGGGCGGCATGCCCGGCTTCCCGCGCGTCATGCAAGGCGTCCACGAAGCCTACCGGGACCGTCACGAGCAGGTTGTCGAGAGCGCGCAAGCGCTGACGAACCGGCTCAGCGAGGTCTTCCGAGGCGATCTGCCGCCCGGCAAGCTGAACGCGGAGCTCTTCGCAACGGCGCTCGACAACCTCGAACGCAACTACGACGCCGAGCATGGCGGCTTCGGCGGCGCGCCGAAGTTCCCGGCCGGGATGGCGGTCGAGCTGCTGCTACGGATTCATCACCGCAACGGCAGCGAGCAGGCGCTGGCGATGGCCCATCACACGCTCGATCGAATGGCGCGCGGCGGGCTCTACGACCAGGTCGGCGGCGGCTTCCACCGCTACACCGTTGACGGCGTCTGGCTCGTGCCTCACTTCGAGAAGATGCTCTACGACAACGCCCTGCTGGCCGATGCCTACAGCCTGGCCTACCAGGCGACCGGCGAGACCTTCTACCGGACGATCGCGGAAGAGACGCTCGACTATGTCCTACGCGAGATGACCGCGCCCGAGGGCGGCTTCTACTCGACCCAGGACGCCGACACCGAGGGCGAAGAGGGGAGATTCTTCGTCTGGACGCCGGACCAGGTGCGCGAGACGCTGGGCGACGAGGCAGACGCCGTCATCGAGCTGCTGGGGATGACCGAACGCGGGAATTTCGAAGGCTCGAATGTCCTCTCAATTCCCCTCCAGGAGGACCGCCTGCGCTGGCGCGATGAGCAGTTTGCCCCGCTCCGCAGGGAGCTGTTCGAGGCGCGCGCCGAACGGGTACACCCCGGCCGGGACGACAAGATCCTGACCTCCTGGAACGGCCTGATGATGCGCGCGTTCGCGACGGCAGCCTACGTCTTCGGCTCGCAACGCTACGCTGACGCCGCGCGGGCCAACGCGGTGTTCTTGCGCGACAATCTCCAGCACCAGGGACGGCTGCTCCACAGCTACAAGGATGGCGCGGCGCGCATCGACGGCTTCCTGGAGGACTACGCCTTCCTGATCGATGGGCTGCTGGCGCTCTACCGGGCCACCTTCGAGCCGGAGTGGATCGCCTGGGCGCGCGACCTGGCGCGTGTCGCAATCGACGATTTCTACGACGCGGAGGCCGGCGCATTCTATGACACGGCAGCCACCGGCGAGCAGCTGATCGCCCGCCCGCGCGATCCCTTCGACAACGCGACACCCTCCGGAAACAGCGTCATCGCCGACGGCCTCATCCGCCTCGCGCACCTGATCGGCGATGTCGAGTTCACCCGCCTGGCGCGGAGCGTGATCGAGGAGCACGCGGCGATTGCCACCGAGCACCCACACGGGCTGGCGCGCCTGCTCGTCGCCGCCGATTTCGCGACCGGGCCGAGTGCCGAGATCGCGCTGGTCGGCGCGGATGACGACGCCGGGCGCGCTGAGATGGTCGCCGCGCTGGATGCCGCCTACCTGCCGCGCACCGTCGTCGCGGCCGCCGCGCCGGAGAGCGAGACCGCCGAAGTCATCGACCTGCTGCTCAGCCGCGAGCTCGTTGACGGCCAAGCCGCCGCCTACGTCTGCGTCAACCATGCCTGCCAGATGCCGGTGACCCAGCCGGATGCGATGCTGGAGCAGATCAGAGAACTCACGGAAAACAGGTAGGCGTGCATGGAGAACCAGCAAGACCGGGTCGCCGACGATATCGTCCGTGATATCGAGGCGCTAGCGGACCGCTCGACGCAATCGATCAGAAGAGTGCGCCGGGCGTACTCGCAGCAACTGAAACGCGAGTCGGCCGAGGATGTGCTGGCTGTGGCTATGGCGCTGGTTGGCCGGCAACGCTGGGTCGCCTACGAGCTCGTTTACCACCATCCGCACGGCTTCGACGTGATCGACATCGACGTGGTCGAGGCATTGGGGCAGGGGCTGGACGGCTGGCAGGCGGTCGACACCTTCGGGCGCTACATCTCCGGGCCGGCCTGGCGGCTGGCCAAGATCAGCGACGATGACATCCGGCGTTGGGCAGGCTCCAGCGACCGCTACTGGCGGCGCGCGGCGCTCGTCTCGACACTCGGCCTCAACCTCCGGGCCGCCGGCGGGACAGGCGACACCCGGCGCACGCTCGATATCTGCGCCCTCCTCGCCAACGACCGCGACGACACCATCGTCAAGGCGCTCTCCTGGGCGCTCCGCGAGCTGGTCATCTGGGACCCCGACGCGGTCGAGGCGTTCCTCGCCGACCACGATGATCTCCTCGCGCCACGGATCAAGCGCGAAGTCCGCAACAAGCTCACAACGGGCACGAAGGCAGGCACACCGCGCGCATCGTAGGGGTGAAGACGAGCTCACTCGTGATGCATCAAGATAAGCCGTTCACATGCGCGGTTCCCGGATTCGGTCCGCACACAGCGCCATGCCGCATACGCCACTACACCATCATGGGCATTCCGAGAAAGGCCTTGCGCCTGAGGGATCTCCGACCGACAGCGCCGCGCTCCAGCGAAGACTGTCACGGTCGCCGACGCCCGGTTGTTCACCGTTTCCTTCACCGGCGGGTGGCACGCTCGCAACAAGATCCCTCGGGCGCAAAGCCTTCCTCGGGATGCCATATTCGGTGCGCGACGTGTGCCATCGGAGTGGCTTGGCGGCGTGCGGCGGATTGACCGGGCGCAAACGTCCTACCTTACACCTAATGTGAAATTCAGTTAGAGCATTCGTGTTGCCAGGTTCGCGTGGTCGCGACTACCAGTGCTACCGACGCCGTGCCGTTCCAGGGAACCCTTGCCCCTGTAGCTGCGACGCGCTGCGTCGCCATACCCGCTGCGCTCACCATCGGCGAATGGGGAACGCATTACCACGATTCCGTACGCGGTCACTTCACGGTTGGTGTGCCACCGTTGTGCGATTGGGTCCAGCCAACCGGTTACAACAGCGCCTGCAAGCCGGCGAAGGCGATGGCAACCAGGGCGACGATCACGATGATGGCGACGGTGATACCGAGGAACGTCGCGATGAGCTGGCGGATGGCTTTGCCCAGGCTGGCGCGTTGGGGCGGCGTCACCGTCGTGACCGGCCGGCGTCGGGTGGCTGAGCGGCGTTGGCTGTAGGTCGGCTGGCGATGGCGCACCGTCGAGCGGGGCGTCGCGTAGCGGCTACGCATCGTCTGGGCGTCGAGCCGGGCCGTGCCGGCGGCGCGGTCGTAGTCGGCGCGGGTCTCCGGGCGGGAGAGGACGGCATAGGCGGCGTTGAGGTCCTTCGCCCGCTCGCCGGCCTGCTGTTGCTCGACCGGATCGCTGAAACGGTCGGGGTGGCTCCGCCGCATGAGCTGGCGGTAGCTGCGGGTAATCTCATCGCGGCTTGCCGATGGCTCGACCTGGAGAATCGCGTAGTAGTCGATGGTCGGGTCGAAACGACGGCTGGACACGGCGGGCGCGGACTTCCCCTGCTGCTGGAAACGGGCGGCAACGCGCTCGATTGTACTGGAGCCGCATTCGGCACAATGCGAACAGATGATCTATTATGCTGGTTGACCGGACAGTATCGGAGTGACGAAAGGACCGACCATTGCACGTTGCCGACCTGCAAAGACTCTACGATTACAGCTGCTGGATGAACGACCAGATTCTCAATGCCGCCGAGCGGGTCACGCCGGAGCAGTACAGCGCGCCCACCGAGCTCACGCCACGCAACCTCCAGGACAACCTCGTCCACATCCTCGATGTCGAGTGGAGCTGGCGGGAGACGGTCCGGACGCACGGTGAGCAGGGCGTCGGGCACGGCGACATGCTGGAGCCGGTCGACTTTCCCGACGTCGCGACGCTCAGAGCGCGCTGGGAGGTCGAGGCAGAGAAGATGCGCGACTACCTCGCCAACCTCTCCGACGAGGAACTCGCGGCTCAAGCCCGGCCCAGCGACGACAGATTCTCGGTTGGAGAGATCCTCTACCATGCCATCATCCACGGCCTGCTGGCTCGTGTTGAGGCGGCGGTGCTGCTGACCAGCTACGGCCAATCGCCGGGCGACATTGACTATCTCAACTACGCTATGCCGGTATCCTCGTAGGATGGATATCGGAAAGGAAGAGTCGTGTCATTAGAAAACACACCCGTCACCCTGGCAGCGACCGGCATCACGCTCAGCGCCGAGGTTCGCCCCGGCGACGATGACTCGCCGGTCATCTGCCTCCACGGCATCTGGGACGATGGCAAGTACTTCGCCGAGCTCGCATTGCAGGGCGCGTTTGACGGTCAGCAGATGTACCTCTTCGATCTACGCGGCCACGGTGAGTCGGACAAGCCGGAAGCTGGCTATGGTCTGAACAATTACACTGACGATATTGTCGCCTTCATCACCGAACGACGGCTGGACAACGTCGTCCTCGTCGGGCATTCGCTTGGCGCGTTGACCAGCCTGCTGGTTGCCGCCGAGCTTCCGGATCGCATCCGGGCTATCGTGCTGGAGGATCCGCCGATCCCGCCGCGCTCCGGGAATGCCGAGACCTTCGCGACGCTCGTCGATCTCAAGCAGAAATCCTTCGAGACGGTCGTCGACGAGCTACGCGCCTGGCGGCCATTTATGACCCAGGAGCAAGCCGAGAGATCGGCACGGCGTCTCCAGCAGACCGCCGACGCCGTGCTGGCTGAGGCGTCACAGGATCTCTCGGCAACGGCGACGGTTCCCGTGCCCGGCGTGACGATCCCCGCGCCGACCCTGGTGATCCAGGCAGGTAACGAGGATGAGCGCGCCTTCGGCTCGGACGGTCCCGGCCTGCTCGGCGCGGTGATTCCGAACCTGACGATCGAGACCATCCCCGAGACGAGCCACAACGTCCTGCGTGAGAAACCGGACCAGTATCGCGAGCTGGTCCAGGAGTGGTGGAGCAGTGTCCAGCCCGCCTGAGTGGGCGCTCGACTTCGTGCGCGCGGCCCGTGTCGGGCGGCTGGCGACGGCCGGTGCTGGCGCGGAGCCGCACGTCATCCCTTGCGTCTACGTCCTGCTCGACGACGCGCTCTACTCCGTCGTCGACGAGAAGCCCAAGTCGGGCCGCCGGCTGCTGCGGCTTCGCAACATCGACGCAACCGGCAGGGCCGCGCTGGTCGTCGACCATTACGACGACGACTGGTCGCAGCTCGCCTTCGTCCTGATCCGCGGCCCGGCCACGACGATCAGCGCCAGCGATCCGCGCTACACCCCGGCGCTTGACGCGCTACGCGACAAATACCCCCAGTACCGGGAAATGTCACTAAACGATTCCGAGATGGTTGTCCTGGAGACGGAGCGGTGGGTCGCCTGGCGAGCTGAGTAGATTTCGAGGTTCCTGATGAAACGCTTTACACCGACACTACTGATCGCGTTCATCCTTGCCGGGGTTGCGCCACTAACACAGGCCGTTGCAGCGAGCCCGTCACTGGCTGGCGTTCCCGACGCCGCCGGAGAGCCGTTCGAGCAGGTCTGGATGCGCACCGATCTCCCGGTCGCGGAGGGCGTCGCCGACCGCACCTGGATGTGGGGTCCTGAGCCGTTCACGGACATTCTGACCGAGCCCTACGCCGAGTCGCCCGGCGAAAGCCGTCAGGTCATCTACTACGACAAGAGCCGCATGGAGCTCACAAACCCCGACGCCGACCCATCCAGCCCCTGGTACGTCACCAACGGTCTGCTGGCCGTCGAACTGACGACTGGCCGGATGCAAGTGGGCCACAACCAGTTCGAGCAGCGGCTGCCGTCCGAATTGAACGTCGCTGGCGACCAGGGTTTTGAGAATGGCCCAAGCTACGCTACGTTTGGTGAGGTCGTCGGGCCGTATCAGGATTGCTGTGGTGATCGCACCGGTGAGGTCATCCAGGCGAAACTCGACCGCTCGGGGCAGACGAGCTCTGACTCGGCGCTTCAGAAGTACGACATCGAGAATGCCTACTTCGATGATGTGACTGGCAGCAACATCGCCGCTCCTTTCTGGGAATTCATGCACTCGACGGGCCAGGTCTGGGAAGCCGGCGTGTACATCAATGCCCCACTCTTCCCCAATCCCTTCTACGCCACCGGCCGCCCCGTCAGCGGCGCATACTGGACGCGGGTCGTAGTCGGTGGGATTGAGCGGGATGTGCTGATCCAGTGTTTCGAGCGCCGTTGCCTGACCTACACCCCGGGCAACCCTGAGGGTTGGCGTGTTGAAACCGGCAACATCGGCCGTCACTACCATGCCTGGCGCTACGCTGAGCGACCGCAGGTCGACGGGCAGATCTTGTTCACGAAGTTTGAGCAAGATGACGTGTTCGGCGGGCCGACCTCGGAACTCTACCTTGCTGATGCCACCGGTGAATTAATGATGAACCTCACCGGTGATGTGCATGGGTATGTCGACGCTTCTGTCTGGTCGCCGGACGGCTCACGGATCGCGTTTGTTGCGACAGGCAACATCGGTGTGCCCGGCGAACTCTATGTCGTCAATGCCGATGGGACCGGGCTGATCTTGCTGGCAAGTGATGTCGTCGGGGCGGCGGACTGGTCGCCGGATGGTTCGCAGCTCGCCTTCATTCGAGAGGTAAGCCCGGGTGGACCGGACAACCTTTTCGTCGTCGCGGCCAACGGCACCGGGTTCACCCAGATCACCAGCCACGCACTGGAAGATTCGGATCCCCGCTGGTCGCCGGACGGCTTGCTGATCGCTTTCGAGCGCCAGCTGAGTGAGGATGAGTCCCAGATCTTTCTCATCGAGCCTGATGGCGAGAACGAGTGGCAATTGACCGATATCCCGATTCCGCAGGAGGCGCTCTACGATCGGGTAAGTTTTTCCCGTACCCCGCTCTGGTCGCCGGATGGACGCTGGATCGCCTTCACCAGCCTGACAGGCTCAACCGTTCCACCCCCGTCAGTTATCGACGTGATGGTCATCGAAGTCGATGGAACCGATCTGACTACACTCGCCTCGACCGTGGGAGTGCGCGATCTAGTCTGGTCGCCGGATAGTGGACACATCGCCTTCGACGAGCCGCAATATGCCGGCCGGGATCTCGACGGCAGCGCCGTCTGGATCGTAGATCTCACCGCCGGCGAAGCGACGGTTTTCGGAAGCGACTACACCAATCCAGCCGGACCTGCTTGGAGTCCGGATGGTGCGCTTGTGGCCATGCGCGGACGGATCGCGACGCCGGGAGGTGAGACCGTGCGGTGGATCAGGGCCCTGGGGCAAGATTCCGTCTGGTCACCGGCCGGTCGCTTCATCGCCACATGGAACTTCAACGCTGGACTCGCAGTTGTGGCCGCCGACGGCTCCTCACAGTGGTTACTCAGCGACGAGGGTTGGAATCCGCGCTGGCGTCCGTCAACCAGTCCCTAGCAATGCAGGTCAGCTCGGAACCAACCGCATGGCCTGTTCAGTTCATCACTTCCTGCGCCAGCCGAGGCGTGACGGCGACGAGGCCGAAGAGGGCTGTCGTTAGGGCCAGCACGAGCAGGTGGTTGGCGTGCGCCAGGTGGGCTTCGACGAGCTGATCGCCGAGCACCATGTGGGCCGCGGTGAAGGCCAGCGTTGCCGCGCCGACGTAGAGGAGCGCCGGAAAGCGCTCGAAGAGCTGGGCGATCCAGCCGGCCGCGAAGAGCACGACCGGCATCGAGAGCGCAACACCAACGACGAGCAGCAAGAGCGAACCACGGGCCGCACCGGCAATGGCCAGGACGTTGTCGAGGCTCATCAGGAAGTCGGCGATCATGATCGAGCCAAGCGCGCTCCAGAGTGTCGTCGGCGACGGCTGCTGCCCGGCATCCGGCTCGCCCCTGAGCAGACGGATCGTGATCCAGATGAGCAGTAGACCGCCGAGCGCCTGAAGCAGTGGGATATTGAGCAGCAACGTGGCAAGAGCGGTCAGGACAATCCTCAACACGATCGCGATGACACCCCCAGCCAGGATCGCGCGCCGACGATCACGGGGCCGTAGCCCGCGTGACGCCATCGCGATCATCAGGGCGTTGTCACCGCTGAGGGTGATGTTCAGGATGATGATGCTCACGAGAGAGCCGATTGCTGCGATCATGTGTGTCTACTACATCTCTCACTCGTCTTGCGACGTACCTGAGCTATTCGAGCAGCGCTACCAGGCCTCAACGCCGACGAACCCATCTCAACGACTACGGTGTAGCGTATGTGCCCGCTGCACCGCATAACGATATACCCGCCGCCGGCGGAAATCGAACGCTGGCCGTCACGGCAGCGCGGCAGCAGTGTTGTCATGTAGGACGGTTACTGGCTATCCGATAGAAGGTCAACACATGCTCGTTGTCGGTGTCTGGGTCGTCGCACTCCTCGCGCTCACGCTCGCAGTTCTCGTCTTCCGGCGCGCGCAGCTGGCCGCCGCCAGTGCCCGTGACGACGACCAGCCAGGACTCGGGAAGTGGCTCGTGCCCTTCGTCATGGTCGGCATGATGAGCCTGCGGATCGTCGCCTCGCTGCATCGCGGAGCTGCGGTGACGCTGCCGCTCGTTATTGCCGCGGTCAGCGTCGTCGTGTTGATCACATTTGGCGCAGCGCTACGCGCTGACTAACGCTCGACCTCGTTCCAATCGCATGCCACTGGAATCATCCACTTTTCCCAGGCGGTCCCACCGATGCATTGGCAACTGTCCCGCCTCCGATAGCGCATCCTGCTATCATCCCCAGCGACGTACAACACCGGAAGGTTCGACAGAACGTGCAAAGCACCCTGGAGCGTCGCTAGCGCCGTAAGCGCGTGCGTTAGGCGACGATGAAGCTGATTTGAACTGGCTTGCGGGCGACCGGAGGCTGGTTCTTGCTGTGTGAGCGCGGACACGGCACGCGACCATTCAACAGCTTAGCTTCAGGAGTTTCGGAGTGCTACGTCAACTCCCCGCCTATCCTATCTACCTGCTGATCCAGGGCGTCTTCGGGTTCGCCTTCGTGACCTTCGCCACGCTCAGCACGCTCTACCGCATCGAGACGGTCGGGCTGAACCCCTTCCAGCTCGTGCTCGTCGGCACGGCGCTGGAGCTGGCCGCCTTCAGCTTCGAGGTGCCGACCGGCATCCTGGCCGACCTCTACAGCCGGAGGCTCTCGGTCATCATCGGGATGTTCCTCTTCGGAATCGGCTTCATGTTCGAGGGGCTACTGCCCTACTTCATCACCGTGCTGATCGCCCAGGTCATCTGGGGCGCAGGCTGGACCTTCATCAGCGGCGCGCGCGAGGCCTGGATCGCCGATGAGCTGGGCGAGGCGGGCATCGGCAAGGTCTACCTGCGCGGCTCGCAGATCAACCAGCTCGGACTGATCCTCGGCGTGCCGCTGGCGGTCGTGCTCGGCAGCGTCAGCCTGGCGCTGCCGATGGTCGTTGGGGGCGCGATCTTCGTCGCGCTGGGTCTTGTCCTGGTCGTCGTCATGCCCGAGCATGGCTTCACCCCCGCGCCACGGACCGAGCGCACCACCTTCGGCTCGATGGGCGACACCTTCCGCGAAGGCGTATCGACCATTCGCGGCCGGCCGGTCTTGATCACGATCACCATCATCGCCGTGCTCTGGGGGGCTGCCTCCGAGGGCTATGACCGGCTCTTCGCCAAGCATCTAGTCGACAACTTCAGCTTTCCGGCCCTGCCGGCCGGCCCCTTCGATGACATCGTCGTCTGGTTCGGGCTGATCCAGATCGTCGGGATGGCGATCTCGATTGGCGTGGCCGAGGTCTTGCGCCGCAAGATCGACACCGACAGCCACGAGGCCGTCGCGCGGGCGCTGCTTGTCTCGACCGCGCTGGTCGTCGTCTCGTTGGTTGGCTTCGCGCTGGCCGGGAGCTTCGGTGTCGCGATCGGCTTCGTCTGGTCGCTCGCCGTCTTCCGGGAGCTGAACTACCCGCTGACGAGCGCCTGGCTCAACCAGAATCTCTCGTCACGAGTGCGAGCCACGGTTATCTCGATGCGCAGCCAGTCCGACGCCTTCGGCCAGATGTTCGTCGGTCCCATCCTCGGGCTCATCGCGACGGTCGTTTCATTGCGAGCCAACTTCATCGTCGCGGCAGCGATCATCATGCCTGCGCTCTATCTCTACTGGCGGTCGCTCCAGGACAAGCGCGTGCTGGCAGCACCGCCTGAGAGCGCAGCGCCGGACGACGAGGGCGGCCCGTAGCCGGGCGCGTCTGTGCGAAACTAGAGCGCACCGGAAGCGTGGCGTAACAACGGAGGTATCGATGACGACGTTCGTGGATCTGAACGCTCCCGTCGGCTATATGCAGCGTACGCGGGACTACTACCTGGCCCTCGGCTACAACAATCCGTACCGCTGGTCGCACTTCGATGAAGTGCCCTTCACGCCGCTCAAGAAGCCACTGGCTGAGGCGCGGATCGCCCTGATCACGACCGCCGCGCCGTACCAACCGGAAGCCGGCGACCAGGGACCGAACGCCCGCTACAACGGCAACGCAAAGTTCTACCGGGTCTACTCCGACTCAACGTCGACGGAGCAGGCGCCCGACGTGCGTATCTCGCATGTCGTCTACGACCGCGATCACACGAGCGCCGAAGACCCGCACACCTGGTTTCCGCTGGCGCGGTTGCAAGCGGCGGCGGAGGCCGGCCGCATCGGCGGGCTGACCGAGCGCTTCCACTGCGCGCCAACCAACCGTAGCCAGCGCATGACGACTGACACCGACGCGCCCGAGCTGCTCAAACGCTGCCAGGAAGATGGCGCAGACGCCGTCATCCTCGTGCCCAACTGACCGATCTGCCACCAGACCGTGGGTCTGGTCGCCCGGCACATCGAAGCACACGGCATCCCGACGGTCATCATGGGCTGTGCGAAGGACATCGTCGAGTACTGCGGCGTCCCGCGTCACCTCTTCAGCGACTTCCCGCTTGGCAACTCCTGCGGCAAACCCTTCGATGCCGAATCGCAAGCAGCGACGTTGGAGATGGCGTTCCAACTGCTCGAGTCGGCAACGGCCGCCCGGACGACGGTCCAGTCGCCCCAGCGCTGGGACGGCGACGCTTCGTGGAAGGCCGACTACAGCAACGCCGACCGCCTGACGCCCGCACAGCTCGCCGAGCGGAAGCGCGAGTTCGAGACCGCCGAAGCCATCGGCCGGGAGAAACGCCGCAATATGTAACGCGGTCCTCACGCTACGTCGACTATACGCCCGCCCATCAACACTGCGCCGCAAGGCACTGCGTCGCTTCCTCCGTGACCGGGGTCATGGCTATTGAAACCGGGAAGTTAGCCAAACCATCCGGTGCTACGAGATCGTTTCCGAAAAAGCGTAAGAAAGTTACTGCTCGTCGGTCCTATCTCTACAGTGGTCCAAGGGATATGTGAGATAGGAGACAGAACGATGTTCAGTCCCACAACGCGCAACCGTCAGCTGATCCGTGTCGTCGCCGCGCTTGCGGTGCTTGTCGCCGCGCTCCCGCTGGGAGCGGCATTCGCCGGACAGGCAATCGACGAGCGGCCCGAGGTCGACGTCCGCATGGTCGACCGTTGGGAGATCGAGGATGGCGGCCATGTGCGCGCCACCATGATGATCCTGGTCACTGCCCGCATCGAAGGCCAGAAGGAGCAGCAGCCGTTGCCGCACGCGCGCATCACCATGCAGCCGCTCAGTGAACCGCATGGCCGCGCATCCACCGTTGAGACTGACGAGCACGGCCTGGTCCGGATCGATGCGAACTATGACGCGTCGCTGCGCGAGAAGATGGGCGTCCAGATTCTGGACGTGATGCACCGGCTCGTGCCGCAGGGCGCCGTCTTCAACCAGCGTTTCAAGTACCACGGTGACCCGTTGCCGGCGCTCTATATCTTCGACGGTGGCAACTCCCGCATCCAGAAATTCACCACCGACGGCTACTTCATCCTGTCCTGGGGTTCGCAGGGCTTCGGAAACGCCCAGTTCTGCCCCGGCACGCATGGCCATCTCGCCGTCGACAGCGACAGCAACGTCTATGCGACCGACGCCTGCATGCGGATTCAGAAGTTCACATCCTACGGCGCGTACCTGAATCAGTGGGGCTCGGGCGGCAACGCTCCAGGTCAGTTCCCTGGCGGGATTCACGGCATCGCGATCGACGCGCAGGACCGGGTCTGGACAACGTCCAACAATCGCATTCAGCGCTTCGACACCAACGGCGTCTTCCATGTCTTGATCTCGACAGCCGGCGAGACAACGCTCCCCGGCGATATCGTCGTCGATCCGGATGGCGATCTCTGGGTCTACGACTGGCAGAACGTCCTCAATATCCACGAGTACTCGCTTGCCGGCGACCACCTCAGCTCGCAGATGGTGGGAACCTTCGGAGACTTTACCTTCGATAGCGACGCAAACTTCTATGGCGCGCTGACCAATGCGGTCACGAAGATCAGCCCCGATTGGTCGACGACCGAGACCTGGGGGCCACTCGGCGGCGGCGCCGGCGCAGGGGAGTTCAACAGCCCCGAGTCGTTCGCGGTCGATGGCGATCTGATCCATATCCTCGAGCAGGGGAACAACCGCGTGCAGACGCTGACGACCAACGGCGTCTACATCCGAACGTTTGGCGCGTTCGGCAACGGCGCCGGGCAGTTCAACGCCCCGACGGACATCGCCGTCTACCACTAGCAGGGATCTCTCCAATGCGGAACGGGCTGTCCAGCCCGTTCCGTTTCTCTTGTTTGTGATGGATTTGATCTAACACTGATCGGATCGTGGCGAGATTCTAGTGGACCTCGTAGGGCTGAGGCTCGTCCTCAGCCGCTGACGGAGGCTCTGTGCAAACGCGGCTGAGGACGAGCCTCAGCCCTACGAAATGTCGTCTCAATCACATAAACGGGTTGTCGCAGCCTCAATGGCAGCCGTGACCAGTCTACACGAGCCCGTTGAGCGACCTGATCGAACCGATCGCATCGTTGATGAGCATCCGGTCACGAGACCGTTGCCACCAATTCCGGTTCAAGCTCCAGCCCAAACTCGATGACATGGGCAGCCTTCATGACGGCGAGGACGGCCTGCTGGATCTGCTCATCGGTCGCGTCGGGGCGGCACGGCAGGGCAATCTCATCGGCCGGGAGATCACCGGCGCCGGTCCCGAGCAGGCGGCGGGCAAAGCGGCCGACGATGCTATCGGCAGCCGGCAGCGGCGTTGCGACGCGCTCGCAGGCGATATTCTCATCCAAGATCGACGCCGCGTAGCGCGCCGCAAGCTCGGCGTCGCCACCACAAGTGAAACCCACCCGCAGGCGCTGTGTATCGATAAACGGTTCGAGATGGGCCAGAATCGTGATTCCGGTCGCGATGCGCTCGGCTGCGGCCAGCCAACTCGCGCGCTCCTCGGCAGAAACGGCGCCCTCCGGCGACCACAGCTCCAGCATCTCTCCACGTATGGGCGGACCGCCCAGCGTTGCCGGTTCTCAGTACTCATCCCACTTGCCGAGCCACTCACAGGCAGCGGTGTCGGCCATCTCTGCGAGCGTTTCGCGGTCCGGGTGGTTGGTTGTAGTTGACATGTGGTCGTTCCTTTCGATGTTTCCCTCACCCCCTGGCCGCGACCCGCTACGCGGGGAAAGGAGGAGCGCAGCGAGGGAGTAGGTTCGAGGGGATAGGTGCTAGCAGACACCACGAACCCAACTTCTGCTAATCCCTATAACCTGTCACCTATCCCCTGCCCCCGCATAGCGCAGCGGAGCTGTGGGAGAGGGGGCTGGGGGTGAGGGAAAGACCTACACGATCCCTGCCCCAAACAACGACTGATAGACAATCACGATCCCGGCAACGGAGATCGCGGCGGCGCTGACCGCCGGCACAAACCTCGGAATACGAAGCTCGAATGAGAAGCGCCGGAAGATCCAGCGCGCGTAGACCACCAGCAGGCCAATTGCAACCAGCACGGCGGCCAGCCCGAGGCTAAAGGCGATGACGAGGACGACGCCCAGCTCCAGCCGGTCGAGCGAGATCGCGCTGAGGAGCAGGATCAGCGCCGAGGGGCAGGGCACGAGCCCGCCGCTGACACCCATCGCCAGCAGGCCGCGGGTGGTGACATTCGTCGGCGGGGCATGGCTGTGGCCGTGGTTGGGGTCGCTGTGATCATGGACGAGCGGCCCGCTCTCCTCGCCGGTCAGCATCGACTTCACCCGCCCATAGAGCAGCGTCGCGCCGATTCCGACGACGAGAATCCCAGAGCCGACGCCGAGCCAGGGATAGAGATCTTCGGGCAGGATGAAGCGTGAAAGCGAGAGCGTCACGACGGCGAGCAAGAAGACACCGGCTGTATGCGTCAGCGTGACCGTCAATCCGAGGATGCCGGCATGCCTGGCCGTCCCGCGCGTGCCGACGAGATAGGCCGCCACGACGGCCTTGCCGTGACCGGGCGAGAGGGCATGTATCGCGCCCCAGCCGGCAGCCAGCAGGAGCAGAATTGCAATCAGACGGGGCGTTAGTTCCGCTTCGGCGAGACGTTCTGCCAGCCGATCAGTTGCGCCGGTCGAGCGGGTGGTGGATTCCGCCACCTCGGCGGTGCGATCAGGCTCGATAGCAGGCGCTGCAATGCCGTCGCCAGGCGCAAGCTCAAAGCTCGCGGCACGCATGTCGAGCGGGCTGGAGAGTTGATCGCCAGGGTAGTTGGTGAGCCCGTCCGTGACGCTGGCGGTCAACGCGTCCGTGCCTGGCACGATGACGCCTTCGCCGCCGCGGACAACGATCTCGCGCCAGCCGAGCCTGCTGTCGTAGTTGTTGTCGCTGTAGGAGCCCGCGCCGGCTGCCTGCCAGCCATCGGGCAGCGCGCCAACGAGCGTCGCCTCAATGAAGGTCGTGGCGAGGCCGCCTTCGCCGTCACGGTAGCGCGCGCTGGCCTGATCGATTTCAAGCGCAATGCGCTCCCCGGCAACGATGAGCTCGAGATTGTCGATGATAGCGGGTAGCTCCGCGTCGACGTAGGCGCGGGATTCCGCCGGTGAAATGACGCCGTTGCCATCCGGGTCGAAGGTCGCTCGCTGCTGGAAGGTGGGGATCTCAGCGAGGTCGAGCGCGTAGTGGACAGTTACCTGGTCCTCTTCGAACACAAGATCGCTGTAGTGACTGATGGTGAAGTTGCCGAGTGGGTGGGCCGCTGCAATCTGGAGCGTGCCGAAGAGGGCAATGACCAGTATGAGCGGAATCAACAGCCGCCGTTTTCCTCCAAAGAGCCTTCGCATTCCCCTGTCCATCCATCCATCGCCGTGGCATCCCAGTATCTTCCCTACGGAGCCGTCAACGATTTGGATTGTCTCGCCGGCCTCTTGCGTCGCTCCGGGGCGACCGCGCTTCGGCTATGATTGGATTGGTCAGCATTCAGGTTGAGGAAGTTTCAGTTCGCCAGCGTCAGATCATGGAATCGGCGCAGTGGCGCAGATGCTCGAATGCTGATCGTAACGGACGCTCCGGGCCTATCTGATTGCGACACGCGCCGGCGCACCGACCGGCCAGCGGGAACCACAGCCGACTATCGACCAGTAGCCAGACTGTAGCGACCAGTGCCGCACGAAACCGACATCATTGCAACGCTAGCGGCGGCCGTCGTTGCCGCCGCGATTGCCGGGCATATCGCCGCCCTGCTGCGGATGCCGCCGATCCTGGGCTTCCTGCTGGCCGGCGTCGCCGTCGGCCCTTTCACGCCCGGCCCAATCGCCGATACTGGTATCGCCAACCAGCTGGCCGAGTTCGGCATCATCCTCCTCATGTTCGGCGTCGGCATCCACTTCTCGCTGAAAGATCTGCGGGCGATCCTACGCATCGTGCTACCGGCCGCGACGGCCCAGGTCATCCTGATGGGCTTCCTCGTCGCCGGCCTGCTCAGCCTCTGGGGCTGGAGCCTCGGAACCGGCTTGCTGATGGGCATCGCGATCTCGATCGCCAGCACCGTCATCGTCGTCCACGCCTTCGACCGCCGCGGCGAGCTGGACTCGCTCCACGGCCGGGTCGCCGTCGGCTGGCTGGTGATCGAGGACCTGCTGACCGTGCTCGTGCTGATCCTCGTGCCTTTGCTGGCCGCCGACGATGGCGGCCGGTCGCTGATGACGATCCTTGAAGCGGTCGGGATCGGCATCGCCGAGGTCGTCGCGCTCTCGGTCGGCCTGCTCGTCATCGGAATGCGCGTTGTCCCGCGGCTGTTGCTCTTGACCGCCCGTTTGAACTCGCGCGAGCTGCGGCTGGTGACGGTCCTGGCGCTTGCATTGGGCATTGCCTATGGCGCGGCGGAACTGTTCGATGTCTCCTTCGCGCTCGGCGCGTTCCTGGCCGGGCTGGTCGTCAGCGAAGCCGATATCAGCCACCAGGCGGCGGCCGATGCGCTGCCGTTGCAGGACGCCTTCGCGGCGCTCTTCTTCGTATCGGTCGGGATGCTCTTCGATCCCGCTTTCCTGCTCGACGAGCCGGTGCTCGTGATCGTGGTCGTCCTGTTGATCGTGCTGGCGAAGCCGCTGGTGACGCAGCTCCTGCTCTCGGCCCTGCACTTTCCCGACCGTCCAGGCCTGCTCATCTCAGCCAGCCGCGCCCAGATCGGCGAGTTCTCATTCATCCTCGCCAGTGTCGGGTTGGCAGAGGGCATCTTCAACGACGACCAGGTGAGCCTGATTCTGGCCGGCTCGATTATCTCGATCCTGCTGAACCCGCTGATGTTCTCCGGCGTCGGACGGGTCGCAAACCACATCCCAATGCCGCTACCGGTGCGGCTGCCCTTTCGGCCGTTCCACATCGAGCCCGCGCCGCAGTCCGAGATGCGCGGCCATGCCATCGTGCTTGGCGGCGGCCGCGTGGGAGCCCTGATCATCGCCGAGCTGCGGCACCTCGATATCCCGGTCATCGTCGTCGACTTCCACCGCGACGTCGTCGAAGCGCTGCGCGCATCCGGGATCTCATCCATCTACAGCGATGTCGCGAACCCGCAACTAATGCGACATCTCGATCTGCCCCACGCGCGGGTGCTCGTCGTCGCGATATCCGACGAGATCGCCGCCCGGCTCTTCGTCGAACGGGTACGTGAGATCACGCCAGACCTGCCGATTGTCGTCCGCACCCACACCGAGACGGAGCGCGCCCACCTCGACGCGTTGCCCTATACCGAGGCGGTCATGGGCGAACGCGAGCTGGCTATCGAGATGACCAGCTATGCCCTGCGCCAGTTCGGGCTGTCATCGGACGAGCTCGAAGAGGTAGAGGAGGAGTTACGCCACCTGGAAGAGGACGAAACGACAATCGCCTCGCTTGCAGACGTCTAGTCCAGCCTTGCCTGTAATCTGCCAAGGGCGAAGTCCCAGACTTCGTTCGTTGCCGCGTAGCAGCGATCCCACGCTTCGCCTTCGCCGAACCCGGCTTCGGCGAGCCGGAAGCGCGTGCCATCCGGCGTCTGCGCGACCTGGAAGGTGACCGTCGTGCGGCCCGGCTCCGAGGGCGCGAACCACTCCATCGTGATCGACTCGCCCGGACGCTCATCGAGGATCGTCACCTGGACGCTCGCTCCGATATCCCATGTGAGCTGCAACGCGCCGTCGGATTGCTCTTCGATCGTGCCTTCCTCGATCAGCCAGCGCTGCCAGCCAACCCGTGTTGCGATGGTCTCATAGACCGTCGCGAGATCCGCAGCGAAGATCAGCTCGCGTTCGATGGTCCGTCCGGCAGCGGGTGTGCTCATACATGGCTCCTCTCGGCAAATGTCGATCAGCCGGCTTCTATCTCGGCCCAACGCGCTTCATCGAGCGATGTTCTGATGGCCGCCAGCACGCGTTGGGCAGCGAAGCCGTCCGCGAAGCTCGGCCACGTCGTCTCACCGCTACGGATATCGGCGATGAAGCTCTCGACAAGTCGCTGGTTGTAACAGAAGAGTATGCCCAATGGAAAAGCCCCACTATTGATCGCCGGGTCGTCCGGTGGTTCGAACTCAAAGAGGATGCGATCTCGGGGATCGTCCAGCGATGTCGCCACAAGCGACTCCGAGGCGCGCCCATGCTGCTGCCAGAATAACGTGCCACGGGTTCCATAGATCCGCATCCCGCTGGCTCCGGCCGGCAATGATGCCCATCCCGAGCGAAAGAGCGCCTGCCCACCGCTTGCATACTCGCCGATCCACGAGGCAGTGTCGTCGACGTCAACCACGGCAGCATCGCCGGATGTCAGCGGACGTTCGGGAACGAGCGTGACGCCGTGGGCGACGACTCTTGCAAGCGGACCGCCAAACCAGAGTGCAAGATCGATCGTATGCGTGCCGTACTCGACAAAAACGCCGCCGCCGGCATGCCTGCGTTGCATCTTCCAGTGTAATGGCCGCTGTGGATCGATGAATTGTGCGTTGACGCTGATGTGCTCGAAGAGCTTGACATCGCCGATGAACCCGTCGTCGACAAGCTCGCGCATGCGCATCACAACCGGCGAGTGCCGAAAGAGGAAACCGACCTTTGCGATCCGTCCAGCTTGCTCGGCCGCCTCCAGCATCTCTTCGCCTTCGGCAACGGAGTAGGCAAGCGGTTTTTCGCAGAGGACGTGCAGACCTGCATCGAATGCTGCGACAGCGAGGTCGCGGTGCGTGCCATCCGGGGTAGCAATGACAATAGCGTCGAGCTCGTCAGGGTCGCGCAGCAGCCGCTCGGCATCGGCTTCGATGCGGGGCACATTGAATTGCGCTGCCACTCCCCTGGCAGCCTCCAGATCGGGATCCACAACCGCGATGACTTCTGCATCGGGAAGCCCGGCGAACGCCGGGAGATGGGCTCGTGAGCCCCAACTGCCCATCCCAATGATGCCGACCCGGATCGGCTTCAGCGTCATGGCTGACTGCCTCTCGATTCGAACCGCTCGTGCAACATGCCATCGTCGTCAGCCCGGTCGGATGCCCACGTCACTTGCCGCGCCGCCATTTGGAGCCGCGGATCATCGCCGACATCGTATCTGGCAACCAAAAGCTCAGCGTATGACGTCACACGATTCACTGTCTGGCAATCTCACCGACGAGGGTCATGCGTGCCTAGGCGCGGCTTCCTGGACGTAGCGCGTCACCAATGCCGTCGCCGAGCAGGCTGAAGGCGATGCCGGTGACTACGATCGCAGCGCCGGGAATCGCGCTTATCCACCAGGCAGTCGTCATGAACGGCTGTCCGGAGGAGATCATTGCGCCCCATTCAGGCGCGGGAGGGCGCTCGCCCAGGCCAAGATAGCTCAGACCAGCGGCCAGACCGATATAGAGCGCAATATCAGTCATCGCAAAGACGATGCACGGCGTGATGACGTTCGGGAAGACATGCTGGGTGATGATGCGTAGGTCGTTGCCCCCGATTGCCTGCGCCGCAACGACATACTCCTTGTTGCGCTCAGCAAGAATCGAGGAACGGATGAGTCGTGCGTAGACGATCCAGGCCACGAGAGCGACAGCGATGTACATGTTTCTGAGGCCGGGGCCGAGGACCGAAACGATAAAGATGACGAGGACGAGAAAGGGAAATGCCTGCACGATGTCCACCGCGCGCATCGCGAGCGTGTCCGCCCAACCACCGAAGTACCCGGCAATACAGCCGATCAACACCCCGATAACAAAGGGGGAGAGAACCGCGATAACACCAACGCGCAAGTCAATCCGCGCGCCGTAGAGAACGCGCGTAAACATGTCACGACCGAAGTTGTCGGTGCCGAACGGATGATCCAGACTCGGCGACTGGAGCGCTTCCTCAGGTACCTGCGCCTGCGGCTCGTAGGGTGTCAGCCAGGGCGCAAAGATTGCTGCTGAAACGAGAATCGCCAGGATCGACGCGCCGATGATCAGGTTTCTGCTACGCAGCCATGTCCAACGGCTGGACTGGCGCACTTCCCGCGCGGCCCCGGCCAGCGTCGCGGACTGCCCGGCATCGACGACGGTCCGGCTGGATTCGTTGCTTACTGCCACCTGCTAGCCCAACTCCACTCTCGGATCGAGAAACGAATAGAGAATGTCCGTAGCCAGGTTGACGAGGATCACCATCATCGCAAAGATGAACGTCGCTGACTGCACGGTTGGATAATCACGAGCTGCCACCGAATCAACAAGCAATGCCCCGGCCCCCGGCAGCGCAAAGACCTTCTCTGTTATGACAGTGCCGCCCATCAACCCACCGATCGTGACGCCGAAGAGCGTCACCGTCGGTATCAGCGCGTTGCGAAGCACATGCAGCGTGATGACTTTCTGCTCGGTCAACCCCTTGGCCCGGGCCGTGTTGACGTAGTCGGAGTCAAGCGCTTCGAGGATGCTGGAGCGCAGAACGCGAATCAGGATCGGGCTGATCCCCAGCGCCAGCGTCAATGAGGGCAGGACGAGGTGATGAAGATGTTCAGTAAATGTATCGCCATAGCCTGAGACGGGGAAGAGATCGAGCTTGATGCTGAGACCGATGATCAACAAGATGCCCGTATAGAAGGAGGGCATCACCATTGTCACCATCAAGGCCGAGCGGACGATGTTGTCAATCAGGCTGTCTTTCTTCAGCGCCGCCAGAATCCCGAGCGGCAATGAGAGCAGCATGATGAATATGCCGGTCACAAGAACGACGGAAAGGGAGACCTTCAAGCGACTCCAGAGGAGCGTGCTCACCGGCACGCGATACTTGAGCGAATCACCGAGATCGAGTGTTACGAGGTTGCGCAGATAGTAACCGTATTGGACATAGATAGGCTTGTCGAGGCCCATCTCGCGGGTCACGATCTCGATCTGCTGGTCGGTTGCTTTGTCGCCGAGAAAGGTCTGGGCCGGATCTCCGGGAATGGCCCGCAACATGATAAAGATGATGAGCGTGATCGCAAAGACCACAGGCACCATCTGCACGAGCCGCCTGAGTATGTACTGCCCTCGTGACATGGGAGCCTCCGGTGGGACCCGAAGACGCGGATCGGCGATCCGCGTCTTCGGGTTGCTGGCCTGCTATTCCTCGATATAGGTGGTAATGAAACCGTGCGGCCCCAGCGGGTGATGGAAGTAGCCCTTAACCTTGTTCGCCAGCACATCGATATAGGGGATGTTGAACAGGTAGAACAGTGGCCCATCTTCAGCCCAGAGGCGCTGCACCTCGTAGTACATCTCCTGGCGCGCGTCCGGGTCCAGTTCGACCTTGGCCTTGAGAACGAGATCGACTGATTCCTCGTTCAAGTAACCAGTGCGGGCGTTCCCGGAGGATTCCGGCAGGACGAAGTAGGAAAGGATCTGGTCGGGGTCGATCATGTCGTTCGTCCAGCCGCCCAGCCGCACATCGAAGTCGCCGGCTGTCGTGCGCTCGTTGACGACGGCGTTGTCGAGCGGGGTAATGACCAGATCGACGTTAATCTGGGCCCACATATCCTGGAGGGCGATGGCGATCGCTTCTTGCTGGGCATTGCCGGAGGTCACGAGCACCTCAGCTTCGAATCCGTCTGGTACGGTCGACGCCGCCATCTCTTCCTGCGCCTTGTCGAGGTCGAACGTCGGCGAGACGTTGTCCGGATTCCAGTAGAGGGCGCCGCGCGGCAGGATGCTGTTGGAAGGCTCGGCAATACCGAACTGCACCGTGTCGATCAGACGCTCGTAGTCGATGGCATACGCCATCGCCAATCGCGCGTGCGGATCATCGAAGGGCGGATTCGGCTCGGGGTAGGCAGCGTTGACACGAGCGAAGTAGTTGTAGGCTGCCGGCGAGATGAGCACCTGGAGGTTGGAATCCCCTTGGAGCTCAGCGACGCGGTTGAACGGGATGCTGAGCTGGCCGATGATGCCGTCGACTTCTCCCGCCTGCATCTGGAGGATCGCGCTATTCGAATCAGGCACGGTGATGACCTTGACCTCGTCGAGGTAAGGCAATCCTTCTTCCCAGTAGTGTTCATTGCGCGCAAGCAGGGTGTACTCGCTTGTGCGCCACTCTGCGATTGAGAAGGGGCCGGTTCCCATTGACATACCGGTGAGCGCATCTTCGCCATTTTCCTCAACCCAGGCCTGCGAGACGATGGTTGAGTTGAACATGGCCAGCGCGGCCAGGATGGCTGCCTGACCTTCTGCCAACGTGAGCTCGACGGTGTTTTCATCTGGGGCGCTGATGTCCGTCACATTGACCAGGGTGAACGACCAGGGGCTCTCTTCGGTATCGCGAGCCCGCGTGAGCGACCAGACAATGTCATCGACCGTCATATCGCTGCCATCGGAAAACTTCACGCCAGAGCGGATAGAGAAGGTGTAGGTTAGACCATCTTCGGTTACCTCCCATGACTCTGCGAGGTTCGGCTCGATGCCCGTAGCAGTAACGTCAGTCTTCACCAATCCTTGATAGACGCTGTAAATCATCCAGATAACATTGTTGGAGTCGTTGAGGACCGGGTCATAGAGATCTGCATCGCCGTCACGGATGAAGACGAGGCTGCCGCCCTGGGTTCCGCTCCCGGTGGACGCTACTGTCGGTGATGGCTCCGATTCGGCGGTCGCGCCGCCTGCGCCGGCCTCAGCTGTGGCCGTGGCAGCGCCACTGACATCCACTGAGATATCGGTCGTCGCTGTCGGGTCGCCGCCGCTGGCGTCAACTTCCGTCGAACTGCCACCGCTATCATCGTCGTCATCGTCGCCCCCGCAGGCGGCAAGCAACGCGCCGAATGCCGGAGCCGCCAACGCCATGGCCAGGGCGCGGCGTCCAAATTCACGACGGTTCAGAAACTGGGAACTGACCAACTCATCGAGGCTCACCATCCACGCATTCCTTCCTACGAGCGTCGTTGAGAGATTCGGCTCGTCGGTACGGCAGGATCGCCGCCCGGCGCGGTAACTGTCGGTGAGGCGATATCCCTTCTTCGGGACATCGTCCACTGCATTGGGCATAGAGAGAGGGTATTTCAAGCTTCCCGTACTGTCAACACCGACCTAGACGGGCAGATGGAGATTTGTCATGCCCACCCTCAATGAGTGAATTGCTTCATATTCTGGAAGTTGGTACATGAATGGTAGGTTATTACCTAGAATAGTTTAGCAAGATGAAACATTGTAGCGTAGCGTGACGGCCGGACGGCGCTATCGCACCAGCTAGCAGCCAAGCTGATTGGCGAGGTCGAGGAAATCACTGGCGACGATATCCCAGTCACCGGTTGGTTCGAGGTCGGTCGTCTGGCCGGGGCCGTGCTCAGCGGGCCGGGCAACGAAGGCAGTCCGGAATCCAGTGGCTGCCGCCGCATGGAGATCGCCATTGTGGGCCGCGACCATCATGCACTGCGCCGGCGCGAGACCCAGGGCGCGAGCCGTGCCGAGATAGGCCTCGGGCTGCGGCTTGTAAGCACGAGCGACCTCAGCGCCGAGGATGACGTCCCAGGGCAGGCTGGCGCGCCTGGCCATGTTGACCATCAGGGCGATGTTGCCGTTCGAGAGCGTCGCCAGGATATAGCGTTGCTTGAGCCGGGTTAGCCCGGCGACGACGTCCGGCCAGGGGTCGAGCCGGTGCCAGGCGCGGTTGAAATCATCAGCCTCAGCTTCCGACAGCCCGTTGATGCCGTCGCGCTCGAGCAATGCGGCGAGACTCTCCCGGTGCAAGACATCAAGGACCGTCCAGGGCCGTTCGCCCTCCCGCACCCGCGTCATCGACGGCTGATAGAGCGCCCGCCAGTCGTCGGCGAAGCGTTCCCAATCGACGCCCGTCACACCATGCCTGGCGCCAAACTCCCGGCCCTCCCGGGCGACGCTCGAGCGCCAATCGACAACCGTCCCGAAGACGTCGAAGCCGAGCGCCTTGATGTCATCTCGATGCATCGCCCACCTCGCTGGGAGCCGGCGCTCACGTATCAGGCTGGGTCAGGTCCGGATCGTCCTCGGGATCATAGTCGAGGTCGCCCCGCAGCCGCGTCAACGCCCAGACGAACCCGGCCAGCCCGAAGGTGATCAAAAAGGTGATCAGGAACTCGTCCCAGGTGAAGCGGCCACTGTGGAGCAGGGGCAAGGTTGGGGCGAGAGTTTGCATCGTGGTTGACAGACTCCGGCTAACGCGACGACGTCCAGGTTCCGATCAAGTATCCCCTATCGCATCAACCAAGACCGCGCGCCTTGAAGATTGGTGTTGCGGATGACCTTCCGGATTCAGCATGCGCTGCGTTTGCTCCCGCAGGCGACCGGGTTCGGAGTCAGTGCGCCAGATCCTCGCGCAAGAACTCCCCGACGCGACGTTCCCGCACCGCGACCGCCAGCTTCTTCATCGTATCGTAGATGACCGGCAGCTCGAGGTAGTCGATGAGAATCGCAGCCCAGGCTGCCCAGACAGGCAGGCTGCTGGCTGCGGCGTCACCGGTGAACTCATTGACGACGAACTCGTCGGTGATCCAGAAGATGTGCAGCCATTGCGAGTTCAGGAAGAGCAGAAAGAGCAGCGGCTTCCAGCTGAAGCCATCGCGCCGGAGCTCGTTGATGTAGATCAGCGAGACGCCCAACAGGGCCGGGATCTCGGTGTAGTCGACGATCAGGATCAGGGCGTAGAAGACTCCTTCCGGGTCAAAGAGGCTCTCGTCGAATAGCCGCAAGAAGACGACATCCATCGTCAACCAGTAAAGATGAACGAGTTGGAGCAGGAAGAGCCCGGCTGCTACCGCGACGTTGATCGTGTAGTTGCGTTCGTACCAGTCGAAAAAGCGTTGCCAGAGATCGCGCACGTACAAGCCCCCGATTGCAACAAATCCGACCTGCATGGTCGGACATGATAATCATTTCTACTTGAGAATGATTATCGTTCACTGAGGTGATAGATGCAAGGTCACGGGCATATCCGGACCGCGTCGGCCCAGCCTCTGGATGCCGATCCTGGTGCGGGACGTGCGTCATAGCTGCTGGTTGATGGCTTACGGCGGAGCGTACGGACGAACTCACTTGCCCGGGCCGGACTTGACGCACGAAGGATGGAGCCGAACGCTGCCCCGACGAATTTAGCGTAGCGTCAGCCGTCGTCAGCGAGTGTTTAGCGCGTTGTCCATCCGCTCAAGGGCCTGGAGCATCCTGTCGTCGGGTTGGAGCAGGGTGAAGCGCATATAGTCGCTCCACGTCTCGCCGAAGCCGCTACCGGGGAAGACCATGACGCCGGCTTGCTGGAGCCAGAAATAAGAGAGCTGCATGGCGTCCATGCCGGTCGAGCTGATGTTCGCCCAAATATAGAACGCGCCCTGCGACGAGCCGAAGTCAAAACCCATCTCGCGCAGGCCGTCCATCAGCACCCGCCGGCGATGGGCATAGAGATCACGCATCTCCCGCACGGCGTCCTGGGGGCCCTCCAGCGCCGCCACAGCGGCCCACTGGGAGACGGTTGGCGCGTGGACGTTGATCATCGCCTTGAGGCTGGAGACGGCCTGGATGAACTCGGCCGGCGCGGCGATGTAGCCGACCCGCCAGCCGGTCATGGCGTAGGCCTTCGAGAGGCCATTGAGCGTGATCGTCCGCTCGCGCATACCCGGCAGTGACCCGATGCTGAGGTGCTCTGCGCCATCGTAGAGGAAATGCTCGTAGATCTCGTCGCTGATGACGATCAGATCACGCTCGATGGCCAGCCTGGCGATCTTCCGCAGCTCGTCGGGCGGGATGACGGCCGCCGTGGGGTTGCTTGGAGTGATCAGCAACAGCGCCTTCGAGCGCTCGGTCAGACAAGCCTCGATGTCGGCGGCCTGGAGGGCGAAATCGTGCTCCAGCGCCGTCGGAACGAGGACGATCTTGCCGCCGGCGAGGTTGATCGCCGTGTCGTAGGCCGGATAGCGCGGATCCGGCACCAGTACCTCATCGCCGGGGTCGACCAGCGACTGAATCAGCAGGAAGAGCGCCTCCTGGCTGCCGGTCGTGACCAGCACCTCGGTCTCGGCGTCGACGTGGACGTTGTTCTCGCGCGCCAGCTTGTTGGCGATGGCCCGGCGTAGCTCAATCAGCCCCTGGGTCGGCGCTGGTCCGGTGCGGCCTTCGTCAATCGCGCGGTGCGCCGCCTCGATGATGTGGTCAGCCGTCGCCGAGTCGGGATCACCAAGCCCCAGGCTAATCAGGTCCGGCGTCTCGTTCGCCAGCGCCTGGAGGGTAAAGATATCGACCTCTTCGCTGGAAGCGTCGGCGGTCCTGGGTTCGGTCTGTGTCTCTGCCACGGTCAGTGGTCCTTCCGCCGGGGTCGCCAGTGCGGCACACGGGGCCATGCTGGAGCGAGGTTCTAGCCTGAGATGTCATTGGCAGTGGGCCGGTCGCCTCGTCCAACCTGCAGGCATCGTACCAAACGGGTTGCGTCTAACAGGCCAGGCCAAAGGCGCTGAGATTCAGACCAGGTCATCGAGGAGCAGCTCTGCGGATCATTTGCCGTCAGCGACGTCTACAGCCAGCGCAACGTAGTCCCTGCTCTCGCAGCTGCTTTGTGGGATTGGCTGAGTGGAAGGTCAACCCGAGCAACCACTCCTCGACGGCGACCGAGCCGACACAGCCGTCGCACTCGGCTACCAGGAATGTATCCGGCTGGCCAGGCATCCCGGTCGCGACCGTCGGCAGCACGAGCCGTTCCACGACGACGCAGAGCTGGAGCACGCCGCCCAGATAGCGAGTTATCCACAGCTTGTCCACATGCGTTGATAACCAGAATCCGCGCCAGCATCGGCAGCAGAGCGAGTTCCGCAGTTGAGCGGTAATGATACCTGTGTGCCCAGCGCAACCGTTGCAAGACACCTGCGCCAGCTACCGGAAGCCGGAGCCGCACGACGAGAACCACGAAGAACCCGAGCATGGCCGTCATCGCGATAGTAGCCGGCAGAGTGGGGCTAATGTCATCGGGGTATGTTTGCGAGCGCGGGATTGAGACTGGAGCGCGCGGTGAGTCCGGAGCCGGCCAGCGATCTCAAGAGGTTTTCGTTCCTTCACGGAGATGGCCACTCGACGCTGACTGAGCGATCGTCTGGATTGAATGTGATCGACGGTCGTGATCCGTCAGTTAAGCTGTCTGGAGTGTTCGGTGAGCGTTCTACACGGATTGCATCACGGGGCGTTCAACGTGCCCGGGGCGGTTATCGGTTGATATGCTGTGGATGGTTCCTGGCTGTCCTTTTTAATCATCAATAGAGATAGAGATATTCAGTAGGAAACAGTAGTGGCGGGGATAGTGGGGATAAGTCGCGGATGACGCGGATGCACAGGCAAAACAGCACTTACAAGGCGGCGGAGAGTTTCTCCACATCTCCACGAGCCGTTGTTGGTCATGTCAACAGCCCGGAAATTCATCCACGAGAAGCGTATACGGACAGGGATAACCCTCCGAGTTATCCCACTTCATCGTGGTGTACGTACACATCGAAATGCCTGGTTTTCCACGAATCTATCCACTTATCCGCAGAGTTATCCACATTCTGCTGTGGATGCTGGACAAGGCAAGCTGCCGATGCTGCCTGATTCCGTCCCGCTCATCGCTCTCCCGAACCTCGTCGAGGCTGGCGTTGGTCTGGTTAGTATCGCCCTGGCCGGGGTAGTGCTCGTGCTTGGGTTGCGGCGTCGTGAGTCCGGTTACGACCTGATGCTGATCATCTCCGCGCTAGTCGTCATGCTCCTGGCCGTCGGTATCCTGGCGGTGGGCTAAGGCGCCCTGTATCGCAGTTAACCCAATTTCTGTGAAATGTGCAATATCCGGCGCGCTCGCCGGTCTATACAGTATGGATGTCGGACGGTTCCCCCGCCGGCCGGCGCCGAAGCAGAGCGAACGAGAACCTCGCGACGCTTCACCCCTCACATACCCTCTTACCCCTCCTCCCCTCACCACGCGGTCCCTGCCCCACAGGGACCGCTCTTCTCTTAAGGAGACAAGAACACCGTGGCGCTGAAACCACGCCAGCTGAGCAGGTCATAGAAGCACAAGATTTCCTGGCTGCTTGGCGGCCTACGTTGGACCCAGGGTGGGATCACGGTCGCTCGCTGCGCTTCAGGCATTCAGCGGAAGTTAATCACTGCGTACAATGATGATCGTTGAGAGTTGTTGAGCGCGTCTAGCAACCGTTCTATGTCCTCGGAAGTGTTGCAAAAGTGTGGCGAAATCGTTAAACCGCACTCGCGCAGCATATTCGCGACGTTTTCTTTCCTCGCTTGATTCACCAATGCCGTCTCAGTCTCGTGGCTATGGGCCATTTGGGACACGATCGATGCGATTTACTCGTAGCACCCGGTCATCTAGAAGATTCACGAATTCTCGAAACGGTACCAAGTGATGATGAGGATTAGCGCCGAGGCTGTTTCTTAGAAGCCGACAATAATTAGGATTAAGATCACGAAGACTAGTAGTGTGTTTACCGCCAGCAAGATCGCGACGTAGTTGATACGTGATCTCACCAGGGATACTTCGCCACTGACTGTTTCGATTTTCCCTCCAGTCTCAATGCGGCTAGATTCGAGAGAGCGGATCAGCTCTTCCTGATGGTTCTGCAACGAAACGAGGATGTCTCCGTGAGTTGCACCTAGCCGATCCGCCTCTTCCTCAATCCGTCGACGCACTGAAATCAGCGTGTCGATAGATGCATCAAAGCGCTCAGCGCTGAGCTGGAAGCGCTTCTCAACCTCCTTGGTGAGTTCTTGGACACGGCCATCATGTGTGTCCATCCGTGTATCGAAGTGATCACGCGTTGTGTTCACGGAACTTATGGCCACATTGACTGACTCTAGCGCCGACTGTAGTGCCTCCTTCGCCACGGTGTCGAACTGCTCTGCGCTGAGTTTGAACCGACTCTCGATTTCATGGCTGAGGTGTTCAACATTCGATTCATGGGCGTCGAGGCGTTCATCAAACCGTTCGCGCGATGCACGGACGGTACGAGCTGCTCCGCTTACGGCATTCGTTGCTTCCCGCAATAGGTTCTCGACTTGACGTAGACCTTCTTTCGCGCTGACAACCTCTTGCGTTTCCTGGGCGAGCCTGCGTATCGACTGCTCAGCCTCTAATACCTCCTTCTGTCGGGATTCGTCAGGAGATGACATAGTCTCCCCCCTTTCGTCTCGCGTCTTGTAGATGATCCAAAAGGTAACTCATCATGATCTCAAGCGATCGGTGACAGACTCCGCTACCGTGAGGAGCATGTTCGTAACAGTATCGGGCAGCGTCCACTTGAACCTCCTTCGAGAATTCAGCCCGCATGACTGTTTCAAGGACGTGTTGCGGTGCCTCTGGAGACATCGTCTCTGACGACATTGATGCATCAAGGACTACCCGGATGAGTTTCTTTTGGTCTTCAGTATCGGCATGGGAGAGTAGCCCCATGTTGAAGCCGGCACGAAGATTCTCCACCCCATTTCGCCATTGTGAGCCCGATATGAGAGCAAGACCTTCGAGCAACAGAAGCGTCGGATTCTCTGGATCTTCTTCGCGACTGCGTTGGCACGCTCCCAGCAGTTCGCTTAAATCACCGGTCGTGAACACTTGCGACATAATTTGCTCAACGCTGGCTGATATCTCATCAGGATCCAATCCGGCGAGTGCGGCACTAAACTCTGACTCGCCAAGATAGGTCAGCAGCCTATTTCGAAATTGACGCTCCCCATCAGGCGTTACAGCCACGCGAGCTGCGAGCAGCATGTTCCGCATAGCTGTACGTCGCTGACCCTCGATCGTATCGTAGATATGGTCGACCAATTGTCGAGCACACTCGGCCATCGCATCTCCGAGAACAATACCGGAAGGAATGGTCTGAGACACCCGTTTTCGTGCGTGACCCGGATATCTTTCGAGAAAGGCATTAAGAGAGTTGTAGAGGTCTTCGGTCGTCGGACGGCGCAGCGAAATACAGAATTTGTTTCTCGCGTAGTCCTTCATATAGCTTTGGATCGCACCGATTTCTTGTAGTCGATAGATTGCCTTCTCGAGAATCGTCTGATATTCATCGAATCGAGCTCCCTCCAGTTCGGGAGCGTTAGGCAGATCTCGTTCCAACCAGTCGAACGCGATGTCAACCGTCTCAGGGCCAATATGGCCGGTAGGAAGATTGTCAGTCACAAATGAATCTATCACGCGTTTCATCGCAGTTAGGTCGAATTCCCGACCGCGATATGCATTGCGGTGAAACCAGAGACTCCGCAATGCATCGTCGTCTTCCCACCATTTGTCAGAATGGCTGAGATCTTCCACCTCATCGTCTCGAATCTGGTCCGGCGACAGAATTACGTCGGAACGCTCTGGATCATCATCAGTGAATATCACGATGCATCGAGAAGTCTTCTGATCTCGTCCGGCTCGCCCCGCTTGCTGATAGAACTCCTCAAGAGAGCGCGGTAGCATGGCATGGATTGTGAAGCGCACATCTGGTTTGTCAATACCCATGCCAAAGGCGTGGGTACAGACGAGAATCGGTTTCGTGCCCCGCTTGAAATCGAGTTGGAGGCGTTGTTTCTCTGCATTCCATTCGCGATCGCTCATGGGTGTTCCGCGTGGTTTAGTACCTGCATACATTCCAATATCTAACCCAAGATCGCTTGAGAGGTCCTTTGCGATTTGATCAGTCCCAAGATCCTTTGGGTTGATGAAGTAAGAAAAGATCAGTCCGCTTGGGATTCCAGAGGGGTAGCTATCACTGTCAGACTCGTTGTCAGAGAATTCATCGATGGCACTTCGTAGAGCCTCTTTCAGTGTTTCACGACGCTGTGAGACTGGCACTTTTTGAAACACGAACTCGAGTTCTGTGCGGTCGAAGGTGGCGGGTCTGACAACCGATTCCGGGTCATCGATCCGGAGTTCACGCTGCACATCGATCAGGACGTTCTCGGAAGCCGTGCCAGTGAGCCCGACAAGCACCGGGGGATTCTCTCCATCTGTTGTGCAATAGTCCGCCAGTGCCTTGCCGATGTTGAGATAGGAAGGGCGAAAGTCATGGCCCCATTCGCTTACGCAGTGCGCTTCATCGACAACGCAATAAACGATTGGGATCCCAACGACTTTCCGTTCAATGTGCTGTCTAAACTCGGGCATGTGCAGACGTTCCGGCGCAACGAGAGAGAAGGCGGGCCACGCCTGCTCCAATGACAGATAGCGATCATTGCGCTCGTGCCTATTGAGGCCCCCGTGTAAATCGATTGCGCGGTGAATCCCGTGCAGTCTCAGCCCCTCATACTGATCGATGATGAGTGATACCAGTGGATCAACTACGAGGGTCAACCCTGGCTGGCAGAAGGCTACGAGCTGATAGCAGATCGATTTTCCAGCTCCAGTCGGCAGCAGCCCGACCACATCTTTGATAGCCAATGCGCGCCGGACAACCTCTAGCTGCCCTCGACGGAACTCGACCTTTCGAAACAGTTGCTGTAACAGATACTCTAGAGAGTTGTCGATGCCATACCTTCGCTCCTCACTCTGGGCAACAACCGCACTTTGCTTAGATGGCAGGAGTGGTTCCAGCAGTTGGACCGGGACAGGGGCTGGAGAGATGACTACTGGCGCAGGCTCGCGACCGAGCGCTTCCCAGGCTTTGGCTGATGGAAACCCGAAGTATGCAAAGTCCGCTGGCTCGGCCGACACAGGATCCAATCGCGGACAAGGGCTGATATCGTGAAGTTCAGCAAATGTGCGCAGCGTCTGGTTAATCGATGCAATCACCGGGTCCAGATTCATGCCGGTTGGATTCTCAATGGTTAGTGCTCGTCTCTGCGGGTTGGCATGAAGGTGATATGCAACTGCGGTCAGAAGCTGTGCTTCGGCAACCGGTAGCGCGACGAGATCAATAAGTACTTGTCTTAGTCTCGGCTTCAATGTCCGTAGACTATCGGCTGCGTTGAGAAGGTCGTCGCCGATCGCTGTCTGTGCGGCCGTCACAACCGCGTCTAGATGCGCTTCTCTTGTAGCCACTGAGTCGGCTTCACGCACTCGGTGCACGCTCCATTGGCTTTGTCTCAAGAGAGAACTTCGTGTGTTATCCATTGCTTTAGCGGTCTGACTGCTGTGTGTCGCTGCATCATCAATCTCAATGACGTGTCGGACGACGGGATTTTCGAGCCCTTCAAGACCAAGAGTATCGAACGCGAAGTCCACGCGATCTGCTTCATCGATTGTGGTTGTCCACTGTTCGAAGGATTGCACCAAACCTCCAAACTCGCGTTGAGGGCGAAACAACAGAGCGAGTCTCGAATCCCCCAGTTTGTTGGAAAGTGACTGAAAGAAGGCCGTTTCCGGTCGAGTACACAGATCTTGGTAGAGCCGATCCAGGTGAGCGACTTCTTCGTCTGACACACAGAGTTCGGGGATGAGACAAACCTTTAGGAGGGTCTGCAAATCGGGTACCTGCGATGTGACAGTAAAGCGGATCTCGCCGCTGGAGTGATCTTCGTTCCACTCCAGCACATTCGCGGCTTCGGCCTGTTGCAGGATGAATCGCTCAAGCTCGATGCTACAGGGAGCTGGACGCCCCCTTGTTGCGTATTTATGGACCAAAGCACCGAGCAGGCGAGATTCTCGCGTAAACTCGTCTGCTTCTTCCTTGGCGGCAACGATGTCGAGCGTCATTCCGCCACGGAATCGAAACATTGTTTCCAGCTTCCGTGACGCAAACGGGGTGACTAACTGGTCGGGGTCTAGCAGCCGCATGACCGATTCGGCAGCAAATGCGGCGGACGCCGTCCGGTGAAACCACGGACATCCCTTCCATGCCAGACCCGATTGTGGTGTGCTCATGCCGTCCACTCTAACCTTGCGTTACATACATGACCCAGCAACGGGGCGGACAGCGAGGATTCAGGAAGCTGTCCATTATGTAGTCCAGTGCCTGTGATGCGGGTCTCGGTTCGAGGTTTGTGCTACCCCGAACAAGACGATGATTGGGTGCGGCCAACGTTCGCGTGATGCGCGCATAGATGCTCAACCTCTCAAACATCACGACGGGAGTGGGCTGACGATGTCTTCGAGCCGGTCACGGATTTCGTCCTTGAGCTCGCGGACCGACTCTTTGCTCAGGTAGTGCACGAGCTCTGGCCAGCTTGCTTCGAGCGTCTCGCGCTGGCACTGGAAGATGCATTCCGGCTGGAGGCCTGGCGGGTTGTAGAAGAGCCTCAATTCCCGGGAGTTTGTCACCAGATACAACGGCGCATTGAGCCACTGGGCGTAGCTCCGGCCCTGACTCATCGCACTAACTGTAAGGTCGATTTTCGGCCCCTTCGCCTCGACGACGAGTAGCGCTTCGTCGTTGTCCTGATCGTCGAAGACAACGAGATCTGCTTGGTAGTGCTTCGTCTGCGACCCATGGTTGATGATGAGACGGTGCTTCAGCGACAGTTCACGCTCCGCGTAGCCGAGATGCCTGAGCAACGGTTGGACATAGTAAGACTCGACTTCCCCCTCATTGCGGAGCGGCTTCGAAGCCATATCCGCGAACCATGCCTCATCCGGCCAGGGGGCGGTGTTCGTCGCGGTGAACGTCAACCACTCCGTCGGCCCCTCGCTGCCGAAATCTCCATCAAGCTCGACGACGAGGTGCTTATCATTCAGTAGCGCTTGAACCGCGTCAATACGTGGCTGCGTTCGCCGGTGGATGGCGAGGCGCTTCTCCCAGAACGTGCGACTGTGAATACGCTTCCGCCGGTCGTGGTCGACCCGCAGCTCGTGGCGCAACTGTGTAATCGCCTTCTCGTCAGCATTCATCGCGCACTCGTCTCACTATGACGTCGTAAGTGTGTCTATCGGGCAGTTGATGATGTCCGGGAGCATCGTTGCA
>JAUIIK010000041.1 GCA_030431755.1 Chloroflexia bacterium
TCCTCGATCTTCGGCCGGTCAGCTGCGTGTACCAGCAGCGGCACGTCGTAGTGTGTGCGGAGCGCGTCCGCGTCGCCGATGTGGTCCCAATGGCCGTGGGTGATGAAGACGAGCTCCGGTTGCAAGGCGCGCCGGTCGATCTCGGATGTCACCGGGTCGAAGCTATCCGGCGGACCGTCGATGATGAGCGCCTTGTTGGATGACTTCTCAACGACGAGAAAGACATTCGTTTCGAGCGGCCCGGCGGCGATCTGGATGATTTCGAGCTGTGGGGTTTCTGCCACGGTTTCTCCTGTTTCCTATGCCATGCGATGCCTGGACACTCTACCATCAGCGTAGAGGGCGTCCGCGTGTTACCCGGACGCATACGAGAGCAGGACAGGAGCGAGCCATGTCTGGATTCAGCAGCGAGATTCTCGATGCCGCCGAGCGCGAGCGAGAGATCGAGTTCGAGACCTTTGGGCGTGTCACCGGGACACCGGCGCGTGTCATCATCTGGATAACGCGAGCCGGTGACCAGCTCTTCATTCGGTCCGGTGGCGGGCTGACGCGCGATTGGCCGCAGAACTTCAAACACCACGGCCACGGTGTCCTGCGCCTGGCCGGCGAGGCAATCCCGGTCACGGCCCGGCACGTCGAGGATGTCGCCGAGGCCAAGCGGGTTACCCGCGCTGTCCAGGCCAAATACGCCAGCGGCGCGGACGGCCACGATAGCCCGGCCGACGCCCCGCCAGTGCCCGCCGAGCTGGCGACCTTCGAGCTACTCCCGAAGGAATAGTGTGTCTGGGACCGACCACATAGGCCTCGCTCGGAGGTGGAGAGCGGGTCGGTATTCGGGCCCGGCAGCGCCATAGTCACTTGTCTTGGCAACAGCACTGGTCATCCTGAGCGAAGGCGGGTACCCGTGTAGCGGGTGGGAGCCGAAGGATCTAGTTGACCAGGCCAACGCGACGAGAGCGAATGAGAGATTCTTATGCGTCGAGCCCTGCATTGCTAGCCATCGGGTGCCAGCCAGATCCTTCGGCTTCGCAAGGCCTTCGCTCAGGATGACATAACGTTAGTCCCGTGTTCCTGATTGAAAGTGAGTGGTGTCACCGGGCGAGGTTGCCCGCACAGCCTCAACCTCGGTCGGCTCTACATACATACCAATACGTGCCAAATTGTCACGGATAATCGAGGTTGCGCGGCGCTAAACCGTTGTTATAATGAGTGTACGTACACCTGTACGTACGATGGTATCCGAGAGGAACGACCGTGGGTCTCTTCGAGAGCATGCGCCTGAGCGAATCCGGTCTGAGCGCCCAGCGCGTTCGTATGGATGTTATCGCAAGCAACATCGCGAACGTCAACACCCTCGAGACCGAGGATGGCGGCCCGTATGTTCGCAAGCGCGTGCGCTTCGAGACGACAAACCCCGACACCGGCGATATCGTCCGGGTGAGCGCCTTCGACAATGTGCTCGCTGAACGGGCCGTCGGCAACGGCGTGCGCGTCTCGGCCATCGAGGAAGACAACGCGGCGCTCGAGCTTGTCTACGACCCGGACAACCCGGCCGCTGACGAGGACGGGTTCGTCCTGCAACCGGATATCGACGTTGTGACTGAGATGACCGACATGCTGTCGGCGACGCGCGCCTATGAAGCGAATATCACCGTCCTGAACTCGCTGAAAGCGATGGCGATGCAGGCGCTCGATATCGCGCGTTAGACCGCTGCGGCCCCCCGGTTGTCGTGAGCGGGCCAGAGGAGTAGACGATGCAACTGACACCACCACAGGGAACCGGAATAGGGGCAGGCGGGGCGATTTCGACCGCTGGCATGACCCCGAAGGCCGGCGAGACGGCTTCGCCTTTCGACGATATTGTCCAGGTGACAGCCCAGGCGGTCGGCAATGTCGAGGCCTCGATGGCCAACGCCGACATGTACGCGACGCGTATGGCGCTCGGCGAGGATGTCGACATCCACTCGGCCATGCTCGCGATGGAGCAGGCGTCGATTGCCGTCGACATGACGCTCCAGATCCGCAACCGGGCGCTGGAGGCCTACCGCGAGATCATCTCGATGCAGGTCTAGCTTGTGAGGGATTAGGGATTAGGGATTAGGGATTAGGGATTAGGGATTAGGGATTAGGGATTAGGGATTCGTGCGATGAATCTGGGCCCTGGAGCCAGGTTGAATCAGTAGTGATTGCGACGAGATGAAGCGCAGGTGAGCGACGATGAATGAGGGCATAACCAACCAGTTCCAGCGCGTGCGTGAGCTTGTCGGGCGGATGAGTCCCGGGATGCAGGTCGCCGCTGCCGGGCTGCTGGTCGCGGCAATTGCCGGCGTGCTCTTCTTCGCGACTCGCAGCGAACCGACCCGCATGGAGGTGGCCTTCTCCGGCCTCCAGACCGAGGACGCTGCGCAGATTGTCGATATCTTGCGTGACAACGGCATCGACTACGAGGTCTCGTCGGATGGCTCGACGATCCGGGTGCCGTCAGACGATGTGGCCGACGCGCGGCTGATGGCGGCCAGCAATGGCTTGCCCGAGGGTGGCACCGTTGGCTTCGAGATCTTCGACAGCACCTCCTTCGGCACGACGAACTTCCAGCAACGGGTGAATTACCAGCGGGCGCTCGAAGGCGAGCTGGCCCGGACGATCAACCGGCTCGACGCCGTCCAGAGCTCGCGGGTCATGATCGCGATGCCGGAGGAGACGGTCTTCATCGACGACCAACAGCCGACGACGGCCTCGGCCGTCTTGCGCCTGAAGTCCGGCGCGTCGCTGCCGCCCGACCAGCTGGTCGGCATCAGCAACCTCATCGCCGGCAGCGTCGAAGGGCTCGTGCCGGAGGACATCACGATCGTCAGCACCGATGGCTCGATGCTCTGGGATGGCGCAGCCGTCGCGCAAGCGCCGTTGACCGGTCTGGACGATCAGTTCACCGCCCAGCGCGCCTTTGAATCGGGGCTCGAACGGTCGATCCAGGAGATTGTCGAGCGCGTCGTTGGGCCCGGTGGGTCATCGGTCACCGTAAGCGCGGTGATGGACTGGGATCAGCGCACCGTCCAGAACGAGACTTACTCGCCGGATGGCCTGGAGCCGCAGATCCGTAGCCAGCAGGAGACATTACGGTCATCGACGAATAGTACCGACGGGGCTGGCGGGGTACCGGGCACAGACACTAACATTCCTACAGACCAGGAAGAAGAAGGTGTCGCCGACGCAGGCACATTGGATACCTTCAGTGATACGGTCACGAATTACGAGATCTCGTCGAGTTCCGAGTCGATCATCGAAGCGCCTGGCGATGTGCAGCAGCTCTCGGTGGCGGTCGTGCTCGATCAAGAGCGCGTCGATCCCGAAGTGGTCCTCACGATCGAAGATCTCGTGCGTAGCGCGGTTGGACTGGAAGATGCGCGCGGCGATCAGATGACGGTTGCCGCGGTCCCGTTCAGCGAAGAGGGTCTGCTTTCGGAGATCGATCTCCCGTCACCCTCGCTGATCGACCAGTATCTCCCGCTCGTCACGATCGCCCTGATGATCCTGATCCCGGCCGTGCTGCTCTTCCTGCTCTACCGGATGTTGTCGAAGACGGATGAGGAAGCCGTTCTTGCGCCGGTTGTGCTCGGAGACCTCACACCCCAGGCGGCAGCGGGGCCCGCGGGAGGCGGACCGCAGATTGACTTCCGCATGGAAGAAGTTGCCCCGGTTGAGCTCGACGAGACGGTCGCGAACCCGTCGGCGCGCCGCCAGCAGATCCTGCGGCTGGCAGAGAACGACCCGGCCCAGTTGTCCGCGCTCGTTCGTTCCTGGTTGTCTGAGGATAACTCCTGATGTCGATGTCTAACGCCAACGCGCTCCACGGTAAGCAGAAGGCCGCCGCGCTCTTTATTGGCCTCGGACCCGAGGTTTCGGCCGAGGTAATGAAGCACCTGCGCGCGGACGAGGTCGAGTCGATCACCCGCGAGATCTTGCGGATGGAGCAGATCGACGACCACACCAAAGAGGATGTCTTTCGCGAGCTCTACGATATGGCGCTGGCGCACAGCTTCATCACGACCGGCGGCGCGGACTACGCCCGCAATATGCTCCACCAGGCCTTCGGCGAGGAGCATGGCGACAACATCCTCCGTAAGGTCGGCCAGACGATCCCGGCCAAGCCCTTCGAGTTCCTCAAGCGCTCCGATCCCCGGCAGCTCGCGAACTTCCTCCAGAACGAGCAGCCGCAGACGATTGCCCTGATTCTCTCGCACCTGCCGGCGAACCAGTCGGCTGAGGTCGTATCGAGCTTTCCGGAAGAGATGCAGGTCGATGTCTCGCTGCGCATCGCGACGATGGACCGCACGCCGCCGGACATCGTCGCCCGGGTCGAAGAGATTCTCCAGGTGCGGATGTCGTCGGTTATTTCCCAGGAGTTCACGACGGTCGGTGGCACGGCGTATCTCGTCGATGTGCTGTCGTCGGTCGACCGCTCGACGGAGCGCGAGATCCTCGACCGGCTCGAAGACGAGGATCCCGAGATTGCCGACGAGGTGCGCAAGCTCATGTTCACCTTCGAGGACATCATCAACCTCGATGCGCGCTCGGTCCAGCGCGTCTTGCGCGAGGTCCAGATGAAGGATCTGGCGCTGGCCCTTAAGGCGGCCCGCGACGATCTCAAGGAACACATCTTCTCGAACATGTCCCAGCGTGCGGCCGAGATGCTGCGCGAGGAGATCGAGATCTCCGGACCGGCGCGTATCCGCACCATCGAGGACGCGCAGCTTCGCATCGTGGCGATTGTGCGGCGGCTGGAAGACCAGGAAGAGATCATCATTTCACGGGGAGGAGAGGTTCTTGTCTAGGAGCACCCGACTCGTCCGTGACTGGTCCAACGTCAGTGAGACGGTCCGGCTCATCAATGACACGGCTGCGCCGGCGCGTAGCGCGGCAACCCATGTCGAGCCCGCGCCCGATACCAGCGCGCTGCTGGCCGAGACACAGCGCCAGATTGAAGAGATGCACCTGCAAGCCCAGGCCCAGATCGAGGCGCAACGGGAGCAGATGTACGCCGATGCGCTGGCCCAGGCGCGCCAGGAGCTGCAGTCGGAATTCGAGACGCTCGTCGATGCGAGCTTTCAACGCTTCAACCAGATCGTCGCCCAGGCGGCAGTCGATCAGGAACGCATTGTCGAGGCTGCCGAGAAGGACCTCTTCGAGCTGGCCGTCGCCATCGCCCACGAGGCCACCGGCGAGCAGCCCTCTGAGGACGCCATCGAGCGGCGTGTGCGCGATGGGTTGGATCTGCTCACCTCCAGCGAGGTTACGACCGTCCTCTTGAATCCTGACGATCTCATGCTGGCGACGCCCTGGATCGAGCAGTGGCAGCAGGCCGAGGGCGTCCAGGTCGAGATCGTGCCCGACCGCTCGGTCGAGCCGGGCGGCTGCGAGATCGTCGCCCGCAGCGCGATCTATGATTTCAGCCCCCAGGCGCGTTTGCAGATGATCGTTGACGCCTTGCGCGACCGTGGCGAGAGTGGGTAGCCCGATGAGCGCCGTCAACCTCCGGCCATACCACGATGCGCTGCTTGATATCCCCGGCGCGCGCCGCGAGGGCCGCGTGCGCGAGGCCGTCGGCATCGCGCTCGAAGCCGAGGGGCTGGATGTCAGCATCGGCGAGCTCTGCCATATTCACCCGCGCCGCTCGCACGGCGACACCGCGCGCGATGGCATCCCGTCTGAAGTCGTCGGCTTCCGGGGCGACCGCTTCGTCCTCGTGCCGTTGACCGATGTACGCGGGATTGGTCCCGAGAGCCGGGTCACAGCGACCGGTCGCTCCTTCCGCGTGCCGGTCGGCGATGCGATGCTCGGTAGAGTGCTGGACGGCCTTGGCCGCCCGATTGACGGCAAGGGACCCCTGCGGGTGCAGCACACCTACGAGCCGTCGCTGCATCCACCCTCCCCGCTTGGCCGGCAGCCGATTTCGCGGCAGATCCAGACCGGCGTCCGGGCGATTGACACGGCCATCTCCTGCGCCGAGGGGCAGCGTATGGGTATCTTCGCCGGCTCCGGCGTCGGTAAGAGCACGCTCATCGGGATGATCTGCCGCAACATCGAAGCCGATGTCCGGGTCATCGCGCTGATCGGCGAGCGTGGCCGCGAGGTGCGGAACTTCATTGAGAACGACCTCGGCCCGGAGGGCTTGTCGCGCTCGGTCGTGATCGTCTCGACCTCCGACCAGCCGGCGATGTTGCGTCTGAAGGCGGCCTGGGTCGCGACCTCGATTGCCGAGCATTTCCGCGACGCCGGCCAGCGGACGGCGCTGATGATGGACTCGGTCACGCGGTTGGCGATGGCCCAGCGCGAGATCGGCCTGGCAGCCGGCGAGCCGCCGACATCGCGCGGCTACACGCCGTCGGTCTTCAGCCTGCTGCCGAAGGTGCTCGAACGGGCAGGTATGGGCGAGGTCGGCAGTATCACCGCGTTCTACACCGTCCTCGTCGACGGCGACGATTTCAATGAGCCAGTCACCGATGCCGTGCGCGGTATCCTCGACGGCCATATCTATTTGTCGCGTGATCTGGCCAACGAGAACCACTTCCCGGCCATCGACGTGCTGGGCAGCGTTAGCCGTGTCATGCGGGACATTGTCGACGAGCGGCATTACCGGCTGGCCGATGACCTGCGGCACATCATGGCGACCTACCACCATGCCCGCGACATGATCGACATTGGCGCGTACAGCGCCGGCTCGAACCCGAAGATCGACCGGGCGGTGCGGCTGATGGGCCAGATCCAGGCATTTCTCCAGCAGACGCCGGACGACCTGTCCCCGATCCCGAGGAGTCTGGAGCGTATCGAGGGCATTCTGAACGCGCCTGACGATGCGCCGCTGACCCAGATCGGCGGTCTGCGATGAGCGCGCCGCGCGGCTTCGTCTTCCGCTTGCAGGCATTGCTCGACCATCGCGAGAAGCTGGTTGAGGATGCCGAACAGATCATGGCGCGGCACGAGGCGACGGTCGCTCAATACGAGCAGGGGCTGGAGTTCATCGCCGCCCGGCGCGGGCAGATGAAGACCTACCTCGGCGCGCTCCAGGTGCAGCCGTCAATCGATATCCAGGCGCTGGAGTCCGTCAGCGGGTACGACGGCGTCTTGAACCACGAATCACAGGAGCTCCGGACCAAGCTGCGCGCCGCCGAACGTGACTTACGAGAGTCACGCGATGTCGTCGTCCAGTGCCGGATCGATCTAGAGGCCATCGAAAAACTGCGTGAGCGCGATCTCAAGCGGTTCGTCATCGAGCAGCAGGCGAAAGAAGACCGCATGCTCGACGAGCTGGCTTCAGCGGCGTTTGCGCGGGAAATGGGAGCAGCGCGAGGACTGCGCCCCGCGGGGGATGCACCATGGAAGGATCAGGACTCGACCTCTCGCGCGTCTCACAGCAACTAATCGCAGCCCGCCAGCTACAGGTTGGCGGCTGGCTGCGCGGCTCGCAGACGAATGCTGCGGGCGGCTCGTCATCGTTTTCTGACACCCTGGCGAATGCGCTGGGTGGCTCCAGCCCGGTCGTCAGCCCCGGCGCCAGCTATGGCTCCGGGCCGCTTACGTCGACGCTGCCCTTTGGCGATCTGATCGACTCGGCGGCGCGTTCGGCGGGCATCCCGCCGGCCTTGATCGCGGCGGTCATCCAGGCGGAATCCAACTTCAACCCGAATGCCGTCTCCCCAGCCGGGGCCAAGGGGCTGATGCAGCTCATGGACGGCACGGCTGCCGGGCTGGGCGTCACCGACTCCTTCGACCCGGCTCAAAACATCCAGGGCGGCACGCAGTACCTGACGTCGATGCTCGAACGCTTCGGCGGCAATGTCGCGCTGGCGCTGGCGGCCTACAACGCCGGGCCGGGCGCGGTGGAGCAATATCAGGGCATCCCGCCATACGCCGAAACGCAGAAATACGTGCCAACGGTACTGGGGTTCTATGAGCAGTACCAGGACCGGTCCTAGCCCGAGTGCAGACTCACGGTGGGGGCGTAACAGGACCACGGTGGCTTTAGTTCCGCAGGCACAGTGGCATACGCTTGAAAAGGAAAGTTGAGGAACGACTGTGGCGCGAATTGAAGCCACCGAGGTTCTCCAACAATCGCTCGACGGCCTGAGCATGCGACAGCAGGCGACGGCCAACAACATCGCAAACGTTGACACGCCAGGCTACAAGGCGACGCAGGTCTCATTTGAGACGCAGCTCGCAGCGGCGGTCGAAGAGCAGATGTTGGAGCGGCGCGGTGTGCAGGTGGCAACGACCAACCCGGCGCACCTCGCAGCAGGCCCGCGGGGGCTTGACCAGGTCGAACCGGTTGTCAGCAAGTTCGACACTGTCAGCTACCGCAACGATGGCAACAGTGTCGATATCGAACGCGAGATGGCCCTGCTGGCCGAAACGCAGTTGCGGTACTCGACCTTGAGCAGCCTCGTTAGTCGCCGTTTGGCGATCGAGCGCAACATCATTCGGGCGGGCACGTAGTCGGTATGGGATGCAGGCACGAGCAAGGATGCGTAGTAGCGTGCAGGATTTGTTTCAACTGGGAATGGTCGCGCAGGATGCCGGAACGACAACCGGCCCAGCGCGCTCCGGCCGGAAAGCCCACAAGCACGACGGTGAGAGCGCCGTTGGCAGCGTGGACTTCGAGACGGCCATGGCCCTGGCTGCAACGCTTGCCGCTACACCGTCGCCAGCCTTCAACCAGTCGCCGCCGTTGCAACTGCGGCACGGCCAACCCTCCACCACAGATGTCGACGCAAGCGCAAGCGCTCCGGCCGGGATCTCCGGCGATGCCAGCGCCTTCGCCTTCTCATCACACTCCCGCCTCTCCCGCGAAGTCGGCACGAATTCACTGCCATTGCTTGAGAGTGCGTCGGACGGTCAGCAGACCGGCGAGCGCGGAGTGGCCTTCGCTGACGCGAGCACAGCCAGTGACACGGCGGCGATCCGGAATTTGCTTGCCCGGCTCGCCAACCCGGGCGAGCAATCGGGCGGCTCAGACGTGTCGGCTACGACACCGGCAATCGACGCGGGTGGGCTCGTTCCAATTGACCGGCCCGCGCCGCCGCAGACCCCAATGGCGCCGGAAGCAGTAGACGAAGTGGGAGCGGGAAGCTTGGCAGATACGACCGAAGACGGCGGCAGCGGCATTCAGCTCGACTATCGCCCGGTGCGGCGGCTGATTCCGGTCGTTACCGAGAACTGGACGCCAGAGAGTGGGGTTGAAGCGCTTGACCAGCCGCAGGTGGCGGACGGTGAGAATCTAACCCCACCGGTGGATGTCACGCAGACCGGGGATGTTGCTGCCACAGAGCTGCCACTGGAATTTGATCAGGTTGCGCCGCAGCCGGCGCCATTTCCCCTTGAACAGACCGACCGTTTGATCGCCGACGAGCCCATCTTGCCGCCGCCTGTCGCGCCGCGTGATTTTCCGGAACAGACGGTCGGCACACGCCCGTTCTGGACCCGCCGGCAGCAGCCTGTGGACGCATCTGACGCTCCAGCTGCGACGCCGCGCTTCGGCAACCAGAGCGTCAACGGACCGGAGCTCCGGGTCGTCTCGCGCAACGACAACCCTGCGCCAGGGCAGGATGTCGAACAGCCTGAATTGCGGCTGATCGAGTTCACCCAGCGTTCGCTGGCGACTGAGCCGGACGATGATCTCGTTGCGCTGATCGCCGATGTCTGGGAGCAGTCTATTGCCGAGGGTGAAGTCGACCTGCCGGCGGCAACGCCGCGCTTGACGGCGCTTCCGACGGTCATCGCCAACACGCTCGCGCCGCGCGAACGCGACCAGCTCGCTCGTGTTAGCGCCAGCGACGACACTGCGCCGGCCGATGCGCTTGATGCGCCGGAGCCCATGCCCTTCAAGATCAAGGCGGTCAGCGCCGGCTCAGAGCTTGGCGGCCAGTTTGACGGTATGACCGAGCAACACGACGGCGGGACTGACGCGACGTTCAGTGCCGAGCGCGGAAGCGCTCCCCAGGTTTCGCGGGCGGCCGGCGAGCCGTCGGCAACGCCGGTGGCGCTCTTCGATGATTTCCTCTCCACACGGTCGATAGAACGCGCGCAGCCCGGCCCGGATGCGCCCGTCGCCGTGCGCCAGGCGGCGCTCGAGATCGCCACCGAGGTGAGCCGCTTGCAGCGCAACGGCGGTTCGGAGATTTCCTTCAGCTTGCGCTTGCACCCCGAGCATCTGGGCGAGGTGCGGGTAGAGATTCAGCGTGTCGACAATGTCTGGTCGCTCTCGATCACGGCCGCGAACGACGAAGCACGGGAAGCCCTGGCGGCGGAGATTGGCCGCCTGGAACATCGCTTCCGCGAGCATGATCTGAAGCTTGACGGTATTAGCGTCGCGACTCAGCCACGCGATGAGTCGATTAGCGCCCCGGCCCAGGCCGAGCGGGCCAGCAGCTCGGGACTCGGCGACAACGCCCGGCAAGGGTTGCCGGGGGAGCAGAACCGGGACCAAAGCGGGTGGCGGAATCCCAGCCCAGCGACGATACTTGGTTTTGACTCTCGCGACGAAGCTGAGACCGCGCAAGAGTTGACGCGTAGGCACGATCCGACATCTGTTTCCGGCGTCGACATCAAAGCATGAGCACGCAGTCACAGGTCAGGAGCAACGCATGGTAGATCGCATACAAGACCTGATTATCGATCCGAACCCAGGTCCGGAGATTGTCAACGAACCGCCTGGACTGGGGCAGGATGCGTTCCTCGAACTGCTGGTCGCGCAATTGCGGAACCAGAACCCGTTGGAGCCGCTGGACAACTTCCAGTTCATCAGTCAGATCGCGCAGTTCAGCACGCTGGAGCAGATGACGTCATTGAACGCTGCGCTCTCGGGGTTTACCGAATTTGCGGCGCTGGGCCAGCTGGCGTCGATGGTCGGAAAAGAGGCGACGATCGTCAACGAGAGTGCCGGGATCGACGTCACCGGCATCATCACTGCGGTAACGCTCGAAAGCGGCGAGCCGCGCGTGATTATCGATGGCAACTCGTACGCCCTGGACAACATCACACGAATTGGATTGCCCGCAGGAGGCGGCGCCGATACGCCGTAGCGTCTACGGCACAGGAAGGATCTAACGCGTCATGTTTCGATCGATGTTCGCAGCCGTCTCGGGTCTCAGAAACCACCAGACCTGGATGGACGTCGTTGGCAACAACATCGCCAACGTCAACACCGCCGGGTACAAACATGCCCGGATCAATTTCCAGGACACCCTGAGCCAGACCGTCAGCGGTCCGACCGCGCCTGGCTCGCCGCTCGGTGGCACGAATCCGCGGCAGATTGGCCTCGGCTCGTCCATCGGCGCGATCGACACGATCCAGACCCAGGGCAGCCTGCTGACGACCGACCGGGTGCTCGACCTTGCCATTCAGGGCAACGGCTTCTTCGCCGTCAGCGACACGCTCGGCACCTATTACACTCGCGATGGCGCGTTCAGCCTCGACGCCGACGGCTTTCTGGTTGTCCCGTCAACCGGCTTCTACGTCCTCGACGACACCGGCGCGCAGATTCAGCTTCCGGTGACGGCCACCGCACCGGCGCTCGAGACGATCACGATTGGCCGCGACGGCGGTATCACCGGCTTCTTCGATGATGGCTCGACCTCGCTCGTTGGAACCATCGGCATCGCGCGGTTCCCGAACGCGAACGGCCTGCTCCGGGTCGGCGACAACATGTTCCGCGACACGCCGAACTCCGGCGCGGCCGACCTCGGCACGCCGCAGGTCGACGGCCGTGGCGCGATCAGCAGCGGTTTCATCGAGAATTCGAATGTCGACCTGGCCGCACAGTTTACCTTCATGATCATGGCCGAGCGCGGCTTCCAGGCCAACTCGCGGGTGATTACCACCGCCGACGAGATGCTCGTGGACCTGGTGAACATGAAGCGGTAAGCCCGCTAGCCACTTGAACTAACGTCTGTCTCACGACGGGAGGGCCGCCTGGCTCTCCCGTCGCTCGTTTGCGGATTCCCCGTCAATCCGCGATGATGCCAGCCGGTGTTCAGCCCCGGAAGCTGACTGGCTTGAGACGATTGGCGCGCTACGATGACCGCACCCCGCTACCTCTCGATTGACGATCTGCTGAACATGACCCCGCCGGGCGACGCCCAGATTCACCCGGACGGCGACCAGATTGCCTACACCCGCACAAGCGCCGTCGGCGAGAAGGGCAACCACGCCGGCAGCTCCGAGATCTGGCTCACGCGGGGCGTCTCGAATGACCGCCGCCTGACTGCGCGGGGCACGCATGCCCGCCACCCGCGCTGGTCGCCGGACGGCAAGCGGCTGGCCTACCTCGGCAAGCTCAAAGGCAACGCCCACCATCAGCTCTGCTTGCTCGACCGCGATTGGGGCGAGGCGCGTTTGCTGACCAGCCGCAAGGCTGGCGTCTCGCGCTTTGCCTGGGCGCCGGATGACGGGTCGATCTTGCTGCTGGCGAGCGATCCCGAGCCGGACGAGCTCAAGGAGCGCAAAGCGGACGGCAAGGACTGGATCGAGTACGAGGCGCACCAGCGTTTCAACCGGCTCTGGCGCTATGACCTCAGCTCGGGTGAAACAAGCGCCGTCACCGAGCAAGACCTCCAGATCTACGAGTTCGCCTGGTCTCCGGATGGCACGCAGGTGGCGGCGATTGCGGCAGACAGCCCGTACAACTGGGCCTGGTACGGCGCGCGGCTCGTGGTAATCGACCTGGAGAGCGGCGCTGTCGAGACGCGCTACGCGCCGGACAAGCAGCTGGCCCGGCCGGCCTGGTCGCCGGATGGCGCGACGGTCTCCGTCATCAGCTGCATCTTCAGCGACGAAGGTATGACCGGCGGCGACGTTGTGCTGATCGATGCCGCGTCAGGTCAGGCGCGCAACATTACCGAAGGCCACGAACGGTCCTATCTGGAATGCTTCTGGGCGGCTGATGCGGGGTCGATCCTGGCTCCGGCAGTCGAAGACGGTGCGGCGGCGGTCTGCCGGCTGGGTCTCGATGGCGCATGTGAGACGCTCTGGTTCGAACGCGTCAATCTCGCCGCCTATGGCGGGTCGGCGATGACCCAGAGCCGGTCTGGCCAGCACGTCGCGCTGATCGTGTCGACTCCGGACACTCCGCCAGCGGTCAAGCATGGCCGGGTCGGCGAGCACGCCATCGACTGGGCGGCGATGACCGCTATCGACGATGAGCTTGCCAACCACGTTAACACGACGATGACGACGATCCACTGGCGGAGCTTCGACGAGCGTTCGATTCAGGGGCTGCTCCTCTGGCCCGCCGGCGCGCGTCCTGGCGTCGATGCGCTGCCGATGATCGTCCTCGTCCACGGCGGCCCGACCGGCATCTCGGGCTACGGTTTCCCGGACACGCGCTCGCTCGGCTGGGCGCATCTGCTGGCGGAGCGTGGCTATCTCTGCTTCTTCCCGAACTATCGCGGCAGCATGGGCTTCGGGACGGAGTTCGCCGAGCTGAACAACAAGGACCTCGGCGGCGGCGATCTCGAAGATGTCCTGCGGGGTATCGATTATTGCGTCGAGCAGGGCTGGGCCAACCCGCACCGGCTCGGCATCGGCGGCTGGAGCTACGGCGGCTATCTGACGCCCTGGGCGGTTACTCAGACGCCGCGCTTCAAGGCCGCCGTTTCCGGCGCGTCGATCACCAACTGGACCTCGTTCCACGGCGTCAGCACGATCCAGGGCTGGGACGAGACCTTCAACCGAACCGATCCGTACAACGCCGACGGCTTCTACACCTTCCGCTCGCCGGTCTACAATCTCGACACCGTCCAGACCCCGACGCTCTTCCTGCATGGTGAGCGCGACCCAATCTGCCCGGTCGGCCAGGCCTACGAGATGTGGCGCGGCCTCAAGGAGCGCGACGTCGAGACCGAGCTCGTCGTCTACCCGCGCGAGCCCCACGGCTTCCGCGAGCGCGAGCACGTCCGCGACCTCCTCACCCGCATCGTCGACTGGTTCAGTGAACGCGTGTAGCGGGCCGGATGCGCGAGCATCACGTTAAAGGAAGGCGCCTGAGTGCAAAGGATTCGCGTTTCATTGCTACTCGTGAGCGAGAACAGGCTGCTATTCGTGCGCGAGACGGCCGAGGCACGCATAGCCGACATCGACATCGACCCAGATCGGATTGGTTTCTGGCAGCTACCCGGCGGTGGGCTTGAAGCGGGAGAATCGCTGTACGAGTGCGCGATCCGCGAAGCCCGTGAGGAAACGGGCTTGGAAGTTGAGCCTGATCGAATCGTCTACGTGCAGGAATACGTCAATCCGTTTGAGCCGTTCTTTCAAATCGAGTTCATCGTGGCTGCACGCGCTATTACCGGACACCCCCATGTTACCCACGAGGACGCGATAACCGGGCTTGCATATCTCAGCTCAGCTGATCGACCCGGATACAACCTCGCGCCCTGGCACGACCGCGACGTTATCTGGAGTGACCTTGAACGAGCGTTCCCACGATTTCGTCACCTCGGCATTGAGCGCGTGCAAGATGCCGAATCCCCGCGCTTGCATTCCTTGCCATTCGGAACGAGATCTGAGACCAGATAACACCGAGGACCGCGGCAGCGGATTCGTCGCACCCACGCCGAAACAGCACTAGTGCTCTGTTACTCATGAAGTGATGGGATTGTCCCACCTCGCCAGGCAACTCAACCGTACCGAACCTGTCATTTCGAGCGGGGACCCACAGCGTGGGTGCGAGAAATCTCAGTCGAACACCAGTGATGGGCTGCACTGAGATTTCTCCCGCTAGTCGAAATGACAAGCTTGATGCTTGTTGAGTCATCCGGGAAGCCGCAGAATGTCGATCAAATCATGTGTCACAGACCACTAGTCCCATTTGAAGAACCACAGCGCTGGGATCGCCGCCGCGATGGCGAACGCGGTGAGGACCGCTAGGCCCGACCAGCTCCAGCCGAAGCCGTACCAGGGGTCCTGGATGGCGTGGACGAGGTGAGTCAACGGCAGCAGCTCGCTGAAATCACGCAGGCCGGAAGGCAGGACGGCGCGTGGCGGGGCCGAGCCGCAGATAAGCCACATGCTGAAGAAGAGCAGCAGGCCGATGCCCTGCGCCGCCCGGCTACTGCCGATCACCGTCGCCAGGAGCATCCCCAGCGCGCCGAAGGTGGCGGTGCCGACGAGCACGGCGACGATAACGCCGAGCGGATCCTCCGGCAGCATCGCATCGTAGACGAGCCAGGCGACAATGCCCATGATGATCGTCCCGGCAATGAAGGTCAGCAGCGCGACGGTGAGCTGCGCGCTGAAGACGACCCAGGCGGGCACGGACGACGCCCGCAGCCGCTTGAGGATGCCCTGTTCGCGGTAGCCGGCCAGATTGATTGGCAGCGTCATCAGCCCAAGCGCTGCGATGATCACCGCGACCGAGGCGGCTGTGTAGTAGTTGACCGGCGTGACGCCGCGCCAGACGAGGATCCCGTTCTCAACCGCCTGCGCCTCCTCCTGATCGTTCCCGAAAACCGCCGACAGTAGCATCATCATCATGAGCGGGAAGACGAGCACGAAAACGATCGAGAATGGCTCGCGGAGAAAGAGCTTGATTTCGGCTATGGTCATCGCCCGGTAGCCACGCATTGCGGTTAACCCCGTATCGTTTGGCCGGTGAGTGCCAGAAAGGCATCTTCGACCGTCGGGCGGTCGGCGCGGAGATCTGCCGGCACGATGCCGTGCGCCACCAGCTCTGCGGCAACCAGCGCCAGGACCGGGCCGGTTCCCTGTATCTCCACGGCAGCCTCGCGGCGTGAGAGCTGGTCCACGACCTCCAGCTCCTCCAACCAGCTCAGATCCTCCGCCTCGGTTGAGAAGCGCACGACTACTGGAAGCTCCAGACTATTGATGAGGCCCTGTGGTGAATCGAGCGCAATGACCCGGCCGCCATCGACGACCGCCAACCGGTCGCAGAGGTATTCCGCTTCGTCCATGAAGTGCGTCACCAGCACGACGGTCGTGCCCTGCTCGCGGATCTCCCGAATAAGTTCCCAGGTCGCCCTCCGCGCTTGCGGGTCGAGCCCCTGGGTTAGCTCGTCGAGGAAGACGAGCTCCGGGGCGTTGACGAACGCCAGGGCGATGAACAGCCGCTGCCGCTGCCCGCCGGAGAGACTATCAAAGGCTTGATCGCGTTGCGCTTCCAGCCGCCAGCGGGCAATCAGCTCATCGGGATCTACGGGATTGTGGGCAAACGCGGCGAAGAGGCGCAATGCCTCCTCGACCTTCATCCGGCCGGGTAACGCCGAGTCCTGGAGCTGTGAGCCGATCCTCCGGCGCAACGTATCTGTCTGGGTCTGTGGGTCGAGATCGAAGACGCGTAGCGTGCCGCCGTTCGCCTCTCGCAGACCCTGGAGGCACTCGACGGTCGTCGTCTTCCCCGCGCCATTCGGTCCGAGGATGCCGAAGATCTCGCCCGCCTCGACACTGAACGAGACATCCTCGACGGCCACCACAGAGCCGTAGCTCTTTTGCAGGTTCTCGACCGAGATCACCGACGCCATTGTCGTACTCGCTGTTCATTCTGGTCTGGGCTCGTTCTCTGGGTAGACTAGCACTCCAACGGGTTGCGAAGGCGGCATCACCGCGCGTTCTCCGATTGGTGACGACAGGTTCTGCGACTCTATGCATTGGTGATGTGATGCGCAGCCAGTGACGCCGTTGCCTGTCCGGAGGTAGCCGCATCGATCATCGGCCGTTACTGGGAAGTTGCGAAATGGGGATCGTATGTTCCATCGCATACGCGCATCGGTTGTCGTGCCCGACGGCGACAGGGTGTTAATGGTCGAGGCACATGCGCCGGAGTCGCGGCCAGCGGTTGGCGGTATGACCGGGCGCTACTGGAACTTCCCCGGCGGCGGGCTCGAAAATGACGAGTCGGTGCTGGAGGGCGCAGAACGCGAACTGCTTGAGGAGACCGGCCTGGCCGTGTCCGCCGAGCGCGTCATCTATGTCCACGAGGTCGTCCACCGCCTGAGCTATCCCGGCGCACGCGAGCGGCCAGTCCGGCAGATCGAGCTATATGTGCTGGCGGGAGAGGTCGAGGGGCGCATCGCGGTTGATGATCCGGATGTGATCGCTGCCCGCTTCATGACGCGGGACGAGATCGCCGCTGTGCCCGCCTACCCGCCGATGCTGGCGGATCTCTTCTGGCGCGATCTGGCGCACGCGTTCCCGGAGATGCGCTTCCTCGGCACCCACTACGTCGGTTGAGCAGCCGGCGGGATCGAGAGCCGGCCGTGGCGGCGCTGGATCGCGGCCGCGCCGAGCAAGCCCATGACGGCAAGGCCCGCGCCCATTGCTGTGAATCCGCCGACTCCGAGCAGCACGCCGCTCAACGCGCCGCCAATAGCCGCGCCGATACTCAGCACCGTCTCGGTCAACACCATCGTCGTCGAGAGGCCCGTCGGGCTGCGGTCGGCCGCCATCGTCATCACCCCGACCTGAAAGACGCCATTCGAGACTGCCGCGAGACCGAGGCAGGCGAGCGCCAGCAGCGGTCCCAACGACGTGATGAACACCAGCAGCGTGCCGAGCGCCAACCCCAGCATCGATAGCGCCGCCTGGGCCCTCGGGTTGTAGTCGCCGAACCGCCCGCCGGCAATGAGCGTGCCAACGAAGTAGCCACCACCGGCGATGAGGAAGACGAAACCGACGGCCTCTGTTCCGTAGTCATGCTCCTCGGCGAAGAACGCGCCAAGAAAGCCGAGCATGCCGATCCAGACGATCGCCCGTAGCGCCCAGACGCCGTAGATCAACAACATCGGCTGATCGCGCAACAGCGGCCGGTAGGAATCCAGAATCTGCCCGAGCGCGAAGCGGCCATTGCCGTGCTCGTCCTCGTCCGGGAAGACGGCCAACAGCAGCAGGAATCCGATTGCCGCCAGCCCGACCATCAGGCCGAATGCGCCGCGCCAGCCGAAGGCGGTGCTGACGGTTGTCAGCATCAGCGGTCCCAGCGCCGTCCCGAGCGAGAGCGACGCTCCGATCAGGCTCAAAGCCCTGCGCCGCGCCGGCCCGGAGTAGAGCGAAGCCGCCGCCCCGAAGGTGACGCCAATCGAGATCGAGCTGCCGAAGCCGCCCAATGCACGGGTCGCCATGAACGCGAGGTACCCCGGCGCGACGGCCGTCCCGAGCGCGCTCAGGCCGGCGCAGATGATCCCGACCAGCAGCATCTTGCGATGCCCGGCATGGTCCGCCAACGGCCCGGCGACGAGCCCGACGAAAGCCGCCGTGAAGAGGGCAATCGACACCGCCTGCCCAACCAGCGGCACGGACGAGTCGAGATCATCGGCCAGCTCGTCCAGGAACGGGGCCGGCCCGAGCACGTTCATCACCCCGACGAACGCCGCCAGACAGAGCGGCGCCATCACCCGCAGCGACACCTCCGGCGCCGGCGCGTTGTTCGGATCTCTTGCACTCGTGGGTTGAGACGCCGCTTCCATCATACCGCCGGGCAGGATACCCCCTGGCGCGGCGGATGTCACATGCTCACTTGAGTGGTGGCCGCAGCGGCTAGCCAGACCGGTCTCTGAGACTGAAGGTCTCGCTGCCGATCTCCATGTTGAATGGTCGATCCAACCGGGCAAAGCGCGATGCCATCATGACGATCACATCAAAGGTTTCTGCAAGGCGTATGTGGGCTAACTCGGGACTGCAAGCGATGCCGAGATAGCTCAGTTGCTCGAATCTCGCCATACGGGAGAGCCTGCGAAAGTGCCGAACATTGCGGGTTGCAACGATGCGGTTGTGTCGGAGTGCCAGAAGCGCGACCTCATGATCTGTGCGTCCGCGGCCAATTGCCTCGCGCGAGAGCACGGTGTCGACTCCACGCGTGAGGAAGAAATCTATGGCTCTCTGTGGTACATCCTCGTCGGCGAGCAGGCGCAACTCTTCCGGCGCGGTCAACCGGCAATTGCCGCGCTACAGTGTCCGGCGGGAAAGTCGATCGCTGCCTGAACGTCCTCCGGCGTCAGCCCCGGATATTCCTCGCGGATACCCTCGATTGTGCAGCCGGCATGCGCGAACGCTTGAATCGCGTCGACGGTCACCCGCGTTCCGGCGACAACCGGCTCCCCGCCAAGCACGTCGGGATTCTGCTCGATTCGCCCGATCTGGTGTTTCAGCTCGCGGCTGTGTTCGATCTTCCAGACGAGCCTGTTCAGAATCTGGATGACATCAATCGGCTCCGAGCCGGAGCCCTCATCGACCAACCGGGCCGGTTCGAGGTCAACCTGCGGATCATCGCCCATCCGCAACCTGGCGCTGTCGAGCTGTTCCGCGACCCGGTCCTGAATCTTCCGTAGCCCTGAGAGCGGCACGCCCTGCTCACGCAATTCCTTCACGGCCCGCACAGCGACGAGGTCGGCAAGCGTGAAGAGCCTGCCTATTTGCTCTGCTGACCCATCACGATCACTGGCACGGATGATGCCTGTGGCGGTCCAGTGTCGGAATTGTTCCTCGCTGATCCCCGTGAGCCAAGCCAGCTCTGAGGCGGTGAAGCAGTGGTTGGAATAGTCGATAGTCATCATCGGTTGCCATTCATGTCTGATAGCTCAAGTCTACCGAATCACCAACGCCGAATGAGCTAGTCGAACACCGCCGGAATCTCGTCCCCGGCCATGACCTCTTCTCCCGCGTACCAGAACGATCCCTCGCACTCGCTGTGGCGCTCGGATGACTGACTGCCGTTCCCACCGTTGAGCAGTGTTCGTTGACCGACCTGGGTAAGAATACGGCCATGCTCGTCGCGGATTTCGATTGCGTCGCCGCCGACGCCGACGGCGAATCCTTCTGGCCAGATGATGTTCAGTGGCTGAGAGTCGTGGATCTGATCCATCGCGATCTGAAAGCAGCCGTCGTTGAGTTGGAGCTCTCCGACCAGGCTGGTCTCGTTCACGTTGCCTCCACCGGACTTCGTGAGGAAGTAGATCGTCTGGCCATCTGGGCCGTCGGTTTCGATCCTGGACAACTGCGGGCCTTGACTGCAGGCGGTGATGATCAGCACCAGGGCCACCGCGACGGCGATGGATTTCCACCTGACGAATGAAGCTACATGCATGTCGGGATCATCCCTCCACTGTTACGAGAACCTCAATTGTATCGCTGTTACGCATGGACCATGGAGGGCCGTTGCAGCCGCTGGTGAACACGTCGGTGGCGGGAGTGTCCTTGATCTAGGAGACGCCTTGCTTGATCATGGGAGTGGTCGGTGATTCCCTGGCCCTTGGCGATAGAATCAATGGTAGGAGGACATCTACATGGCAAGCAACACTGGGAACTACCACGATCGAGTGACCATTGATCCAAACATTCTTGTCGGGAAACCGGTGATCACCGGTACGCGAATTCCCGTATCATTGATTCTCAATCTCATTGCCCATAACCGGACCTTCGCGCAAATCATCGAGGATTATCCGAACCTTACAGTTGCGGATATCAAGGCTGCCCTGGCATTCGCTGAAGACCATGTGGATCGACAAGATGTCTTTGTGCGAGCATCCTGATTCGTGTCCCGCCGGCTGCTACTCGATGCGAATATGTCCCCTCGCACGAGTCAGTTTCTCGTCGATCGATTCGGCTACGACGCCGAAAGCCTCATCAGTCGTGGCCAGGGGCACCTCACGGACACTGAAGTAGCTAGGATTGCTATTCAAGAGGGTCGAGTCATACTGACTTTTGACCTCGACTACAGTTGTCCGAGAGGACCGCACTCGGAGGCGCTCGTAGTCGAGAACTACGACTCCCCGTACAGCTTCTCCCGGAGGTCGGAGATGTGGCGGCGGAGGGCGGTGTCGGTGGTGAGGGTGTCTTCGATCTTGGAGACACCGTGCATGATCGTGGAGTGGTCGCGGTTGTCGAGGTAGCGGCCGATCTCGACCAGCGAAGAACCCGTCTCGTCGCGGATGAGGTACATCGCGATCTGACGCGGCAGGACGATCTGCTTGCTGCGGCCACGGCCGCGTAGCTCGGCCAGCGTCACGTCGAAGTGGGTGCTGACCTCGGCGATGATGCGGTCAGGCGTGATCTCGGAGCGGCGCGATTCCAGCTCGGTGTCGGCCAGCGCCTGGGCGGCGATGTCCATCCGGATTGGCTGGTTGAAGAGCTGGGCCATCGCGATGATCTTGTTCAACGCCCCCTCCAGCTCGCGGATGTTCGACTGCACCCGGCGGGCGATGTACTCGATGACGTCGTGCGGCACGTCGACGCCGAGCATCTCGCCCTTGCGGCGGATGATGGCCGTGCGCGTCTCGACGTCCGGCAGCGAGACGTCCGCGATCAGGCCGCCCTCGAAGCGCGAGCGCAGCCGGTCGTCGAGCGTCTGGATCGTCTTCGGGTGGCGGTCGGAGGAGATGACGATCTGCTTGCCCGACTGATAGAGCTCGTTGAAGGTGTGGAAGAACTCCTCCTGGGTGCTCTCCTTGCCGGCGATGAACTGGATATCGTCGATCATCAGGATGTCAATCGAGCGGTAGCGCGAGCGAAACTCGTCGGTCTTCTGGCTCATGATCGACTTGATCAGCTCGTTGGTGAAGCGCTCGGAAGAGACGTAGAGCACCTCAACATCGGCATTTTGATCCATCGCCCGGTGGCCGATGGCGTGTAGCAGGTGTGTCTTGCCGAGGCCGACGCCGCCGTAGAAGAAGAGCGGGTTGAAGGCGCCGGCCGGGGCGTCGGCGACGGCCATCGCGGCGGCGTGGGCCAGCCGGTTCGAGCCGCCAACGACGAAGCTCTCGAAAGTGTAGCCGGGATTGAGGCCGTGGCGCGACGGCGCGACCAGCTCCATCTGCTGGGTCTGTGGCGACGGCGTCGGCGCGGCCGGGGTCTGTTGACGCTGGCGGGCGGCCGGCGGCACCGGCTTGGGCTTCGATTTCGGCGTGCGGTGGTAGTGCTCGCCGACGGCGGTGCGGACGACATAGTCGATCTCGACATGGCGGTTGATCAGCGTTGCGATGGCGTCGGAGATCTGCCGGTCGAACTTCGAGCGTAGCTGCTGGACGGTGAAGGTGTTCGGCGCGGCAATGACGGCGTTGTCGCGGTCGAGGTCGACAAGCGTCGTCGCCCGCAACCAGGTCTCGAAGTTGGCGCGCGACACCTGTCCCTGGAGGTCATCCAGAGCCGCCTGCCAGACCTGTTCGAAGCGTGCATCAGCCTGCTGCTCGATTGCCATGCCCTCGCCTTTCGAGCCGTGCGCCATGCTGTGGATAACTCCTCCACAGCACTGTACGTACACTTGCCAGTGAGTTTAGCACCCATAACGATACGGCAACAAGGCGGCGCGGGGCAACACTTGACTTGCGGTCAAGTGTGGGTTTGTAGGTTGGAGTATGTAGTTTGTAGTGGACCGGGAATGCAGTCCGTATTGTCTGCTATCCCCTAGAACCTATCCCCTACCCCCTATTTAAGAGGCTACGGGCCGGATCTTTGGGGCGATCCGGCCCGTAAAAGGAAGGGGAGGGGTGGAGTTCTAACACTCCACTGGTGTGTCAGAGAGAGTAAATCGACGGTGGGGACTCTCTCTACTTATATATACGTCCAAGGTCCCATAGTGGTTGCATGTTTTTGACCCCAATTTCGAAATTGGTTGGGAATCGCTGCCGAATTGCCGTACGTACACTCCCGAAACCGCAACTTCGGCCGGAAAATCCTCCCTGACCGCGAGTCAGAGCAGCGTACGGCGCGCAGATGCTAGAGTGGCTGGGTCAGTTTGCGCCTATTGCGGAATGGAATTCAGCCCATGAGCGATCTCTCAGCCACCTATCAATACGTCGATGACAACAGCGAGGAACTCATCGCCGAGTACCAGCGGCTGGTGCGCCAGCCGTCGGTCTCATCAAGCGGCGAGGGCGTTGCCGAATGCGCCGAGCTGCTCGTCGAGCTGATGCAAGCCGCCGGCATCGACGCCCGGGTCGTCCCGACCGAGGGCCAGCCGATCGTCTTCGGCGAAGCCAGGAGCGCCAAGCCCGACGCGCCGACGCTGCTGCACTACTCGCACTACGACGTCCAGCCCGGCGACGCCGACGACCCGCTCTGGGACGCGCTGCCCTTCGAAGCAAAACGCTTCGGCGACCGTATCGTCGGGCGCGGCACGACCGACGCCAAGGGCAACGTGATGGCCTTCGTCCAGGCGGTCAAGGCGCTGAACGCCACCGGCGGCCTGCCGATCAACCTCAAGTTCATCTTCGATGGCGAGGAAGAGAGCGGCAGCCCGAGCCTGCCCGGCTTCGTTGAAGCGCACCGCGAGATGCTGGCGGCCGACGCCATGCTCGGCTTCGACGGCGGCTACCGGGCCGGCGACAAGCCGCACGTCAGTCTCGGCAACAGCGGCCTGTTGACCTGTCAGCTACGGGCGATGGGCGGCTCGAAGGATCTCCACTCGGCCCGGGCGCGGCTGGTGCCCAACGCCGCCTGGAAGATGGTCTGGGCGCTCAACTCGATGAAGGGGCCGGATGGCGAGGTCAACATCGCGGGCTTCTACGACGACGTCCGGCCGGTTTCGGAGCGCGAGCGGGAGCTGCTCAACGAGGCCGGCTTCTTCGACCCCGACTGGCACGATGACCTGGGCGTTGACCGCTTCCTCAACGATGTCACCGGCGTCGACGCGCTCGAACAGCTGCTCTTCACGCCGACCTGCAACATCAACGGCTTCGCCTCCGGCTTCGTCGGCGATGGCGCGAAGACGCTGCTGCCCTCGACGGCGACGGTCAATCTCGATTTCCGGTTGGTGATGGATCAGGACCCGGCCGACATCCTCGAGAAGCTGCGGAAGCACCTTGACGATAGCGGCTTCGAAGATATCGAGCTGATCGAGCGCGGCTTCATTGAGCCATCGCGCACCGACGCCGACGCGCCCTTTGCCCGCGTGGTTGCCGAAGCGGCGCGCGAGGTGTTGGAGCGCGACCCCTTGCTCTGGCCGACCGGTGATGCCTCCGGCCGAACGACGCACTGGATCGCGACCCGGCTCGGCATCCAGAGCGCCGGGACCGGGATCGGGCCGCCCGACTGGCGCGGCCACGCCGCCAACGAGTTCATGCTCGTGCCCTATTTCCTGAGCGGCATCAAGTTCGCGACGCGGATCTGGGACATGGCAGGTGAGCGGGGCGGCTTCGAATAGCGCTCGTTCAGGGCTTGACCGAAGCGGCGATGCCGCGCAGCATCCGGGCGAAGACGATCTGGTGGAGCGGGTAGAGCGCGTACCAGTAGAGTTTCCCAAGGATGCCGACGGGATCGAAGATCGCCGTCTGGCGGATGCGCGTGCCACCTTCCACCGGCTCGACCTCGAATTGAAGCCAGGCGCGACCCGGTAGCTTCATCTCGGCTTCCAGGCGCAGCAGCCTGTCTGGCTCGTATTCCTCGACGCGCCAGAAATCGACCGTGTCGCCGGGGTGGATCTCCGAGACATGTCTGCGCCCGCGCCGCAAGCCGGGGCCGCCCACCAGCAGGTCCAGAAAGCCGCGCAAGCGCCAGAGCGCGTTGCCGTAGTACCAGCCGGCCGACCCGCCCACACGACTGATCGGCTCGAAGGCCCGCTCCACGGTCGTGCGCACCCGCAAGGAACGCGAATCGACGATGCGCGAGCCGAACGCTTCGCCACCGTAGCTGGTCGTCGCGCCGCTCGATGAGAGGGCGTCCGACCAACGGGTCATCGCGTACTCGCGGTCCTCATTGGCGAGCGCCCGGGCGATGGCTTCAGCCGCTGAGCGGGGCTGGATGTCGAAGAGCTCGGCGGCACGGTGGCTGGTGACGACGGTGTCATGCCGCAGGCTGTCGACGAGATGGCGGCCAACCCGCGCATAGACCGGCGTCACCAGGCCCAACCAGAGACTCGAGAGACGCGGGGTGAGAAACGGGACAGGCACGATCTTCCGGCCCAGCTCACGCTGGCGGGCGTACTCCAACATCAGATCCTGATAGGTAACGACCTCCGAGCCGCCGATTTCGACGATCTCGCTGGAGTCAGTTTCAACATCGAGCGCCGCCAGGAGATAGGCCAGGACATCCTCGATAGCAATGGGCTGGGCTTTGCTGCGGACCCAGCGCGGCGCGGTCATCACTGGCAGCTTCTCGACCAGCGCTCGGACCATCTCGAACGACAGACTGCCTGAACCGATGATGATCGAGGCACGCAGCTCAATAGTCTGAACTCCAGAGTCCCGCAGAATGCGGCCAACGCGCTGCCGGCTCTCGAGGTGTGGCGATAACTCACCGCTCTCGCCCAGCCCGCCGAGGTAGATGATCCGGCTGACGCCGGCGTTCCGGGCGGCGCGCGCGAAGGTTTCGGCGCTCGCGCGTTCCAGCTCTTCAAAATCCTCGCCGGTCGCCATGGAGTGGACTAGATAGTAGGCCGTGTCGACGCCTGCGAACACCTCATCGAGTGAAGCGGGGTCGAGCAGATCGCCCTGGACGACGTCTGTGCCGGCCGCGACCCGAGGCTTGAGGTTGGACGGCGTCCGCGCGAGACAGCGGAGACGCTCGCCACGCGCTTCAAGGCGCGGCAACAAGCGCCCGCCGATGTAGCCGGACGCGCCGGTCAGCAGAACGGTGCGTGGGGTGGTGGTGTCGCGCATGGCGGCTCTCCGGGGTGTTTGCTGAGATGCCAGCCAGAGTTGGCCAGTTGGCGGAAGGGCATCCCGTCTAAAGAAAGAGAAAAGCAGGCTTCAGATGTGCGTCGGTGGTAAGAGAGCTGGCCCCGGTACACAGCGATTTCCAACCACGTTAGCGGTCACTGAAGCCCACTGCAAGTAAAGATATACTATAGATTTAGATATTGCAAGTGCCGCGAAGGTACATCCCCGCGATTTCGGGAATGTATCCAGGCACTCGCCACAGGAAGGAACACGCATGACAGCGTCACAACAACGGCAGCCGAACCCGCATGGTCGAGGCTTGAGACGTGACAACCTCGTCGTCGGATTGATCCATCTGGCGCAGGTCGTCATCCTCGTGCTGCTTAGCAACGACTTCAGCCTGCCCGTGACAGAGACGTTTCTCAGCGGCCCGCCTGGCGTCACCGACCCCGGTAGCCCCGAGGTGATCTGGGATCTGCCGCTCGGTTATGCGGTCGCCGTGTTCCTGCTCCTGGCCGCAGTCGATCACCTGCTGATGGCCATGCCGGGGATCTGGGAGTGGTACAGCCGCAATCTCGGGCGCGGCATCAACTACGCCCGCTGGTGGGAGTATTCGGTCAGCGCCTCGTTGATGGTCGTCCTGATCGCGATGCTGACCGGCATCGCCGACATCACGGCGCTGGTCGCAATCTTCGGCGCGAATGCCGCGATGATCTACTTCGGCATGGTCATGGAGATCTTCAACCGGCCCGGTGACGCTGAGGTGAACTGGACGCCCTACCTCTTCGGCTGTGTAGCCGGCGCCGTTCCGTGGATCGCGATTGGCATCGCCCTCTTCGGCGCGGAGGCGGAGTCCACCGGCCAGGTGCCGACCTTCGTTTTCATCATCTTCGCGTCGCTCTTTGTGCTCTTCAACAGCTTCGCGATCAACATGGTCTTGCAGTACAAGCAGCTTGGCCGCTGGCGCGATTACATCTTTGGCGAGCGCGCCTACATCGTCCTCAGCCTCACTGCCAAGACGGCCCTCGCCTGGCAGATCTTCGCCAACACGCTGATCGACTAGCGGGGCATTGAAGCAACTACCGCGACTTCATCGACATTGCCGGGTTGAGTTCATGGCGGCTTAATCTCCGGAGCAGAGTCTGTACATGGATGCGCGCCTCCACCATGTACTCCCGGCGACGGACCGCGGCCCCGCTCGCGTCCCGCCGGGCTGGAAGACCATGTGACCTGGAGGTAGTTGACCATGAATCGTTTATTTCAGCGGGCCGCACAAAAGCACCGGCTGGCGCTGTTCGCCTTGACTGTCGTGATGCTGGGAGTGCTCGCCGGAGCATCTGCAAACGCGCAAGAGGAGGCAGACCTCGATCCGACCTTTAGCGCGACCTTCCCCACGGAACACTGTCGCTGGTCGCCGATCGGCCAGAACGCCTTCTTCAGTCTCGCACCGGGCACGAAGCACGTGCTCGAAGGTGAAGAGGATGGCGATGTCATTCGTACCGCCATCGAGGTCCTGCACAAGACCGAGCGTGTCGGCGACGTGCATACGCGGGTGATCGAGGAGCGCCACTACGTGAACGGCGACCTCGACGAGGTCTCCCGGAACTACTACGCGCTCTGCCGTGAATCCAATAGTGTCTTCTACTTCGGCGAGGAGGTTGACTTCTACGAAGATGGCGAGATCATCGGGCACGAAGGCGCCTGGCTCGATGGGGTGGATGGGGCGAAGTTTGGCCTGTACATGCCGTCGCTGCCGTTGCTCGGCGCGCGCTACTACCAGGAGATCGCGCCGGGCGCGGCGCTCGACCGGGCGGAGATCACCGACCTCGCAGCCAGCGTCAGCGTCCCCTATGGCGAGTTCGAGGGGTGCCTCGAGACGGTCGAATCGACGCCGCTTGAGCCGGGCTCGCTGAGCATCAAGCTCTACTGCCCCGGCATCGGCATTATCGACGACGACGGGCTGGAGCTGATCGAGTACCGGCCCGGCAGCCTGGGTGCGTGGCCTGGTTTTCGTCGCTAGCTAAACTGCATCCCAACCAGCGGCCGTCACGGTTCCGCCGTGGCGGCCGCTAGCTTGCGCCCTCTGCTGGGGCCGGTGGCGCCAGGACGCTGAGCGGCGGCAGGTCGCCCTCCCAGCGCTCGACGTCGACCAGGGCGTGCTGCCCGGAGCTGCCCTGGGCCAGCTTCGATGTGCCGCGGTCGAGCGCGACGGTGTTCGGGTTGCCGTGGATGCACATGCTCTCGAAGTCCGCCGGGTCGAGCGGGTCGTACCACGCGCCGGTCGAGACCTGGATGATCTGCGGCCGAACGACCTCGGTCACGGCAACGCCGGCGAGGAAGCTGCCACGGTCGTTGAACACGCGCGCGATGTCGCCGTCGCCGATCCCGCGCGCTGCGGCATCGTCCGGGTGCATCCGCAGCGGCTCGCGGCCGTGGATCTTGGAGTCCTGGCTGTGGTCGCCAACGTCGAGCTGGCTGTGGAGCCGGGTGCGCGGGTTGTTGGCGATCAACATCAGCGGGAAGCGCTCAGCCGCCTCGCCGCCCAGCCATTCCTCGGGACTGAACCAGGCCGGGTGGCCGAGACAGTCGTCGTAGCCGAAGCTGGCGATTGTTTCGGAGTAGAGCTCGATTTTGCCGCTCGGTGTCGAGAGCGGGTGCTCGTCCGGGTCGTCCCGGAAGTCGGAGAAGAGCACTTGCGAATCATCGAAAGGTAGCTCGATGTAGCCCTCGGCCCAGAACTGGTCGAAGTCGGGGAAGTGGTAGCCCAGCCGCGCCGCCCGGCGCTGCCAGCGCGCGTAGATATGGCGCAACCAGCCATCTTCGTCGCGGCCTTCGGTGAACTCTTCGCCAACTCCCAGCGCGTGCGCCAGGTCTGAAAAGGTGTCGTAGTCGGTCCGTGCCTGCTCGTAGGGTGGCAGCGCCTGTTGCATCGCGGTCAGATAGGTGTCGTTCTGCGAGCCGCCGATGTCGTTGCGTTCCATCGTGATCGTGCTCGGCACGACGATGTCGGCGTGGCGGGCCATCGAGGTCCAATAGGGATCGTGGACGACGATCGTATCGACCGCGCTCATCGCCCGGCGCAGCCGCCCGAGGTCCTGATGGTGGTGGAACGGATTGCCGCCGCACCAGTAGATCAGCTTTGTCTCGGGATAGCTGTAGGTCGCGCCGTCGTAGTCGAAGGTCGCGCCGGGATTGAGCAGCATGTCGGAGATGCGGGCGACCGGGATGAATGTCCCGGCGCGGTTCGCGCCCTGACCCAGACCGGGCAGACCGAGGCCGTCCGGCAGGTGGCCCTCGCCCATGCGCTGGACACAGCCGTAGCCGAACCCATAGCCGCCGCCTGCTAACCCGATATCGCCGGTCATCGCCGAGAGCGCCAGCGCCATCCACGGGACCTGCTCGCCATACTCGGCGCGCTGGAGCGACCAGGTCGTGTTGATCAGTGTGCGCTTCGCTGCCATCCGGCGGGCTAGGACACGCATGGTTTGGGCCGGGATCTCACTCAACTCCTCGGCCCACTCCGGCGTCTTGGGCTGGCCGTCGTCGAGTCCGAGAATATAGCGCTCGAGCTGGTCGAAGCCGACACAATAGCGCTCGAGGAACTCCTTGTTGTGCAAATCCTCGTCGATGAGTGTGTAGGCCATGCCCAGCATCACCGCGACGTCCGCGCCGGGCCGCACCGGGTGCCAGACGCCGTTGACGTTGTCCGGCATGTCATCGCTCAGCGGGCTGAAGACGACGAACTCCGCGCCGTTCGCGAGGGCCTGATCCAGGAACGCGCGTGTCCGGTGGCGGAAGACGCCGCCGTTGCTGACGGCCGTGTTTTTCATCGGGATGCCGCCGAAGGTGACGAAGAACTCGCAGTGCTCGGCGATCGACGCCCAGCCGGTGCCAGCAAAGCGCAGCGTCTCGGCGCTGCCGATGGCGTGCCGCAGGATCACATCGCCTGCGCCGTGGCTGTAGGAGTCGACCGAGGCGGTATAGCCGCCCAGGGTGTTGAGGAAGCGGTGGACCTGGCTCTGGGCGTGGTGGAAGCGGCCGGCGCTGGCCCAGCCGTAGGAGCCGCCGTAGACCGCCGACGCGCCGTAGCCGTCGTAGACACGCCGCAGCTCGCCAGACAGCAGCTCGGTCAGGCGCTCCCAGGAGACGGGCACGAAGGACTCGGCCCCGCGCTTGTCTGAGGGGCCCGGGCCGTTGTCGAGCCAGCCGGAGCGGATCATTGGCTCGGCGATGCGGGTGGCGTGACGGGCGCTGCTGGCGATGTTGTCGAGCACCGGCGAGGGATGCGGGTCATGCTCGAAGGGTTCGATCCCGACAAACTCGCCATCTTCGATGATCGCGTCGAACGCGCCCCAATGGGAGAGTTGCGAGCGTCTCACGCGTGTTGCCATGCCCCGGCCTTCCCTGTCGTCCTCGAAAACAGTTCCACTCCGACACTGGCAAACGTCTGTTGAATCCCAACGCCGATGTTGGAGTTGTACCGTCCATATCTGTCAAACGCGTACGAGGATACAAGCGCACAGCATAGCCCAACGTGATGCGGGTCAGAGGCGGCAACGGAGAAGACGGGATGGGCCTCGCAAAAGGCCCATCCCCAGACAGGCTGTTACTGGCGGCCGTCGTCCGGCGGGACCGGGTCGGCCGAGATCTTATAGAGCACTGGCTCGACGACCAGATAGGAGATCGGCGTCGGCACATCGACGTGCGTCGTCAGGTGGATGCGGAAGCCGACATCCGGGATGCGCTCGATCCAGAGGATCGCCGGCGGCGGGTTGCCGCTCGGCGCGGGATTGGCCATAAACGTCGCGCTGACGTGGCTGTGGATGCCGGTCAGTGGTTCGCTCACGAAGTGCGACGTGGCATTGACCGGGAAGGTGGTGTTGCCCGCCGTCTGAAACTGCGAACGCCCCTGCACCTGCAGCGCGACGCCTGTGTTGTCCTCGGCCCTGCCCAGGAGGCCGACGCCGTAGAAAGTGTGGCCGTTGGCTCCGACGCCGTCGACGCTGTAGCCCTGCGTCCCGATGCCGGTGGATGAGACGCCCTGGACGCCGGACTTGGCGTTGCTGACGCCCCGAATGGCGACCTCGTTGCTACTCGTGCCGACGATGCCGATCGCGTTGTCGCTGTGTGCCGAAACGCCTGGCGAGTTGGCGCTCATGCCGCGCACGCCATAGCCGTCGACGCTGTGGCCGTAGACGCCGTCGCTGCTCCAGCTTTCGCCATGGACGCCGCGGCCATTGTCGCTCTCACCGTGGACGCCGGCGCTGCCGAGACTCTCGCCCTTGACGCCGAAGCCCGATGTGCTGACACCGCGCACGCCGTTGTCGATGTCACTCGTGCCCTGAATCGCCGTCCAATTGTCGCTCTCGGCGACGATCGCGCGGTCGTCATCGGCGGTCGCTTTGAGCGCGACATTGGTATCGCTGTGGGCCTCGACGCCGTAGCCGTCGACGCTGCTGCCATAGACGCCGCGGCCGGTCTCGCCGGCATAGCCGATGACGCCGTCGCCGTCGTTCTGCTGAGAGGTGCCCCAGACACCTGCCCCCTGGACGCTGCTGCCCCAGACGCCGGGGCCGTTGGTCGAGTTGTAGCCCGTCACGGCGGCGACGCCGTTGTTGCTCTGGCCGTTGACGGTTCCGGCGGCGCGTGCGTCCTCCTGCTTCAGCATCGTCGTCGCGACCGCGCCGGTGGCCAGCGCCGCGCCAATCTTTAGAATGCGACGACGTGACTGCCCGGCCTCGTTGCCGGCTTCCGAAACCGCGTCGACGTCGACTCCGGTCACTGTCTGGTCTTTCACGTGGCTGTCCCTTCAATCTACGTAGCCATCTGACCTTCACAGTGGTTAGACCGGCGAGCGCCCGGCTTCTTACACATTTTTCCGAAAATCGTCTCCGGCGGTCGTCGGGTGGCGTATCCGCTGTCAAGCGGTACTGAATGACCGAGTGAATTCCCACCTCTCATCAGTTCACTGCAAGCCGTGTTCATCCGACAATGGAAGGACAGGCGCCGCTGCGCCTCATGTCCAGACCGTGCCGCAGGCGGCTATCCCCGGCTTTGGGGGGTGAATCAGGGAGCGAGTCATCCGGCTCAAGGAACAATATCGATATGCCATCTTCGCCGTCGCGATGCTCAGCACGGCAGCGTTGCTGGCCATTGTGCCGCCGGGCCGGGGTGATGACCTCTTCCTCACCGTCGTCGTGACCGTGCTCGTCCTGCTGGGGCGCAGCATCGACTTTAAGATCAGCAAGGCTGGCTCAACCCACATGGGCACGCCCGCACTGCTCGTCGGCGTGCTGCTGCTCGATCCTGCGCTGGCTGTCCTGGCGGTTACCGGCGGCGCGGCGGCCAGCGAGATCGTCCGGCGCGCGCCAGTGCCAGCCGTGCTCTTCAACATCGGCCAGGCGACGATTCAGGCCTTTGTCGCGCTGGCGGTGCTCTCGCTGGCCGGGTGGAATCCGCACGCGCCGGACTTCGGCAGCCCATGGCTGATGTCGGCGGTGCTCTGTGCCGGGGCGCTGGCGATCGTGACAAGCGCCTTCCTCGTCAGCGTCGGCGCGAGCTTCGATGTCGGCCGTCCGCTCGGTCCAATCTTCAAGGAAGTATTGCTCGGCGGCGAATCCAAGCTCTACATCATCGACCTGTCCAAGCTCTGTTTCGGCATCATCGCGGCGATCTTGATCGAGGTCACGCCCTTTCACGCGCTGCTGATCATCGTCCCGCTGGCGACGATGAGCTCGGTCGTCGCCCACACTTTCAACCTCCGCCGGCAGCTCGAGAAAGCGCTGCACGAGACCGAGGACTCGCTGGCCGAAGCGCAGCGGGTGGCGCAGCTTGGGAGCTGGGAGTGGGAGATGTCCAGCCGCTACATGCGCTGGTCGGATCAGATCTTCGAGATCACCGGGATCGAACGCGCAGAGGGGCCGGTCTCGCTCAGCAATCTCCGGGAGTTGCTACGGATACCCGACCGCGTCAAGCTCGAGCACGCGATTGGCCGTGTGCTGGAGACGCACGGCCGCGAGGAATTCGATCACGAGGTGCGGCGCGCCGATGGTTCCGTGCGCTATCTGCACCATGTCATCGCCTGGGCCTCGGATGCGGGCCAGGATAATGACCGGCTCGTCGGCACAGTACTAGACATAACCGAGCGCAAGCGGCTGGAGCTGGAGCTACGCCATCAGGCTTATCACGACGGCCTGACCGGCCTCCCGAATCGCGAGCTGTTTCTGGAGCGCCTGGGCGAGTGTCTGGTCGGGGCAAACGGCCACGATCCGGAGAAGGGCGTGATCTTCATCGATCTCGACTTCTTCAAGCAGATCAACGATCGCTTCGGCCACGAGGCCGGCGATAGCGTGCTGATCAAGGTCGCGCGCAGGCTGCAGCAGCACGTCGGGCCGCATGACACGGTCGCGCGCTTGAGCGGGGATGAGTTCACGGTGCTGGTCTGCAACCGGGGCCAGCGCGACCGTATGATCGCCCTGGCCGGCGACTTGCTGCGCGCTGTCCAGCGGCCGATTCACATCGACGGCGAGGCGATTCCGATGACCGCCAGCGCTGGCCTGGTGCGCATCACGCCACGCCACCAGACTCCCTCCGATGTCATCCGGGAAGCGGACAACGCGCTCTACCGGGCCAAAGGCGCTGGCCGCAATAGGCTGAGCGTCGAGGCGCCAGATCCGGAAACTGACAGCGCGACCATCCTTCGCACGCTCGCCTGAGCGGGCTTCACCTCGCTACATTTTCCCTATATCCTGAGATACACCCAGTTGAAACGCCGCGCCATACGATGTGGTCAGCGTAGAACCCCGCGCCACGGGCATAGCCAGGCATTGGCCCGCGGCACTCAGGATGGAGCAGGACGACCATGAGCGGCAAACCACAGCAGGACGCAACCGACGATCGTATTGAGCAGAAGCCGGCCGAAACTACGGCCGAGCCTGAGCGCGAGCGCCAAACCCCCGAGGAAGACACGACGCCGGCCATCAACGCGCCGGAAAATCTAGATGGTGAGCCGCTGCCGGTCGAGAAGGTCGAGAGCGACCTCGAATCAAAAGAAGAAGCCCTGACCGTGCCGGGCTCGGAAGACGCCGAGGCGCGCCCCGATGACCAGGGCACGCCGGTCGTTGCCGAGCCGGAGGATGATTCTGCAGAGTCGGTCTCCGACGACCCTCCGGACGAGCAGCTCATCCCAATAGAAGATGAGGAGCCCGGCCTGGAGGATGAGGACGACGAGCCCTCCGGGCCTGCCGACGAAGACCTCGTGCCCATCGATGATGGCACGGAACTGCCGTTCGATGAGGATGCAGATCTCGACAATGACGACAGCGACGATGATGATGACGACGAGCTGACGATCACCGCCGACAATGCTTCCAACGCCGGGAGCAGCAACGCGACGGCGATCTCGGCTGACGACGATGAGCTCTCATTTGGCGACATCGGCAACCCCGCCAGCGAAGGCGTGCTGCTCCAGGGCGAGGCGGATGAGTCCGAAAATGAGATCGATATCGACGGTTCGGACGGGCAGACGGTCATCTCCGGAAATGCGAACGACGACAACGAGTTCATGGCGTTCGATCCCAACGAGGGTGAAAACGACAGCGGTAGTCTGCATTTCGGCGAAGCTGATGAGGACCCTGGCAATGTCATCGGAGCTGGCATGGAAGATGACTCGCCGATTGTCAATCCAAACGATGAGACCACTGTTGAAGGTACGGTGATAACGACGGAAGATGAGGAGCAGCCGGCGGAGTCCGAGGACGCGGCGCCAGCAGACGCGGACAAACCCGCAACCGACGACGGCGAGATCAACGCGCCGATTGATTTCTCTCCTCCTCCAGAACGCCGCCGCGAGCCGGAGCCGGAAGAAGACGAGAAGGCCGCCGAGGAGGCTGAGGCCAGGGAGCGGGGCGAGCTCGACTTGAGCGGCGGGCGCGAATCCGACAGTATCTTCGACGCCATCGACGTCTTCACCGGCAGCGACGACGACGATGATCTCTTCGCCACAAAGGACGACGACGGCCGCGACGATAGCGACGACGATGCGGACGACCTGGACGATATCTTCTAGTCGTCTGCTACTTGCGAACTGATCGGAGCAATCCCACTTCGCCGGGAAGGTCATCTCTAACAAAATTGTCATTTCGACCAGCGGGAGAAATCTCAGTGTAACGCTTCACTGATGTTCGCCTGAGATTTCTCGCTCCACTCGAAATGACAACCTCGGAGGTTGTTGAGTCGTCCGGGAATCCCCAAAATGTCGAGCAAGCCATGAGCAATGCGTGATCCGGTTGAAGCGTTCCAGTTGCCAGGTTCGCGTCGTCGCAACCGGCGACGCACCGCGTCGCAGCTACCGGTGATACCGGCGCATTGCCGCTCCAGGGATCCTTGCTCCTGTAGCGGCGACGCGATGCGTCGCCATACCCGCCGCGCTCGCTCTCGGCGGATGAGGAACTCATCACCACAACTCCGTATGACAGAGCACTATGTGCGGATGAACCCGCCTTCGGAGTGGATGATCTGGCCGGTGATCCAGCGAGCCTCCGGCGACGTGAGAAAGGCCACTAGCCGGGCCGCGTCTCCGGGCTCGCCCAGCCGTCCCATCGGGAAGCGCGGCAGCAGCAGGTTTTTGAGATCAGCGTCCATCCAGCCGGTGTCGGTCGGACCGGGGTTGACCGCGTTGACGGTGATCCCACGCGGCGCGAGGGCGAGCGAGAGTGACACGGTCAACGCTTCGACCGCGCCTTTGGTCGCGGCGTAGGCCAGCTCGCGCGGCATCGGGCCAAGCGACTGTCCCGAACTGAGATTGACGATCCGTCCCGACCCGGCGCGTTGACCTTCGTCGGGAAAGCGCCGGGCGAACTCGGCACAAAGCAGGGCCGTCGCCCGCAGATTGACGGCGTAGTGGGCATCGAGTGTCTGCGCGTCGAGCGTATCCCAGGTCGCGTCGGTCGAGTAGGCGGCGTTGTTGACGAGGATCGTCGCCGGACCGAGCCACTCCGCCGCCGTCTCAATCACCCGCGCCGGAGCGTCTGGCTCCGAGAGATCAACGCGCATGGCGCTGGCCCGAACGCCCTGGCGCTCAATCGCCTCCTCGAGGATAGCCGGGCCGTCACGGTCGAGCAGTTGCGAGGTCTGGGCGTCGTACTCCTGCCAGTGGGTGAAGAAGACATCGGCCCCGGCTCGCGCCAGCGCCATGCAGATGGCCGCGCCGATGCCCTCGCGGCGGCTCGCGCCGGTCACGATCGCTCGTTGACCTGACAAACTCCGGGTGTTGCGTTCAGGTTCTGCGGTCATCATTGCTCGCTCTTCGTGTCAGGGTAGTCCACCTGCCAACGGCCGCTGTCAGTTCTCATGCTTCTGTAGCAAACTCTAACCCTCCAGAGCCCCGTGCGGTCATGTGGAGCCGTGGTGATGAGCTCCCTCGTCCGCCGATGGTGAGCGCGGCGGGTTGAGCGACGCAGCGTGTCGCAGCTACAGGGGCAGGATCCCTCGGAGAGGAACGGCAGCGGTGTCATTGGTAGCCGCGACGCGGCGTCGAGGGGGTCCCAGGCGGACCACAGATCTAGACACTGTGACGACACGGCCTACTCCGTAAATGTCCGGTAATAGTCGCAGCCCGAGAAGATTGCCCGCAATGCCTGCCCTTCGACGAAGGTCTCGAAGCGCACAGTCTCGGGCGTGTCATTGAGCCGCCAGGTTGACACGTCGATGCGCTCCATCGTCCACTCTTCGCCGTCGGGCATCACAAAGAGCGGCTCGCCATCCCAGCCCGGCGCAATTCGGAAATTGGTGAAGACAGAGCCATATGTACGGTAGTGGCCGGCGATCTGGCCGCGCTCGTCCATTGCCCGCGCAGCTCTGTTGCGAGCTACGGTCTGGCCCGCGCTGACATAGCGTGCCCCGCCATGACGGATCTCGATGCCGAGTTCGCGATCGCCCCGGATGTTGAGCGCGTACCGAGAGAAGCCGGGATGGTCGGCAACGAACCGATCCTCGGCAACCTGCCAGATGGTCGCTTCCTCACCCTCCACAATCATGGTTAGGCGCTCGCCGTGCGCGACGAGGTCGAAGGCGCTGCTACCGTCGGGTACCGTGACATACGATCCGGCCAGCTCCGCTGCCTGCTTGATGTGCCGACGATCCGGTAGCTCGGGCAAGTCGGACATTGACCGTCCAGCTGAAGCCGCGGCCAATGCCTGATGGATCGGCAGGGCGATTGAGTAAAGCTGCGCGATGCAGTTGATCATGATGACGAAGCCAAGACCGGTATCGAGATCTGCCCACATCCAGGCCATATGCCCCGGCATCTCGCCGCCATGGCTGATGATCGTGTGGCCGTCGATCTCGTCGCGGTCGATGCCGTAGCCATACCAGTGATCCTGCTCGACCTCGATGTGCTTCTCGATGAGTAGCTCATAGCTTGCGTCCGAGAGGAGCCGCGCATCGCGATTCATCAGCGCCTGCATGTAGACGACCTGCTCGGCGACCGGCGCTGCCATGCAGCCTTCGCCGGTCGCGATCTCCAGCCATGCGGCGGGAGTCAGGCCGTGATGGGGGAGCCAGGGGCGGTCACCGAACGCAGGCAGGTAGCCGCTGACGAGCTTGTGCCGCATGTCCAGCACCGTTTCAGGTTCGGTTGCGGTCATCCCGAGCGGCGAGAGGATGCGCCGCCGGATGATCTCACCGTAGG
>JAUIIK010000042.1 GCA_030431755.1 Chloroflexia bacterium
AAACCGAGCTTTCCAAGTTTTGGCCCTATGTCTTTGGCGGCGATGTGCCTGCGGCGGAGGCCGGGATTTATTCCGACCTGATGGCCCAGTCGCAGCGGTTGGTGGCCGAAGACACGTTGCGCACGGTGTCGTTGGCGGATGTGTCACATCTTTTGGACATTGGCGGGGGGACTGGGGCGTTCCTTGAGGCGGCGGGGCGCGCTGCGCCCAAGATGCGGATGACGCTGTTTGATCTGCCACCCGTGGTGCCCGATGCCCAGGCGCGGTTTGATGCGGCGGCCATGGCGGATCGGGTGCGTATTGTGCCGGGGTCCTTTCGGACCGATGCGCTGCCTGGCGGGGTGGATGCCGTGTCGCTGATCCGTGTGCTTTATGACCATTCGGATGATACGGTTCGCGCCCTTTTGGCCAAGGTTAGAGACGCTTTGCCTGCTGGTGGGCGTCTGATCGTGTCCGAGCCGGGACCGTGGGTATGGCGCTCGCCGCTACCGGCGGACGCGTCGCTCAAGGCGGAGGCGGTCAGCTTCGTCAACGGGCGTTAGTGAAGGGATCGCCTCACTTCGCTGGGCAACTCAACCACAACGACATTGTCATTTCGACCAGCGGGAGAAATCTCAGTGCAGCGCTTCACTCGTGTTCGACTGAGATTTCTCGCTCCGCTCGAAATGACAAGCTTGGTGCTTGTTGAGCCACCCGGAGAGCCGCCGATTGTTGATCAAATCATGTGTCACAGACCACTAGGTAAGCCGCAATCTTCGCGCAATAGAAGACACCGGCTCGCGAGCCGGTGTCTCCGTCCTCTGCGCAATATGCGCGAAGGGACTGTGTTCTAGTCGGTGTGGGACGAGCCGTTCGGCACCCAGTTTTCGGCCCAGCTATCGACGGCCTCGACGACCGAATCGAGCGCTTTGCCTTTCTGCGTGAGCAGGTACTCAATGCGAACTGGCTTATCGGGGATTACTACCCGCTCGACGATGCCTTCAGCCTCGAGTTCCTTGAGGCGGACCGACACAAGGCGGTCGCTCAATCCAGGAATCGTGTTCGTCAGTTCGCTGAAGTGCTTCGCGCCGTTGAGCATGGCCCGGATGATTGCGCCGGTCCACCGACGACCGATGAGTTCCACCGCGTGGTGGTACTTATCGTTGAAAACAGTCCTTTCACGTTGCGTCTCGGTATTACCATTCATACCCTGAATATAAGTCGTCACCCACTCTCCCTACTAGATGATATGGTCCTACGCATCGTCTCCGGCGGTGTAACCCCAGTCCGCCGATGGACTACCCTGCGTTAGACCATCATCTGCCAATCAGTTAGCCTGACACTAACGGTCACCTCATCAAGAAAACGCATGAGATCGCTCTTGGTTGCGCGGCTCACAGGCTATCCTGTTACTCACCATTACTAGTATCTACGGATGAGACGCAAGAAAGGATGGAAAATGAGCGGAAATTCTTCCATGTCCGCCTACCTCGCCATCGTGTCCAAACGCGAGATTCGGCGCTATACGGATGAAACTATCCCCGAGGACTGCATCGAACGTATGCTCCAGGCCGGACGCGCGACAGGCAGCGCTCGCAACCGGCAGCCGTGGCGCTTCTATGTCGTTCGCAATCGGGAGATGCTCGACCGGCTGGCGGAGACTGTCTCCGCGCCGGACAACATCAAGGGCTGCAACCTTGCCATCGCGATTGTGATGACGCGCCCGCAGAGCTTTGATGCCGGTCGCGCCGCGCAAAATACCGCCCTGGCAGCCTGGACGGATGGCGTCGGATCGTGCCCGAACACTCCGGTTGATTTGCCCGCTGTGCGGCAGCTGCTTGACCTGGAGGAGGACTGGAACGTGCCGACGGTGCTGAGCCTGGGCTATCCGGACGAGCCGCTACGGCCGCGCGGAGACGACGCTGAAGCGATACTCGAGCGGATTGACCGCAAGCCACTAGGCGAGCTGACACACTGGATCGACTAGCCGGGTTGCCGGCGGGGAGGGGAAACATGACGAAGGTGCTTGTCGTCGGGTCCGGCGGCCGGGAGCACACGCTGGCCTGGAAGCTAGGCCAGAGCGCGGACCTGGAGGCGTTGTACTGCGCTCCCGGAAACGCCGGAATGGCTGCTGTAGCGACGAATCTTGACATCGCGGACAGCGATATCGACGGCCTCGTTGCGGCGGCGTGGGAGCATGCCATCGACCTCGTTGTCGTCGGTCCGGAAGCGCCGCTTGCCGCGGGACTGGCCGACAGCCTGCGCGCGGCCGGATTTCTCGTCTTCGGCCCCAACCAGGCAGCCGCGCAGATCGAGAGTAGCAAGTCCTGGGCCAAGGAGATCATGGAGGAATGGGGTATCCCGACCGGCCAGGCTCAAGTCGTCACCTCACTTGAGGGCGCGCGGGTGGCGCTCGACCAGGCCGGGCTGCCGGTTGTCGTCAAGGCCGACGGGCTGACGACCGGCAAAGGCGTCTACGTCTGCGCCACCCGCGACGAGGCCGATGACGCCGTTGCGCGGCTCATGCAGGAGGGCATCTTTGGCGACGCCGGGGCGACCGTCTTGATCGAAGAGTTCTTGGAGGGGCTCGAGGTCTCGGTCCTCGCGCTCACCGACGGCGAAACGATCCTGCCGCTGCTGCCGGCCTGCGATTACAAGCGTATCGGGGAAGGCGACACCGGCCCGAACACCGGCGGCATGGGCGCCTATTGTCCCCCGGCGGCGATCTCCGCGGCCGATATGGAGCAGGTTGTCCGCGAGATCATCGCGCCGACGCTGTCCGGCATCCGGGCGCGGGCTGGAGAGTATCGCGGGGTGCTCTACGCTGGTCTGATCATGACTGCATCAGGACCGAAAGTGTTGGAGTTCAACTGCCGCTTTGGGGATCCGGAGACGCAGGTCGTCCTGCCGATGCTGGCGTCCGACCTGCTCGAACTCTGCCTGGCGACGGCGCGGGCCGAGCTCGCGAGTGCGCCTGCATTGGAGTGGCATGACGGGGGCTGCGTCGCCGTCGTGCTGGCTTCTGGAGGATATCCGGGTAGCTACGACACTGGCTTGCCGATCTCCGGGCTGGATGCGCTGCCGGACGGTGGGTTGGCGATTCATGCCGGGACCGCTGTCGCCGATGGCGAGCTCGTGACCGCCGGTGGCCGGGTGCTGGCTGCCGTTGGCCGGGGCGGGACGCTGGCCGACGCGCGCCGGCTGGCCTACGAGACAGCGGACGCGATCAGCTTCGAGGGCGCATACCGGCGCGAAGATATCGCGAGCCGCGAACTCCCTTAAAACCACACACCGACCGGTGCAATCCAGTCGGTGTGCAGCAGGAGGGAGGGAGATGTGCTGACGCGGGGCTGGGAGGGGATCCCCGCATCAGTGTGTTGGCGCGTGTGCGCGGCTAGGCAACGTAGGTGTTGCCGGAGCCGATCTGGATCCAGCCGTGCTTGACTGCGTAGAGCACAGCCTGGACGCGGTCCGAAACTTCGAGCTTGCGGAGCACGCTGGTCATGTGGTTCTTGACCGTCTGCTCGGTAATGAAGAGCGCTTCGGCGATCTCCTTGTTCGAGAAGCCCTGGGCGACACAGTCGAGCACTTCGACCTCGCGCACCGAGAGCGGCATCTGGTTGGTCGTTGGTGGCTCGGCCGGCTTCTTCCGGTCGCCGGAGAGGTTGCGGAACTCGTTGAGCACCTTGCGGGCCAGCTGGGGCCGGCTCAGGACGGTTGCATTGATCAGCTGCTCGCCGTTGGAAATGCGGGTGAGCGAGTCGATCAACTCCTGGGCCTCGATGTCCTTCGAGAGGAAGGCCGACGCGCCGACACGCACGGCGTCGAAGAGGCGCTCGTCATCAATGTGCATCGAGACGATGACGATGTGGGAGGTCGGATGCTGCTTCTTGAGGATGCGGGCGATCTTCAGCCCGGTGACGCCCGGCAGCTGAATGTCGGTCAGGATGATGTGCGGCTGGTGGATGTCGGCCAGGCGAATTGCCTCGTAGCCGGTGGTGGCTTCGGCCACGACGTTGAACTTGCCGCTCTCCTCGATCAGGCGGCGAATGCCCTGCCTGAACAGCGGGTGGTCATCCACAATCATGATGGAGTTGCGATCGACAGCCATGTTTTGGAACCTCTCCCAATGTACCCTGGCGACGCTTGCCGGGTTGCTACTCTTCGCCATCCCTGTCTGCGTTCGCGGCTCCTGGGCGTTGCGTGGCTCGTTCCGTAGTACTTCGGATTGAGTCGCTAATCCCCCGCGAACTGTTCTCACATGTCTATGAGGATAGGGAAAGGCTACAGGTTGGTCTATGGCGCATTGTGGTTATGGGTTTCGGTGCTGATTTCCTAGTACTTGCAGGTACAGAGGTACTAGGACCTGCGAACGTATGCGGGTCAAGGGCGGCTGATTCGGGCGATGGCTATTATTCAGGGTTAGCTAGCAGCGTCTGAAGCGCGAGAATCGTTTTGGCGTCGGCTATCATTCCATCCCTCATGAGTACCGGTAGCCGCGCCGGTTCCACCGCGACAACCGACAGTATCTCGTCATGGTCGATACCATGACCGGTCTGGGACAGGCCCGTTGCCTTGAAGAGCACGACCTCCTCCGTTGACCAGCCCGGGCTGCTGAAGAAGCGGCATAGCTCCAAGATGTGCGCGGCCCGGTAGCCGGTCTCTTCGGCAAGCTCGCGCCGGGCGGTATCGATCGCTGCTTCGCCGGGTTCACGCGTGCCGGCCGGTATCTCAAGCAGGGTCCTGCCGACCGGGTAACGAAAGTGCTCGACGAGCAGCGCGCTGCCGGTCGCGGTGACGGCAAGTACGGCTACCGCGCCTGGATGCTGGACCACCTCGCGGGTCGATTTGCGGCCATCGCGTAGCGCGACCTCGTCCTCGTGGACCGTCACGATGTGGCCAGAGAACCTGGTTGCGGAGCTGATGCGACGTTCCACAGTGCCCTCCTCCGGGTGAGCGGCAGAAACCCGGCGCATGTCCGTACCGCTGGGGCGCTCGCTGGATTCTATATGGAAGGGCTACTACACTTGCCGGTCGGTCGGTGTGGTTGAATGAGCTTATGGAACGATAGTGCCTGGCGACACTGGCATTCGCATCCATGTCGCCGCATTCGAGCTCAGGGGATTCTCCGAGAGATAGCAATAGAACCAGTGAGTGGTGGTAGATGAGTACTCTCAATCCAGCGCAGGACGCGCTGAACTGGGGCGCTGACGGCCCGGCGGCCCGGCCACGACCAAAGCGCGGCTGGACGGTATACCTCGCGCTTGCCGCGATGATCGTCCCGGCGCTTGGCGTGCTTGTGCTGGGGCTGATCGCCGGTCAAGCGCCGGCAGAGGGCGAAATCGAGAGCGGTGTAAGCGTCGCCTCGATCGACGTCGATGGCCAGAGCTGGAGCGCCGTCAGCAGTGATCTCGAAGTAGCTTTCGCCGAGTATCTTGACACGCCAATCACGGTGACCGCCGCCAGTGGCTCCGTCGACGTCACGCCCGCTGAGCTTGGCATTTCGTATGACCTCGATGCTACCCGTGAGCGCGCTGAGGCAATCGGCCGCGGCGGGCTGGTTTCCGCTGCCGGCGAGCGACTCGTGGCGCACACGCGCGGTTACGAGCTCGATCCTGTTGTGCGAGTCGACGAGGCGCTCTTCATGAGCGTCATTGCGCCGTTGGCGGCGGATGTTATGGAAGCGCCGACGAACGCAACGTTTGCCGTTGAAGACGGCGCAATCGTTGTGCGTGAGTCCTCGAACGGCGTCGGGATTGACCCGTCACAGGCATTGCGGGAGTTGCTTGTCGCATCTTCCGCGCTGGACAGCCAGCCACTGGTGCTCCGCACGACGGTTGTTGAGCCGGATGTGACAACCGCCGAGCTCCAGGCTGTCTTTGAGGACGCGACGATTCTTGCTGATGCGCCGATCCGGATGTCGGACGGCAGCCAGGCCTGGACTTACGGCCAGACCGATATCGTCAACTTCCTGACCTATGAGGATGGCGCTGTCGCGGTCGATGAGGTGGCGCTCCGATCCAGCCTGACGGCGCTGGGCGACTCGATGCACCAGCTCGCGCAGAACGCTGATCTGCTCCGCCAGGAAGATGGCTCGTTCACGATCGCCGACGAGACGATCGAACGCTCACTCGACGTCGACGCCTCCTCCGCAGCCGTGTCCGCCGCGATTCTCAATGGGCAGCAGGAAGTCCCGCTCGTGATCGTTGAGCAGGAGCCATTGGTAACAAAGGAGCGGCTACTCCCGCTCTACCGCCGGCTGACCGAGATGGTGACGCGCGGCGTGACCCTGAGCTGGTCCGAGGGCGCGCTTCCAATTGACAAACGCGCGTTTTCTGAGTCGATCTTCTGGAATGTGAATACCAGCGATGTCTGGTTCGACCACGAGCGGCTGGCTGAGGCGATCCGTCCGGTAGCCGAGGTCGCCACGCGCCCGCCAACGAATCTGCGTTGGGTGAATGGCCAGGTCGTCGCGACCGAGAGTTCGTTGCCGGGCTTGCGCGGCGATGCCCACGCCAGTGTATCGAGCGTGATTGATGCGGCGATGGCCGGCAACGAGTATGCCGAGCTTGCCGTTGTTGAAGATGGCGAGGTCAACGCCGCGGCCGCTGGAATCCAAATCAGCCATGTGCTCGGGTCGTCGACGACCTACTATGGCGACTCCAGCGCGAACCGCAAGACGAACATCGAGGTGGCCAGCCGGGCGTTGAATGGCACGTTGATTCCGCCGCACAGCACCTTCTCCTTCAACGACGCCATCGGTGGGACGGCTAGTCTAGAAGATGGCTACCAGATGGGCTATGGCATCGTCATCGAAGGCGGCGAGGTCCTGACGGTCCCGTCGGTCGCCGGTGGGATCTGTCAGGTGGCGACAACGGTCTTCCAGTCGGCCTTCTGGGCCGGCATGCCGATCGAGACGCGCTCCTGGCATCTCTACTGGATTCCGCGCTACGGCAACGGGTCCGGCGGCCTGACCGGGCTTGACGCTACGGTAGACCCCGAGTTCGGTCTGGACTTCGAGTTCAACAATCCGACTGACAACTGGCTTGCCATCAGCTCCTGGGCCAATGGCCAGAACCTGACGATCGAAGTCTGGGGCGTACACCAGGGCTGGAATGTCCAGGTCGATGCCCCGGTTATCACGAACGTCGTAGAAGCGAGCACTGAGACGGTCCGGCGTGCGGACTACTCGCTCAACCCTGGCCAGGAGGTCAAGGTCGAGTCAGCCCAGGACGGCTTCAGCGCCTCGATTCACCGTGTCGTGACGGATGCGGAAGGCAACGTCCTCTGGGACACGGTGTTCGATAGCTACTACCAGCCGGCACGAAATCTGGTGCTCTACAACCCGAGCTAAGGGCGCGATGGCTGCACTCTCGGTGTAGGGCCGGGGCTCGTCCCCAGCCGCGCAGGGATTGGGTTTTGCAGCCCGGCCGGGGACGAGCCCCGGCCCGACGATATCCGCCGCAATAAGCATTGAATGTCGAACGCCCCCGGAAGCACTTCCGGGGGCGTTCGCTATGCGGTCAGGTTTGACGGGAGCTAGCGTTCGCCGATTGGGACGAACTCCTGGTTGTCCTCGCCGATGTAGAGCGCCTGTGGGCGCATCAGGCGATTCTCCTGGACCTGCTCCATCAGGCTGGCGCTCCAGCCGACGACACGCGAGATGGCGAAGACGGCCGGCATCAGGTCTGGCGGGAAGCCCAGGTTGTAGAGCAACGGCGCGGAGTAGAACTCGACGTTCGGGTAGAGGCCGCGCTCGGTGAAGTAGGGGTGGTGGTTCGTGAGCTCCTCCATGGTCCGGGCCATCTCGAACCAGGTGTTGTCGCCGATCTCGTCAGCGATCGTTTCGGACCAGGCCATGAGGGCGTCGACGCGCGGATCGCGAACCTTGTAGATGCGGTGGCCGATGCCCATGATCCGGCGGCCGATCTCCAGCGACTCGTCGACATACTCCTCGACCTTGTCAGGCGAGCCGATATCGAGCAGCATGTTCATCGCCATCATGTTCGCGCCGCCATGGGCAATGCCCTTGAGGCTGCCCAGCGCCGAGTTGATAGCCGAGTAGTAGTCCGTGGTTGACGAGATGGTCGAACGGGCGGTGAAGGTCGAGGCGTTCATCGAGTGCTCGGCGAGCAGCGAGAGGTAGGCGTCGAAGGCCTTCTCCGCATTCTCACTCGGGCGCTCGCCATTCACCATGTAGAGGAAGTTGCCGGCTGAACGGAGGTCCGCTAGCGGTTCGAGCGGCTCTTCCCCGTTGCGCAGGCGCTGGTAGGCGGCAAGCGCGGTCGGGAACATGGCGGTCGTCGTCGTCGCCTTGTCGCGCAGTGCGTCGACATCCCAGTTGTCGGCGTCGGCGTCGTCCATCGCGAGGATGGTGACGACGATCTTGAGCGCGTCAATCGGCGCGCCGGTGGTTGGCAGCGTCTGGAGCGCGGCACGGACATGCTCGCTCAGCGGCCTGCGAGTGTCGAGCTGCTCGTTCAAGCCGTCGAGTTCCTCGCGGGTGGGCCATGAGCCACGCCACATGAGGTAAGCGATTTCTTCGAACGTTGCCTGGTTTACCCAGTCGTAGATGTTGTAGCCGCGGTACTTGAGAATGCCATTCTCGCCATCCACGGAACTCAGGGCTGTTCTGGCAACCTTAATTCCGTCGAGACCGCTCATTACCTCGTTTGACATGTCCCTCGGTTCTCCTCTTCAACTTGCAGATCCGGCGCCGGTCCCGGCAGACTGGCCGGTGGAGTTGGAGCAGCGCCGTCTATAGGGCAATCCTAGCACTCTGCTTCCACGGATTCGTGATCCTGATGGTCATGTGCCCTCCCCGACATACTCCTGAGGGCGTACGACCATGCGGCCCGCTGGCGGGTCGATCTCCAGCACGACATGACGCAGGGCCGGGAAGAGCTGTTCGCCGCGCGCGCCGCCCGAGACGACGTATACGTCGACTTCGCCAGCGTCGATGATGTCGGTTACGATGCCCAGCACTTCGCCGGCCTCGTTCTCGACCTGTAGCCCCAGTATCTGATAGTGGAAATATGCGTCCTCGTCGGGAGGCGGGAGCTGGTTGCCGCGTATGCGGAGCGTCGCGCCGCGCAGGCGTTCGGCGGCGTCGCGGTCATTGACGCCCTGAAGTTTGATGATCGCCTCGCGGTCGTTCTTCTGGAGCCGCATGCGCGTCACGCGGGTGGCGCGATCATCGTCATTGACATAAACGCGGCGAATGTCGAGGAGTTTCTCGGGCCGGTCGGTCGCCAGGGCGACCTTGACCTCGCCGCGCAGCCCGTGGCCGGCGACGATGCGGCCAATCGAGAGCAGCGCGTCTCCGGGTGGCGTGGCAGGAGTCGGTCCGGGAGGTGGCTTGCTCGTAGGTTCTAGCTTCCGATATCGAGGCTGGAGCGGAGCCCGCGGCGTGAGGCTGCGATCATCAACACTGTGCGCATGGCGCGGGCGATGCGGCCCTCGCGGCCAATGACGCGGCCCATGTCGTCATCATTGACCTGGATCTGGACGCGGACCATTTGCCCGCGCCGGTCGCCATGGACCTCAACCTCGTCCTCGTGTTCGACGAGCCGTGTCGCAATCGACGCGATCAGATCGCAGAGTTCCTGTGTTTCACGATCTTCCTGGCCGCTTGTCATCTGGGCCGTTCTCGCTTTCATGCGACGATGTTTTGATATCGCCTATTATCAGCCGCTGCCTATGCGCTGTCGAGCGACGCGAGCAGGCAGTCATGGCGAGATCCAGCCGGTCTCCGAACGATGACGGAGGAGTGCGGGGTTGTGGCGCTACTCGGAGGCTTCGCCGGCCTCAGCCTCGGCTTCGACAGTCGGTCGCTGGTAGGAAGGGACGACATCGGGCTCGACGCCGTACCGGGGAATCTCGGTGACGTAACCTTCGGCTTCCCCTTTGGCGCTGATCTTGCCCTCGATGATCCCGGCACGCTTGAACAGGCCGTGGACTGTCTCGGTCGGCTGCGCGCCAACGCTGAGCCAGTGCCGGGCGCGTTCGTCGTCGACGTTGAGGGTCAGCGGCTGCGTCTTCGGGTTGTAGAACCCGATGGACTCGACGAAGCGACCGTCGCGCGGTGAACGCGCGTCAGCGACGACGATGCGGTAGTGAGGTTGATGCTTTGCGCCCATTCGTCGGAGTCGGATCTTCAGCACGCTGCTGGATTCCCTTCCATCCCTGGATCAGTTCTCTGGTTGTGACGCATCGCGCGTCGAATCTGCTAACACAAAAATGCCTCAGCCCAAGCTGAGAACACTGCATGCTATCACGCGCGTAGTTGGCCGTCAATCCAGGCAGATCACGCGGACCGCGCCCGATGGCTGTACGAACACATCGGGCGCGGCACGCAGCGGTTGCTTGCATGGAGCCGCTCTAGAAGCCGGGCGGTGGCTCGGACGACGTGACCTGGATCGTGATTACGTCCGTCGCCGGTTGGGCGATGCCACTGCCGTCGGTCAGCTGCAGGCAGAGCCTGTGTGCGCCGGTGAAGATCGACAGGCTGCCGGCGAGCGCACCGTCGGCGATCTGGATGTGGGCGTCGTCGTCCGGGATCGGTTCGCCCGGGCCGACACAGGGCTCGTCGATGATGAGCGTCAGGTGGCCCGTGCCGGGGCGCGCCTCGCCCGACGGCGCTTCGATGATGACGTTTTCCGCGCCGAACTCGAGCGGCACCGGCGTCGAGACGGTCGCGCCGTCAGCCGGCGTCACGAAATAGACGCGCGGCGCGAGGAACGCAGCCGGGTCGGTGACATAGCGCACCTGGCCGGTCCAGGTGCTGGTGATCTGGAGGCCGCTCTCGCAGCGTGGCTCCTCCGCGATGGTCGCTGTCGCGCGACCATAGCCGAGAATACCGCTATAGGGGCCCGACTCGCCTGCCAGCACGAAGTTACCGTGGGCGTGGCGGGCGTTCAACCCGGCGATGAAGATGCCGCGCAGATTGCCTTTTGCGCCAAGCTGGCGGGTCTCGCCATAGATGCCGGTCGGGTCGTCGCCGCCGAGCGTCTGGCGCGCCACCCGCAACGGGCCGCTGTCGCGCACGAGGCCATTCGTGCCGATGAAGCCGCCGTCGGCGGTGGTCGGGCCGGTCAGGCAGGCGCTGCCGCTGAGGTGGATGCCGGCGATCGGGCCGGTCAAGGTGATCATCGTGCCGCTCAGCTCGATTGCCGCGGGTGTTGCTGAGATTACCGTGTCGAGCACGATGACTTGGTCGCTCGCGCCATGCCGGCCGACGAGGATGCCGTGCACCGATTCCCGCGCTCCGGCAGGCAGCTCCAGGGCCACCGACCCCGACCAGGTCTGCTCGTCGTTGCGGAGCTCGACGGTCGCGAAGGACTGCTGGCTGCCTTCGCAGTCGAGCATGGCGTCGCAGGGGCCGTCGGCGTCGATGTCGTTCACGAGCACTGCTGCGCCGGTCACGTCGCCGCTCACCGTGGCCTGGACCACGACGCCACGCATGTGGAAGCCCTCTGCGCCGGTCCAGGCCTTGCCCGGGTCGACGATCTCATCAAGCGTGATTGTTACGGTGATGGCCGCAATGCCGCCGTCCGCTTCACCGGTTGTCTGCGCTGCCGCGGGTAACGCCGGCGCGAGCAGGGCCAGGGCGAGCAGGAGGAGCGGGAGCTTGCGGGCTAGAAGGCTTTGAAGCGGACGCGCCATGGTGGGACTCCTCAGTAACATGCGCGGGGCGCTGGATTTCGGTGGGCCGTGAATGACGCCGGACTCTACGTTAACGATGCCTGGGTGTCAACCGGACGCCTCGTGGCTGACTAGACGATTGGCGTGACCGCACGCCGCCGGCCGGCCCCGCCGGTTTCGCCCCGCGCCTGTTCGTAGAGCCGGACCAGCGCGATCCCGAGCCGCCGTGTACCCTCGTCGACCTCCGCGAGCGAGGGCAGCGTGAAGTTGAGGCGCAACGTGTTGCGGCCCGCTTCTGACGGCGTGTCGAGAAAGAAGGGTTCGCCGGGCGCGAAGGCGACGCCCTCGCGCGCTGACTCCGCCAGCAGATCGCGCACGCGCAGGCGGTCGTTAACCCGGCACCAGAGGTAGAGCCCTCCATCGGGTTGGTCGCATTCGATCAGCCCGTTGCCGTGGGCCGCCAGCCCGCGCACCATGCGCTCCAGCCGCAGCGGGTAGGCCTCGCGCAAGGTCTCGAGATGGTCGGTCAGCAGACCCCGGCTGAGGAATGCCCAGACCGCCCATTGGACGAGCGCGTTCGTGTCCAGATCGACGATCTGTTTGATCTGCGCCAGTCGTTCGAGCACTGGGCGTGGCCCAGACACCCAGCCGATGCGAAAGCCTGGAAAGAGCATCTTCGACATCGTGCTGAGGTAGATCACCCGGTCGCCGCCGCGCGCCCGGTCGAGCGCCAGCAGCGAGGGCAGCGGCCGGCCCCGGTAGCGCAGCGCGCTATAGGGATCGTCTTCGACGATAGGGACCTGATAGCGGCTGGCGAGATCGAGTAGCCGCTTGCGCCGGTCGAGGGCCATGACGCTGCCGGTTGGGTTCTGGAAGGTCGGTAGCGTGTAGATCAGCTTTGGCCGGCGGCGGGTGATGAGCTCGCTCAATAGCTCGACATTCATGCCGTCGCGGTCGACAGGGATCGAGAGCAGGCGCGCGCCGCAGGCCCGAAAGACCTGAGCTGCGCCGAGGTAGGTCGGCGACTCGATGGCCACGAGGTCGCCCGGCTCGATCAGCGCCCGGGCTGTCAGATAGAGCGCCTGTTGCGAGCCGGAGGCGATGAGAATGCGGCCTGGGTTGAAGTCGACGGCGAGGTCAGCCGTAGCGGCCTGCGCGCCCATCCAGGCAGCCAGGGCCGCGCGGAGCGGCTCAAAACCTTCCGAGGGCGTGTGCTGCAAGAGCTCCTGACCGGCGGTTTCGAGCGCTTCGGAAAGGATCGCGTCGACCTGCTCGACCGGGTAGAGCTCCGGCGAGGGCGTCGCGCTGGTGAACTGGATGACGTCCCGGCGGGCGGCGACGGTGCTGGCGTCGAGCATCATCGAGTCGTAGCCCGCGCCGGCCAGAGGTGCGAGGAGCTGCTGCCAGGGCAGCGCCGTCCGGCCCGACCGTGGGCCGGCTTCGGCCACGCTGTTCGCTTGCCCCGCCGAGCCGTCTTCGACGGCTGCGCTGCTGTCGGGGCGCTGGTAGGTGACAACGGTGCCGCGGCCCACATGGCCGGTGACGAAGCCCTCCGAAGCAAGCTCGCGGTAGGCGTTGACGACGGTTGTGCGATTGACATTCAGCAGCGTGGCAAGCCGGCGTTCCGGCGTCAGCCTGCCGCCGTTTTCTATCTCACCCTGGAGGATAGCCGCGCGGATCTGTGCACTGATCTGGAGGTAGAGCGGGACATCGCTCTCCCGGTCGATGATGATGCCGGTCATGCTGCGTGGCTCCGATCGGGTGTGCTTGGCAGGTCGACGGGCGGATTCGCTGAATTCTGGCATGCCGCGCAGGCATCATCCAATCGTCGCTGACCTGTGCATGGTCCATAATAGGCCGTGACTGGCACGTCAGGCCCGCAAACGTGGATTGTGCAACATGAATAAGAGGTTCGATGGTCGAGCTCACAGTCGATGACCTGCTACGCTGGCAGCCCGTGAGCATGGCGCTCGTTGGAGCGCGAGACGAGCACGCTGTAGCACTCGAAGCTGAGTTCTCCTGGGCGGTAGGCATCAGGTCGACGACGCCGGTCCTGCCGCCATTGCGTGGTAGCGAGATCGTCGTCGTCTCCAGCGCCGCGCTCGATGAACTCGAACGGCTGGAGTCGATCCATTGGCCGGAGATTGCGCGGCACTTGCGGGACCTGCCGATTGCGGCAGTCGTCAGCGATCATCATGACTTCATCAACCACAGCGAGGGCTTGCTCGCGATCGAAGTCGCGGCGACCGGCGGATCAGATCTCGAAGTGCTACTGAACCGCGAGTTCACCGAGCGGCGCGGCAGCCTCTACCAGCTTGGGTCGGAGCTGGCGCGGACATTCTCCTCTGCCTCGATTGGCGGCTTGGAGCTCGATGGGTTCCTGCGGCTGGCCGGCGAACGGTCGGACGTGCCGCTTGCCCTTGTAGCGGAGACAGGCCGGCTCCTGGCCAGTTCGACCGGCAGCCTTGACGTGCCCTTTGAGCTTGTCAATGAGATGCCGCCTGGCCGGCGCATCCCGGATGGCGAGCGCGAGTGGATATGCCAGCCGGTCAGTGGCGTGGGTCTGCCCGGGGGCGTTGTACTTGTGGCGGCAGTTGCGCCGCCCGAGCCGGGCGACCGGGCGCGGCTGGTGCTGGAGCAGACGGCCGAAGCGCTTGGACTGATGTTCGACCGCCTGCCGCCACTGGCGTCGATCTCGCCAAGCCGTGAAGCGAGCGAGATCCTGGCAGACTTCGCCGTTAGCGGCGTGCTCGCCCCGGCCGCCAGGCGACGCCTCGAACGCGCCGCGGGCGCACTCGATCTGGAGTCGACCCTGCGGTTGCTCGTCGACCCTGACGGAACCTCCGAGGCTCAGCCTGTGCTCCGCTTCGACCTGGCAGGTTCTGGATTCGCTATCGTTGACCCGACCGGTTACCAGCGGCTGACCAGTCATGCGACGGGTTTCCTGGTCAGCAGCCCGCCGTTCGCCGGAATCGAGCGTATGCCCGACGTGGTGCCATTGGTGCAGCGCGCACGCCGCCTCCAGCAGGACGGCTTGCTGCCCGATCGGGCGCTGGACCTTGGAATCCCCGGCAGTGGCGGCGCGCTGGGACTACTGCTGGTATTGAGCAATGTTCAGGAGGACCCCGGGCAGCATCTTGATGATTACGTGGAGGCCCTGCTCGGCAGCCTGAGCGAGTACGACCGCGGTGGGGGCATGGAGCTTGTCGAGACACTCGGCGGCTATCTCGATGCCGGGGCGTCCATCGCTCCAGCGGCGGAACGGCTCGGGGTCCACCGCAACACGCTGGCATATCGCATCGCGCGCATGGAGGAGATCAGCGGTCACGATCTATCCGACCCGGTGACACGCTTCAACCTGCAGCTCGCGGTCACCCTGCGGCGGCTTGCGCGCGCTTGAGCGGCCCATGGCTGTTAGGATGCTCCACCAACGTGCGTTGCAGGTAACGAAAGGCGGGACAGCGTGCAGGATGGGACAAAGGCATTTCTCTACCGAATGTTAGAGACTGCCAGCCCTTCGGGGTTCGAGACGGAAGCGGCGCGTGTGTGGCGCGCCGAGGCCGAGACATTCGCCGACGAGGTGGAGGTCGATAGCAACGGCAACTCATATGCGCGGCTCAAGGGCGATGGTCCGCGCGTCATGATCGAGGGCCACATCGACGAGATCGGCGTCATGATCACGCATATCGACGACGATGGCTTTCTCTGGTTTAGCGGCATCGGCGGCTGGGACGATCAGGTGCTGGTCGGGCAACGCATCCGGATCATCGGAACGCACGAGACCGTCGTCGGCATTATTGGCAAGAAGCCGATCCATCAGATGCAGCCGGAAGACCGCAACAAGGTCTCGAAGATGCACACGCTCTGGATCGACATCGGTGTGAGCAACGCCGAGGAAGCGCGGGAGCTTGTCGAGATCGGCGATCCGGGGGTCGTCGAGCAACCGCTGGTCGAGTTTGGCGATGACCTGATCGTCTGCCGGGGGCTGGACAACCGCGTCGGCGCATTCGTCGCGCTCGAAGCGCTGCGGAAGCTTGCCGAGGGCGAACGTCCCGCGGCCGATGTCTGGGCAGTCGCGGCGGTGCAGGAGGAAGTTGGGCTCTTTGGAGCTCGCACCAGCGCCTACCACCTTGAGCCGGACGTTGCTATCGCAATCGACGTCACCCACGCGACCGACCATCCGGAAGCGAACGTGCGCGGCCTGGGGAAGATCAAGGTCGGTGGCGGCCCTTCGTTCGCGCGGGGTAATGCGATCCATCCCGGTGTCTTCGCTGGCCTCGTCGCGGCGGCAAAGGCTGAGAACATCCCCTACTCCGTCGAGTCCGCCCCGGTGCGGAGCGGCACCGATGCCGACTCGATCACCCGCGAGCGTGCTGGGATACCGACCGGCCTGGTTTCGATCCCGAATCGCTACATGCACTCGCCGAGCGAGCTGGTCAGCCTGACCGACCTCGACCGTTGCGCGGGCGTCATCGCGGCCTACACACGCCGCCTCGACGCGGAACCCGATTTCCGCCGGCACTAACAACCGGCTCTATACCAGCAGGTGTGACGTCAGCTGATCAGGGTCAAGAGATCTGTGTAGGGCTGGGGCTTGTCTCCAGCCGCTTCGGACATCGGTCTCGCCGGTGGCCGGGGACGAGCCCCGGCCCTACGACCGTCTGGGATTCGACCCTCCTGCCGGATAGTGCAATGCGGGGTCGTCAGCCGACAGATAGCACGGCGGCCGGTCAAGCATCTTGACCGGCCGCTGGTTTGTTCGCTCGGATCTAATTCGGGGGCTGGGCGACGTAGGCGAAGACGTTGAAGAAGTTCTCGTCGGTCAGGTCCGTCGTGGCGTACATGATGACGCGGTCATTGGCCTCGTGGGTGATCGAGCCATCGGCTTTGGTGCCTTCGCGGAAGAACACTTCCCAGTCGGGCCAGAGGTAGAGGTTCCCGCGAATATCGGGCCCGATGCCGTTGCCAGTTTGCGCGTGACAACCGATGCACCAGGTGTCCCAGGTCGTCCGGCCGCGCGCCGGATCGCCCAGAAACTCGCCGGCGCTCTCGGCGATCGCTGTCTGTGTGACGGCTTCCTGAGCTTGCTCGGTTTTGACGGCTTCCGGCGTCAAATCTTGGAGATCGACCCGCCCGCAAGCCGCGACGACCAGCACCAACACACCTGTGAGCGTCAGGATTATCCCCCACCTGCGCTGCATAGCTCTCGGACTCCCCTCGTCGCCGGACGCATTCGGCGTCGGCTCTCCACGGCCTCCCCCTGCGATGACTGGGTCAATGTAGCTTGAATGCAACGGCAACTATAACCGATGTTCCATAGTCATCAACCAGCCCGCTTGTGCGAACGGTAGAAATCGGTGATGATCGCTGCGCCGATGGAATCAACGAGTACATAAGGAGCACCGCCATGCCAGATTATGACGCCCGCATCGCCAGCCTCCGCGAGGCCATGGCTGAACAGGATGTGGCCGTGCTCTTCCTGCCGGTCTCCAGCACCCTGGAGTATTTCACTGGCATTTCCTGGCCGATTCCGAACCCGACCGAGCACGACCGCCCCGGCGACTGGGTCTCCGGAATGTATCTCGGGCTGGACGCCGGGCCGGTCATCGTCGAGCCACAGATGGGCAGCGCGGCGATGGTCGCCCAGGTGGCCGACAAACCGGGGATCAGCGACCTCCATGTCTTGACCGAACTTGACGACTATGGCACGGTCCTGGCCGGCTACGTGCAGTCGATGCGCGGCACGGGCGGCGGGAAGCTCGCACTCGCCGAACACGCCTGGGCCAAGACGACGATCGCTGCTTTGTGCGCCGCCCCGGATGCCGAGATCATCAACGCACACGACCTGATTTGGCCACTGCGGATGATCAAGGATGACGAGGAGCAGGCGCTCATGCGCGCCGCCGCGCAGCTCGTCGACGAGGCTTACGAGCCGATCCTTGCCCAGTTGCAGCTTGGCATGACGACCGGCGACATCGCCCGCATGGTCGATGACACACTGGCCGAATTCGGGGCGGACTGGACGTCGTTTCATACTGGCATCTACATGGGCGGCAAGCCGGATCCAGGCGCGGCATCGGTCTTCGAGGCGACTGATAGGGTGCTGGAGCGGGGCGGATCCGTCGCCTTCGACTTCGGGGCGCTGCTCGATGGCTACTGCTCCGACTTCGGCCGGACCGTTTTCATCGGCGAACCGTCCGACGAACGCCGCCAGGTCTACGAACTGGTGATGGCTTCCCAGCAGGCCGCGATTGAGCGCATGGTCGATGGCCAGATCACCGCCGCGCAGCTCGACGATGTCGCCCGTTCGATCATTGCCGATGCCGGCTACGGTGAGCAGTTCATCCACCGTCTCGGCCATTCGATCGGCAAGGACGTCCACGAGCCGCCGTTCCTACTGGAGGCGGATCAAACCGTCCTGAGAACTGGAATGTGCTTCACCATCGAGCCGAGCGTCGTGCTCGACGATGGCGGCTTCATCCGGGTTGAGGATGTCGTGATGGTTGGTCCCGACGGCGGTGTCAACTTCAACTCAACCAGCCACGAACTGCGGGTACTGGACCTGTAGACCCAATTGCTCAACGATGGACCACTGATTGCGAACAGATCACAGACCACATGCGAAGGCGTGGAGCTGGTACCAGCCTTCACTCGTCGTGATAGGCGCCGGCGGAAGAGCATCGAGCGCGTATGCTCCGTGGCGCGACGCCGGCCGATATCTTTATGCTGTTTCACGGTGTGGAGTCCGCTAGCGTGTAGGGGCGTGGTTCATCACGTCCAGGGTTCATCGCCGGCGAACGTATGCGGATTCCGAGCGCGGGCGTGAGGGACACCCTCTGGGTCCACGCCCCCTACTACTGTCGCTGGTTTCCTGCCATCGATTGCCTGGATCAATATTAGTAAGCATCCCGCACCGCACTTGGCATCCCGAGGCACGAGGGATCTTCGAGCGCAACACTGGTGTTCCGAGGCAGTGGTGCTCCGTCGTTGCGACGTTGTTGTCAGCGTCTCGTCACGTTGACAGGCGGCGCGTTCGTTGCGAGATCCCGCCTGCGTTGGGATGCCACTGTGGTTGCTGTGGCGTCCGTTGCATGGCTCGACGTGCCAACAGATTTCGGCGAACGGTTGAACTTGATGTGTAGCGGATGACGACGAACTCCACCGCTACGATTCGCTTGAGGCCGCCAACGTCGATGTAGCTTGATCAACGTGAAGCGCCGGCCGGCATCTAGGTGATCGGTTGCGGTGTCAGTTGTTGCCGTTGGGTGATGCGTCGAGCCAGGAACCGATGGCGAGGTAGCGTTCCTGCCGCTCGCGTAATAGCGCCGTCTCGCCGCCCGCTGTGGCGATGTCGAGTAGCGTCGCCAGCGCCTGCCGGAGCTCAGTGGCTGTGCGGGCGAAGGCCTCGGGCGCGTCGTCGTGGGCCGGCTGTGGCTCGGGGATGAGGCGGTCGATGAGCCCGAGCTCCATGAGGTCGGGCGCTGAGATGCGCATCGCTTCGGCCGCAGCAGGCGCTTGTCCGGCGTCCTTCCAGAGGATCGAGGCCGACGCTTCCGGGCTAGCCACCGAGTAGATTGCGTTCTCCAGCATCAGGATGCGGTCGGCGACGCCGATCGCCAGCGCTCCGCCGCTGCCGCCCTCGCCGATGACGATCGAAACGATGGGCGCGGGATAGGTCGTCAACGTCTGGATGCACTCGGCGATGGCGAAGGCCTGGCCGTGCTCCTCGGAGCGCGGCCCCGGATCAGCTCCCGGCGTGTCGACGAAGGTGATGAGCGGAAAACGGAACTGCGCTCCCATGCGCATGAGGCGCATGGCCTTGCGGTAGCCCTCGGGCCGGGCCATGCCGAAGTTGCGGTCGAGATTCTCGCGGGTGTTGCGGCCCTTTTGATTGCCGAGGATCATCACGCTCTGGTCACCCAGTCGCGCCGGTCCGCCGATGATCGCGCGGTCGTCGCGGTACTGCCGGTCGCCGTGCAGCTCGACGAAGTCCTCGAAGATCGCGTTGACGAAATCGAGCGCGCGTGGGCGCTGCGGGTGACGGGCGATAGTGACGCGGTCCCAGGTCGTGCGCGCCTGCTGCTCAGCCGCCACTGCTGACTCCCGCGCCGACGAGCCTCGCGGCTGCCTGCTGAGCGTTGAGCGACTGCGGGACGAAGAGGTCGATCAATGTTGCCAGCGTTGCCCGCACTTCAGCGCGCGGCACGACCTGATCGATCAAGCCGTGGTCAAGCAGGAACTCAGCGGTCTGGAAGCCCTCGGGCAGCTTCTGGCGCGTTACCTGTTCGATGACGCGCGGGCCGGCAAAGCCGATGCGCGCGCCCGGCTCGGCGATGACGATATCGGCAGTGGCCGCGTAGCTTGCTGTCACGCCGCCGTAGCAGGGATCAACCAGCAGCGAGAAGTGTGGCAGACGCGCCGCCCGCAGCAGGTCGAACGCGGCCGTTGTCTTGGCCATCTGCATCAGCGAGAAGAGGCCTTCCTGCATGCGCGCGCCGCCGGAGCTGGAGATCGTCAGGACCGGCAGGCCGCGTTCGGCGGCGCGCCGGCAGGCACGGGCTAGCTTCTCGCCGTAGGCCGAGCCCATGCTCGCCCCCATGAACGAGAAATCCGTCGCCGCGACGACGAGCGGTCGCCCGTCGATCTCGATCCGGCCGCTCGAAAGTGCCTCGTTGGCGTCGTTGTCGGACCTGGCCGCGATGGCGCGGGCACGTTCGATGTAGCGTTCATTGCCAGTCGTGAAGTTGAGCGGATCGTTCGTCGTGAGCGACTCGTCCCAGGGTTCGTAGCTATCGGCGTCGGCCAGCAGCTCGATGCGCTGCCGGGCGGAGAGACGGAAGTGGTATGAGCAGCGCGGGCAGACGTGATGGGCGCGTTCGAGCTCGCGGGCATAGATCAGGTCGCCGCAGCCGCCGCACTTGCGCCACATATCGTCGGGCACGTTGGACTGCTGGTCGTCGTCACGGCCAGTTCGGAAGCTCGGTTTTCGCCGAAAAATGATCTCGCGCATGAGTGTTCGCCGGGCCCCCTCGCCACAACCCGTGCAGTAGCGGGAGAGTATAGCACATGCGCGGCGCTGAACCTGGTTGCGTCCCGGTACGGCGCTTCCTATACTGCGGCGCGGCGGGATGCGGCACGGAGTAGTGAGAGCGGGATCAATGACGGTCGAGCAGGCTGAGGTCAGAGTTGGCGTTGACATTGGCGGTACGTTCACTGATCTGCTCGTCTTCGACCTCGCCTCCGGCAGGTTCCAGCCCGGGAAGACCCTGACAACACCCGACGAGCCAAGCCGCGCCGTGACCGAGGGGCTGGCGACTGTGCTCGCCGACGCTGGCATCACGCCCGCCGCCGTCCGGCAGATCGTCCATGGGACGACGCTCGTGACCAACGCGATCATCGAGCGCAAGGGCGCGGAGACGGCGCTGATAACAACCAAGGGCTTCCGCGATGCCGTCGAGATCGGCCGCGAGCACCGCTACGACATGTACGACATCTTCCTGGAACTGCCCGAACCGCTCGTGCCGCGCCGCCGCCGGTTGGAGCTCAATGAACGTGTGCTGTCCGATGGCGAGGTGCTGACGCCGGTCGACCCCGATGAGGTCGAAGCGCTCGCCCGGCAGCTGGCCGGTGACGGGATCGAGGCGGTCGCCGTCGCGTTGCTGCACAGCTACCGCAACCCCGAGCATGAGCGGCAGGTCGAGGCGATTCTCAACGAGTACGCGCCGGACCTGATCGTCTCGACCTCCTCCGACGTGGTGCCAGAGATCCGGGAGTACGAGCGCACGTCGACGACGATTGCCAATGTCTACGTGCGGCCTGTGGTCACGCGCTACCTCGGACAGTTGGAGGAGTCGCTGGCGGAGATGGGGTTTGCCGGCAGTCTCTTCATCATGCTGTCGTCGGGCGGGATCTGCACGGTCGAGACGGCCCGGCGCTACCCGATCCGCTTGATCGAGTCCGGCCCGGCAGCCGGGGCGATCGCCGCTGCCGAGTACGGCCGGCGCATCGGGATGGAGAATGTCCTCTCCTTCGATATGGGCGGCACGACGGCAAAGGCCTGCATCATCGATGACGGGGAACCGATGACGACCTCCGATTTCGAGGTCAGCCGCGTCTACCGCTTCAAGAAGGGCTCCGGCCTGCCGGTCAAGGTACCCGTTATCGAGATGATCGAGATTGGCGCCGGCGGCGGCTCCACGGCCTGGATCGATTCGCTGGGACTGCTCAAGGTTGGTCCGGAGTCCGCTGGAGCCCAGCCGGGCCCGGTCTGCTACGGCCAGGGCGGGACGCAGCCGACAGTGACGGATGCCGACCTCGTGCTCGGCTACCTCGATCCCAACTACTTCCTCGGCGGCGCGATGGCGCTCGATATTCAGGGGGCCAAGGAGGCAATTGTCCGCGAGATCGCCGAGCCACTGGGCCTGGACCTGCTCGCGGCCGCCTGGGGTATCCATCAGGTCGTCAACGAGAACATGGCCGGGGCAGCCCGCATCCATGCCATCGAGCAGGGCAAGGACCCGCGCTCATATCCGCTGTTCGCCTTCGGCGGCGCCGGCCCGGTGCATGCCTTCAACGTCGCTCGGATTCTGCGCTCGCCGCGCATGGTCGTCCCGCTGGGCGCTGGCGTGACCTCGACCGTTGGCTTCCTCACAGCGCCGCTCTCGTTTGATTTTGTGCGGACATTTTACGGTCGGCTGGACGACATGGACTGGGCCCATGTGAACGGTCTCTTTGGTGAGATGGAGCGCGAGGGTCGCTCGATTCTCGATGCCGCCGGGGTACCGAAGGCCGAGGTAACCGTTCAGCGCTCGGCCGAGATGCGCTATGTCGGCCAGGGCCACGAGATCGTCGTTGAGATTCCCCAGGGTGAGCTGTCAGACGAGAGCATCCCGGAGCTGACTCAGCGCTTCGAGCGCGAATATCAACGGCTCTACGAGCGGGGCGCTGGCGACAATCCAGTCGAGTCGCTCTCCTGGCGGGTGGTCATCAGCGGCCGCCGGCCGGAGCTGCCGTTGGACCGTATGCGCGGCGAGGGCGACTTCGTCGAGCTCGTGCCGGACGCGCAGAAGGGCGAGCGGCGGGTCTACCTGCCCGAAGACGGCAAGCTCGCTGCCGTGCCCGTCTTCGACCGCTACAAGCTCGGTCCCGGCGCGCGCATGACCGGCCCGGCCATCCTCGAAGAGCGCGAGTCGACGGTCGTGATCGGCCGCAATGCGCGGTTGGCCGTGGACGACTACTTGAATGTCATCGTGGATATGGATGCCTGAGCGTTTCTGATAACGCACCGATAACAACGTAATCATGTAATTCCAGCAATATGCGTATTGACATGCAGTCATGCTGGCCGTACAATCCGAACAAATGGTCGGGTTGTACGTTCAATGACGAGCGTTTCGCGCTCCAACTCCGACCTGTTTCAGAACCGATGCATCGTGCGGACGCGCCGGTTTGATCCGGCAACGAAAGGACGGGTCGCTGTGGCAAGAGTTATCCCGATCATCCATGTCGACGACATCGACGCAGCGCTGGACTTCTACACCGGCGTGCTGGAATGCGAGCTCGATTTTGTTGGCCGGGATGACGACGGCGTGGCCTACCACTCTGGCGTGACCTTTCAGGGCGCGCCGCTGATGATCGGTTCACGCATGAATCTCACCGTGGAGGAACGGGATCGCCCGCCCGGCGGCCTGATCGTCCAGTTCGATCTCGACGAGGAGATCGACGCTTACTACGAACGGGTGCTAGCCCACGACGTGGATGTCTCAAGTCCGATCGCGGACCGCTATTGGGGACAACGGAGTTTCCAAATCCACGACCCGTTTGGCTATCACCTGAGCTTTGCCATGGATCTCGACGAGAATGGCACGCTGGCTGCAGATTAGCCGCCGGCGATCTAAGGAGGACTCACGACCATGATCATGCCCATGATTTCATCGAACGACCTTGAAGCCGTGCGCGCCTACTACACGGAGCAGCTCGGCTTTGCCGAGGCGTTTGCCATGCGTGGCCCGGACGGCAATTTGTTCACGCTCTCATTCGCAAGCCCGGCTGGCGCGCCGCTGATGTTCGGATCGCCGATGGAGGATGGAGGAGCACTGAACCCGGACGGTCTGTCGCTCTTCGTCCCGAGTGAAGATGTCGACGCCTACCACGACACACTGGCCGCCCGCGACGTCGACATCGCCGAGGGCTTGACTGACCAGTTCTGGGGCGACCGCACCTTCGTCGTGCGCGATCCCTGGGGGTTGCACCTGATGTTCGGCCAGACGGTGAACGAGATGTCCGCGCCGCCGGAAGGCTTCGAGATGGAGATGCCCCAGCCGGTTAGCTAAGGGGCTTGACGTGAGGTTGCCGGGGCTGTAGTATTAGAACATACGTTCTACTCCAGTGTGTCCCAGCACACTCACTCTACCCTCCCATTCCCCCTGCGTACCGCCGCCGGTCCCCCATCCGGCGGCGGTGCTCTTTATCCAGTGTTGTGATCTACGGGCACCCCGGGTAGCAAGCGTGCTCGGCGGCGCGAGCCAAGGTGTCGATTAGCAACCACACATCGTTCTGATCGGTCGCGCTGGCGGTGAATCGGCGTTCTCCACCAACTGCGCCCCATTCGACAAAGTAATGGCCATCCCGCTCGTACTCCATCCAAACCAGATCGCCGTCTCGCTGGATGTTCGCTCCGGGGTTTGCCTGCCCCGGGTATGCCCTGGCCACGCTGCGGCCCGCATGCCCCTCAGCGTCATAGATCGCCAGCCCGGTGCGACGTTCGGCGCTCGTTTCGTGTTCGAAGAGAAGGATCGTCACGTGCGGCGGTAGGCCAACGTCGAAGGGCGCCAACTTCCAGCCCTCAAACAATTCGAGGAATAGCGCGAGCAGCGCTCGTACCTGTCCATCCTGGCCGCATGCCGCGATGACGTGGAGATTGGCTGGGGCGTTGCCACGGTTGATGGCGCTGAGGTCGATGGTTGGCTGTACCTCAGGCGATGCCGTCGGTGGAATCATCGTGGGCGTCGGTGGCCCAGAGGTCGGAGTTGGCGTCGGAGCGCCGCAGGCCAGCACGCTTGAACGGGCGTCGTCGTCGATGAAGACGAGCAGCAAGGCGACGAGATAGATCAGGGCAAGCACGGTGATGACGCGGCGCATGGCGAAGTAGACCGTTCCGAAGTCGTATGATGCTTTCGAATGTACGGCAATTGCAACGGGATGGGGCCAGGCGGAATGACGACCATCGATCCAATCACGCTCGAGGTCATGTGGAACCGGTTGATTGCGGTCGTCAACGAGCAGGCGACGGCGTTGATGCGGACGTCCTTCACAACGATCGTTCGCGAATCAGGAGATCTGTCGGCCGGGGTCTTCGATACCCACGGCAACATGATCGCCCAGGCGGTGACGGGCACGCCCGGCCACATCAACGCGATGGCCACCTGCATCCACTACTTCCTGGATGTCTATCCAGCCGAGACGCTCGTGCCCGGCGACGTGCTGATCACCAACGACCCGCAGAAGACCTCCGGGCACCTGCATGATTTCACCGTCATCACACCAATCTTCCAGGGCGATCAGCTCGTCGCGTTCTTTGGCAACACCTGCCACGTCCTCGATATTGGCGGGCGCGGGCTGACGACCGATGCGCGCTCGGTCTATGAAGAAGGGCTCTTCGTCCCGATTACCAAGCTCTACGACGCCGGCGTCGAGAATGCCGAGCTGGTGAAGCTCATCGCCGCCAACGTGCGAACGCCCGAGCCGGTGCTGGGCGACATCCACGCTCAGGTCGCCGGCAATGAAGTCGGTGGACGCCGGTTGCTGGAGTTCATGGAGGAGTTCGCACTCGAATCAATCGACCCGCTTGGCGCGGAGATCATCGAGCGCTCCGAGCGGGCCATGCGGGAGGCGATCTCCAAACTCCCGGATGGTTTCTATACGAAATTCGACTACTCCGACGGCTACGAAGAGCCGGTCCGGATGGAGGTCTCAATCGAGAAGCGCGGCGACGAGCTGTGGGTCGATTGGGCCGGTTCGAGCCCCGAGAGTAAGTACGGCATCAACGTTGTCCTCAACTACACCCATGCCTACACGACCTACGCGCTCAAGTGCGCGCTCGCGCCGGAGGTTCCGAACAACGAGGGGTCGTTCAGACCGGTCCATGTCGCCGCGCCGGAGGGCTGCATTCTCAATGCCCAGCATCCCGCGCCGGTCGGCTCGCGCTCGATCATCGGCCACTTTCTGCCGGGCGTGATCTTCGGTGCGCTGGCGGACGCGTTGCCGGGGCAGGTGATGGCAGATGGCGCGGCCAACATTTGGATCAACCAGTTCACCGGCGAGATCGACGACTCGAACCGCGCCTACACCTCGGGTTCGGGCGCGTCGCGGACCTGGACCTATGTCTGGTTCTCAGCCGGCGGCACCGGCGCGCGGCCGACGAAGGATGGCATCGGCGCGACAGCGTTTCCGAGCGGTATCTCGGGCGTGCCCGCCGAGGTCATCGAGCAGCTCTCGCCCATCGTCATGCACCGCCGCGAGTTCCGCCAGGACTCCGGCGGGGCCGGCAAGTTTCGCGGTGGCGTCGGCCAGACGATGGAGGTCTCGGTGCGCGGTGAACGGTCCTATACCCTCGCGCCACTCTTCGACCGTACACGCTATGCCGCCGAAGGTTATTCCGGTGGCCAGGCGGGCGCATATGGCCGGATTACGACCTCCACCGGCGAGGAGCTGGCCTCGAAAGGCGAGCGTGAGTTTACGCCCAACATGCGGGTGACACTCGATCTACCGGGTGGTGGCGGCTTCTACGATCCCCATGAACGCGACCCGGAGAACGTTGCGGCAGATGTCGCCGACGGCCTCGTGTCGGTCGAGGCGGCGCGTGATGACTATGGCGTTGTGCTCGACCCCGCGACACTGCGGGTAGACCTCGAGGCCACCCGGCAGGCGCGGTCCGCAAGCGCAAACGAGGCGTGAGCATCGACTGCCACAACCGGCTGCGGCGTGCGATATGCGCGGGGCGTCGCTGCGCGTCTGCACCCACGCAGGTAACTCGCGTATACTAGGCAACTGACAACGACAACCTAGACATCGGAGCGCGTCGAGGGGGACGGGCGCTGATTCTGTCGTTATGTGTTCGTATCCGGGAGAGGAGCATCGCCGGAGAAGGACTTTGCTGGATGCCGTCGGCTCTTGTCGTCCAGGCGTGTCGTCGTGATTCGGGGATGATCGCGGCGCGCAAGTATGTGTTGCTGCTATTGCTGTGTTACCCCATGTGATCTTCAGTTTCCTGAATCTTGGGTCCTCATGGTTGATGGTGGATGCGCTCGCGCCTCGCGATGGCGTGCAGGCGGTTGTGGAAGCTGTTTGGATACTCAGGAGATTGCATGGAGGATGAAACCTTGACCCAGCACCAAAGCAAGATAGACGAACTGCGCGAGCGCGCGCTCGCCGGCGGCATGAATCGCCGCGATGTGCTCAAGCGCAGTCTTGCGCTCGGCTTGAGCGCTCCGGTTATTGCCGGTCTGCTCGCTGCCTGTGGCGGCGATGACGACGACGATGATGACGATGATGACGATAGCGGCGCCGCAGCGACGAACACTCCGGAAAGCTCTGACGGTGGCGACGACGACGCGACCGAGCCGCCCTCTGCGCCGGGCGCGAACCAGGATGCCACGGCAACTGCGGAAGCCCAGGCGGACGAGCCGACCGAAGAAGAGATGGCCGACGACCCCACCCCAACCGAGGAATCGTCTGAGCCGATGACCCGTGGCGGTGGCGGCAAGATCACCTTGCTCTACTGGCAAGCTCCGACGATCCTCAACATGCACCTGGGCCAGGGCACGAAGGACTTCCACGCCGGCCAGGTCGTGCTGGAGCCGCTGGCGTACCTGGGTGTTGGCGAAGAGCCGATCCTCGTGCTGGCGGCCGAGTGGCCGTCGGTTGAAGCGGGCACGCTCGACCCTGACGGCAACTTCGTCATCTGGAAGCTCAAAGAAGGCGTCGTCTGGCACGACGGCGAACCCTTCTCTGCTGAGGATGTCGCCTTTACCTATGACTACATCTCGAACGAGGAGACGACTGCGACGACACTGGGCACTTACGCGGCTGTGGAGTCCGTGGAAGTCGTCGATGAGTACACCGTGCAGGTGAATTTCTCGAGCCCCAACCCGGCCTGGTTCGATGTCTTTGTCGGAAGCAACGGGCCAATCATTCCGAAGCACGTTCTCGAGGATCAGGTTGGCGCGGCAGCCCGCGATGCTGAGTTCAACCTCAACCCGATCGGCACCGGCGCATGGAAGGTGCGCGAATTCCTGCCCGGCGACACCGTCCTCTACGACATCAACGAGGATTACCATATCGAAGGCATTCCGTACTTCGACGAAGTGGAGATCAAGGGCGGCGGCGACGCCACCTCGGCCGCCCGTGCCGTCATGGTGACCGGCGAAGCTGACTGGGCCTGGAACCTCCAGGTCGAGCCGGAGATCCTCGAACAGATGGAGTCCGACGGCGGCGAGGGGCGCCTGGTGGCGACGCCAGGCACGAGCGCTGAGCGGATCATGATCAACTTCGCCGACCCGAACACCGAGGTCGACGGCGCGTTCTCCGAGCCGACGACCCAGCACCCGATCTGGCAGCACAAGGAAGCCCGCGAGGCGCTGAACCTCGCGATCCAGCGCGACCTGATCGCTACTCAGCTCTACGGCGCTGCCGGTGTCGCGACCGGCGATACACTCAACGTGCCCGCGAGCTTCAAGCTCAACTGGCCGTGGGAATACAACATGGATGCCGCCGCCGAGAAGCTGGCCGAGATCGACTTCCCGGACGCCTTCGACAGCACGAACATCCTCTACTCGACGTCTGTCAACTCGGTCCGGCAGAAGAATCAGGAGATCGTAAAAGCTGATCTCGAGACGCTGGGCTTCTCCGTGGAGCTCAAGAGCGTCGATTCCGGTGTCTTCTTCTCGTCTGACGCCGGCAACCCGGACACCTACGGCCACCACTACGCCGACATGGAGATGTACACCAACGGCCCGAGCTCGCCGTACCCGGTCGCCTGGGCGGAGCGCTATCGTTCAGACGATATCGCCCAGCAGTCGAACAACTGGTCAGGGACGAACATCACCCGTTGGAACAACCCGGACTTCGACGCGCTGCACGATCGTGCCAAGACGGCGATCGACGAACAGGAGCAGATTGATATCTGGACTGAGATGATGAGTCTCGTATACACCGACATCGTCGAGGTGCCGATTGTCTGGCGTGGCGGTGCGGCGGCAGTCCACAACCGCATCGCCTGGGTTGAAGACGTTAGCCCGTGGACACCGACGCCGATCGATCAGCTGAAGTACTGGACACTCGCCTAGCGCCTGGCGCAGCGACAACCCAGAGATTCACGGGCCAACGGCCGGGGGCATCCAGTTCCCGGCCGTTGTTCGTATACTTCAACGTAGCCACGCCTATGCGTATATGGCTATAGAAAATATTGCCCATATGACGAAAGGGGGATGAACTCAGGCAGGGTTTTGAAGAGCAACAGGCTGCGGCTAGGTCTTCACAGCACCTCTCACGGCCGCCACCACATACGCTCTCGAAATCCCCGCACGTTGCGAATTGGTCTGCGTCTGGCGTTGACGGCCGACGTTGGCTGAGTGACACAGCGCGTTATGCGTCTCCCGGCGACGGTCGCCGGGGCAATGCGCTTGTAGTGTCCTTGAATCTAGGAGAATGAATGTCTAACGGCATAACAAAGTCGATCGACGAGCTCTGGTCCGGTATTCACGCCGGAACACTCAACCGCCGGACGGTGCTCAAGCGCAGCCTTGCCCTGGGCCTTAGCGCGCCGGTCATTGCCGGCCTGCTTGCCGCCTGCGGTGACGATGATGACGATGACGATGATGACAACGGCGACGATGCCACCACGCCCGACGACAGCGGCAGTGGCGACGACGCAACGCCGACCGAAGGCGCATCCGCACCAGGCGCGAACGCCGGCGCGACCCAGACGGCCGAAGCGGCCGGCGGTGAAGCGACCGAAGATGAGGGCGGCTCCGACGACGAGGCGACGCCGACCGAGGATTCCGGCGAGCCGATGACCCGTGGCGGCGGCGGCAAGATCACGTTGCTCTACTGGCAAGCCCCGACGATCCTCAATCTGCACCTTGGCCAGGGTACGAAGGACTTCCACGCCGGTCAGGTCTGCCTGGAACCGCTTGCCTACCTCGATCAGAACACCCAGCCGATCCTCGTGCTGGCGGCCGAGTGGCCGTCGGTCGAAGCGGGCACGCTCGACCCTGACGGCAACTTCGTCATCTGGAAGCTCAAGGAGAACGTCGTCTGGCACGACGGCGAGCCCTTCACCGCCGAAGACGTCGCCTTCACCTACGACTACATCTCGAACGAGGAGACGACCGCGACGACGCTGGGCACCTACGCGCCGGTTGAGAGCGTCGAGGTTGTGGACGAGTACACGGTCCAGATCAACTTCTCCAGCCCCAACCCGGCCTGGTTTGACGCGTTCGTCGGCGACAATGGCGCGATCCTGCCCAAGCACATCCTGGAAGACCAGGTTGGCACGGCAGCCCGCGACGCCGAGTTCAACCTCAACCCGATCGGCACCGGCCCGTGGATGGTCTCCGAGTTCCGTCCCGGTGACACGGTCCTCTACACAATCAATGAGGATTATCACATCGAGGGTCTGCCCTACTTCGACGAGGTCGAGATCAAGGGCGGTGGCGACGCCACCTCGGCCGCTCGCGCGGTCATGGTGACGGGCGAAGCCGACTGGGCCTGGAATCTCCAGGTCGAGCCGGAGATCCTCGAACAGATGGAGTCCGATGGCGGCGAAGGCGTCTTGCTCGCTATCCCCGGCACCAGCGCCGAGCGGATCATGATCAACTTCGCCGACCCGAACACCGAGGTCGACGGCGCGTTCTCCGAGCCGACGACCCAGCACCCGATCTGGCAGCACAAGGAAGCCCGCGAAGCGCTCAACCTGGCGATCCAGCGCGACGTTATCGCCACCCAGCTCTACGGTGCTGCCGGTGTCGCGACCGGTGATACGCTCAATGTCCCGGCCGACTTCAAGCTCAACTGGCCGTGGGAGTACAACATGGACGCGGCGGCTGAGAAGCTGGCCGAGATCGACTTCCCGAATGCCTTCGACAGCACGAACATTCTCTATTCGACGTCGGTCAACTCGGTCCGGCAGAAGAACCAGGAGATCGTCAAGGCTGACCTCGAGACGCTGGGCTTCTCGGTCGAGCTGAAGAGCGTCGATTCCGGTGTCTTCTTCTCGTCTGATGCCGGCAACCCGGACACCTACGGGCATCACTACGCCGACATGGAGATGTACACCAACGGGCCGACCAGCCCGTATCCGGTCTCCTGGGCCGAGCGCTATCGTTCGGACGACATCGCCCAGCAGTCGAACAACTGGTCAGGGACGAACATCACCCGTTGGAACAACCCGGACTTCGACGCGCTGCACGATCGTGCCAAGACGGCGATCGACGAGCAGGATCAGGTCGACATCTGGACCGAGATGATGACGCTTGTCTATGAGGACATCGTCGAGGTGCCGATTGTCTGGCGTGGCGGCGCGGCGGCGGTTCACAACCGCATCGCCTGGACTTCGGTTGGCCCGTGGCAGCCGAGCCCGATCGACGACTTGAAGTACTGGACGCTGGCCTAACCCCAACGCTCCTTTGGGGTAGCGAGCACACGAGCATGTGACACGCGCGAGGCCGCGGGCATCCAGCCTGCGGCCTCCGTGCGTATACCTAACCAGCGGCTCTCATAGAGGTGTGAGAGTTGCCCGTGCCTTGAACAACCGAGAGGAGGCTGTGAGGAGAGATCCGATCGTGCATCGGTTCTCCGAGGGGGATTCGCTGATTTGACAGTTGGCGCGGCCAGCATGGCCTGACGCCGGCGCACAGGTGCCGACACGCTCCTGCATTGTGACCGGTGATAGCCCATGTGGCGTGATGGGTGCGATACGTCGCGCGCCGTAGCGAGACCGGAAGCTTGTCACCTCCGGATCGCTGTCATCGTTTGATGCAAACAAGGAGCATGCTCGTGTCAGAACGTTCCAACCTGCAGCTCGATGAGCTATGGGCCCAGATTTCTCGTGGCGGAGTTAGCCGCCGCGATGTGCTCAAGCGCAGCCTCGCGCTTGGCTTGAGCGCCCCGGTCATCGCCGGTCTGCTCGCCGCCTGTGGCGGCGATGATGATGACGACGATGATGACGATGACGATGATGGCGGCGACGCCGCCACGAACACCCCGGAAAGCTCCGGCGGTGGCGAAGATGATGCGACCGCAACTGAGCCGCCCTCTGCGCCAGGCGCAAACGCCGATCAGACGGCAACGGCGGAGGCCCAGGCGGACGAGCCCACCGAAGAAGAGATGACCGACGAGCCCACGGCGACCGAAGAGTCATCCGAGCCGATGACGCGTGGTGGCGGCGGCAAGATCACGTTGCTCTACTGGCAAGCCCCGACGATCCTCAACATGCACCTGGGCCAGGGCACGAAGGACTTCCACGCCGGCCAGGTCATCCTCGAACCGCTGGCTTACTTTGGTCCGGGCGAAGAACCGCAGCTCGTACTCGCGGCCGAATGGCCCTCGGTCGAGGCGGGCACCCTTGACCCGGACGGCAACTTCGTCATCTGGAAGCTCAAAGAAGGCGTCGTCTGGCACGACGGTGAGCCATGCACCGCCGAAGATGTCCGCCTAACCTGGGAATATGCGACTAACACAGATACGACCGCAACGACTGTCGCCTCATTTGCGCCGGTGGAGAGTGTCGAGGTCATCGACGACCTCACCGTGCAGGTGAACTTCATCGAGCCGAATCCGGCCTGGTTCGACGTCTTCGTTGGCGGTAACGGCTGCATCATCCCGTCGCATATTATGTCCGACTTCGTCGGCACCGCCGCGCGCGATGCGCCGTTCAACCTCGCGCCGGTCGGCACCGGCCCCTGGAAGCTGAACACCTTCAACCCCGGTGATACGGTCCTCTACGACATCAACGAGGACTATCACATGGAAGGTTTGCCCTTCTTCGACGAGGTTGAGGTGAAGGGTGGCGGCGACGCCACGTCGGCCGCGCGCGCGGTCATGGTGACAGGCGAGGCCGACTGGGCCTGGAATCTCCAGGTTGAGCCCGAGATTCTTGATCAGATGGAGTCAGATGGCGGCCAAGGTGTTCAGGTGGCGACGCCGGGCACCAGCGCCGAGCGCATCTACATCAACTTCGCCGACCCGAACGTCGAAGTCGATGGCGCGTTCGCCGAGCCGACCACCACGCACCCCATCTGGCAGCATAAGCAGGCGCGCGAGGCGCTCAACCTGGCCATTCAGCGCGATCTGATTGCCACCCAGCTCTATGGCGCTGCCGGTGTTGCGACCGGCGACAACATGAATGTCCCGGCTCGGTTCAAGCTCAACTGGCCATGGGAATACAACATGGACGCGGCCGCCGAGAAGCTGGCTGAGATCGACTTCCCGGATGCTTTCGACAACACCAGCATCCTGTACCAGACGTCGGTCAACTCGGTCCGGCAGAAGAACCAGGAGATCGTCAAGGCTGACCTGGAGACGCTGGGCTTCACCGTTGAGTTGAAGAGCATCGACTCGGGTGTCTTCTTCTCGTCGGACGCGGGCAACCCGGACACGTTGGCGCACTTCTATGCCGACATCCAGATGTACACCAATGGCCCTGGCTCGCCATATCCAATCGCCTGGGCGGCACGGTATCGTCACGACAACATCGCCGAGCAGGCGAACAACTGGGCGTTGACGAACAGCATGCGCTACGTCAACGAGGATTATGCCCCGTTGCACGACCGGGCCAAGACGGCGATTGATGAGGACGAGCAGCTGGAGATCTGGACCGAGATGTTGAGCCTCGCCTACGAGGACATCGTCGAGGTGCCGATCGTCTGGCGTGGTGGCGCGGCGGCGGTCCACAACCGCATCGGCTGGGTTGAAACCGTTAGCCCGTGGCAGCCGACGCCGATCGATCAGCTCAAGTTCTGGACCCTAGCCTAAGCCATAGGCTAACTAGCCAACGGGCAAAGAGACGGTCGCGGACATCCAGTCCGCGGCCGTTTTTCGTATACCGAGCATGAAGTCCACACATGGTTGTGGGAGGCACATCCTGTACGGGGGAGAGGAGGGTGTGCGGACCCGGCAGCGATGAGGCCGTCGCATGTGAACAAGCCACCTCGACGACCTCTGGCATGAGTTGATTGTCGCTCTCGTCCCGCTCGGGGCGTGGGCGAACTTCTGTGTTGTTTCGTCGCTGTTGGAGCCGCACGGCTCTGGAGCGTCGAACGGTTCTTCAGTTTCGGCCCAGACGCTTTGGTGCTGGGCACGATTCGGATTTCTGTTGAATCAAGGAGCATGCTCGTGTCCGAACGTTCCACCATTCAGCTCGATGAGCTTTGGGAACAGATATCGCGTGGCGGGCTTAGCCGCCGCGATGTGCTACGCCGCGCGCTGGCGCTGGGTCTCTCCGCGCCGGTAATTGCCGGTCTGCTGGCCGCCTGTGGCGGTGATGACGACGACGATGATGACGATGACGACAGCGGCGGCGATGACGCTACAGCCACGTCGGATGACTCCGGGGCCGGCGGGGACGATCCCACCGCGACCGAAGCACCCGCCGCGCCAGGGGCAAACGCAGACGCGACGGCAACCGCCGACGCGCGCGCCAGTGAACCAACCGCTACCGAGGGCGACGAAGATGAGCCCACGGCTACCGAAGGCTCCAGCGAGCCGATGACCCGTGGCGGCGGCGGCAAGGTGACGCTGCTCTACTGGCAGGCGCCGACGATCCTCAATATGCACCTGGGACAGGGCACCAAGGACTTCCACGCCGGTGGCGTGATTCTGGAGCCGCTTGCATACCTCGGTGTCAATGAGGAGCCGCAGCTATTGCTCGCGGCCGAATGGCCCTCGGTCGAAGCCGGCACGCTCGACCCGGACGGCCTCTTTGTTGTGTGGAAGCTGAAGGAAGGCGTTGTCTGGCACGACGGCGAGCCCTTCACCGCCGAGGATGTGCGCCTGACCTGGGAGTACGTCACAAATCCCGATACGACGGCGACGACCCTCGCGACATTCGAGGCCGTCGAGAGCGTCGAGGTCATCGACGACCTCACCGTGCAGGTGAATTTCACCGAGCCGAACCCCGCCTGGTTCGATGTCTTCGTCGGGAGCAACGGCTATATCATCCCGTCGCACATCATGTCCGAGTTCGTTGGCGAGGCGGCCCGAGACGCACCCTTCAACCTCGCGCCAATCGGCACCGGTCCGTTCAAGCTCAACACCTTCAACCCCGGTGACACGGTGTTGTATGACATCAATGAGGACTATCACATCGAAGGCGTGCCATTCTTCGATGAAGTCGAGATCAAGGGCGGTGGCGACGCGACGTCGGCGGCTCGCGCGGTCATGGTGACGGGCGAGGCCGACTGGGCCTGGAACCTCCAGGTCGAGCCCGAGATTCTTGATCAGATGGAGGCGGAAGGCGGCCAGGGTGTCCAGGTGGCGACGCCAGGCACCAGCGCCGAGCGCATCTTCATCAACTTCGCCGACCCGAACGTCGAAGTCGACGGCGCGTTCTCCGAGCCGACCACGACGCACCCCATCTGGCAGCATAAGCAGGCGCGTGAGGCGCTCAACCTGGCCATTCAGCGCGACGTCATCGCGACGCAGCTGTACGGCGCGGCCGGCGTGCCGACCGGCGACAACATGAACGTCCCGGCGCGCTTCAAGCTCAACTGGCCATGGGAATACAACATGGACGCGGCCGCCGAGAAGCTAGCCGAGATCGACTTTCCCGCGGCCTTTGACAACACGACGATTCTCTATCAGACATCGGTCAACTCGGTACGGCAGAAGAACCAGGAGATCGTCAAGCAGGACCTCGAGACGCTCGGCTTCACCGTCGAGCTCAAGAGCGTCGACTCCGGGGTGTACTTCTCGTCCGACGCCGGCAATCCGGACACGTTGGCGCACTTCTACGCCGACATTCAGATGTATACCAACGGCCCGAGTTCGCCGTACCCGATCGCCTGGGCGGCGCGTTTCCGCACCGACCAGATCGCCGAACAAGCGAACAACTGGGCGCTGACGAACAGTATGCGCTACAACAACCCGGACTATGACCCGCTGCATGATCGGGCCAAGACGTCGATCGACGAAGACGAGCAGCTGGAGATCTGGACCGAGATGCTGGGCCTCGTTTACGAGGACATCGTCGAGGTGCCGATTGTCTGGCGCGGCGGCGCGGCGGCGGTTCACAACCGCATCGCCTGGGTCGAGGATGTCAGCCCCTGGCAGCCGACGCCAATCGATCAGCTGATGTACTGGACGTTGAAGTAGGGGCGTTTCTCGCTCTTAGTTCAACATCTTTTCTGGCCGCGGGCAGGCTGCCCGCGGCCAGCTTGCGTGTCGCCGGGCAACGCGTCGGAATGGCAGCGGCCGCCGTGTGTCCGATTCACTGCATCATAAGGAATCCGGATCAGCGATTCATACCGTATATTGAACTGACCCCTGGGTTTCTGTTCTGAGGGCTCATTGTAGGCGCAGCTAAACGTGATGTCGTGCTGTGGGCGAAACATCTGCGAATGTTGGGAAACCTACTAGGACGGCAATGATGGGCGTGCTATAGTCTGCGATGAACCCGTTATTGCAGGGGCAAATGATCCATACCACCGCCCGCGAGGGGGACTCACGGTCACGGGAAGCGGTGGAATCGGCATATTCCGATGCTGGTGTGCGCACCGGCGAGTGCGGAAGCAGGTGAGATGGGAAGGTTTCTGATTCGCCGGGTACTCGCGGCGATCCCGACGTTGTTCGTGATTTCGTTGATTATTTTCTCGATTCTGGCGCTCGCGCCAGGCGATCCACTTTCGGATCTCGCGCTGAATCCTTCGGTGCCCCCGGAAGTGCAGCAGAAGATCCGGGAAGACCTCGGCCTTGAGGATCCCATCCCGGTGCGCTACGGCAAGTGGCTGACTTCCTCGACGCTCGGCCAGTTCGGGCTCTTCGGCTACGAACCGCTGACATCGTTCCGCACCCGCGCCCCCGTCATGGACCAGGTCCGAGAGCGTTTACCGCGGACATTGTGGATTAGCGGAACGGCGCTGCTCTTGGGCGTGCTCGTGGCAATCCCGGTCGGTGTGCTATCGGCCGTCAAGCAGTACTCGATCTTCGACCAGGTTGCGACGACGCTGACGTTCTTTGGCTTCTCAATCCCAACCTTCTTTACCGGCCTCTTATTCATCCTGTTATTCAGCATCCAGTTAGGCTGGTTACCGTTTATCTATAGATCGACATTAGAGCAAGACAAATGGTCGCCCGAATGGATCTGGGCGATGCTCAAGCAATCGATCATGCCGATCGTTGTGCTCGGGCTCTTCTCGGGCGCGACATTGACCCGCTATGTGCGCGCGTCGATGCTTGAGAATCTCCATCTC
>JAUIIK010000201.1 GCA_030431755.1 Chloroflexia bacterium
AGGCAATCCCGTCGACTGGGACGACATCGAGATCGATGTCGACCGGCAACGGCAGCAGGTCACGCTCTCGGCCCACGGCGTCTCGCGGACAGCCCGCTGCCATGGTGGTCAAGGCTGCACGATCATCCCCGAAGGCGGCGGCGACGTCCACTTCATGCCGGAACCCGTCGTGCCGCACGTGCCCGACCCCGAGACGACTCTCTGGCCGATGGGCGACCGCCTGCCGGATGAGCCGTTGCCGCCCGAGGTCGATAGCGCTGCCCTGGAAGCGGCATTCGACTTCGCGCTCGACGACGACGCCCTGCCAAGGCCCCAGCGGACGCGGGCACTGGTCGTCCTTTATAAAGACCGGCTGATCGGCGAACGCTATGCGCCGGGCTTCGACAAGAACACCCGGCACATCAGCTGGTCGTCCGGGAAGAGCATCACCTCGGCACTGATCGGTTTGCTGGTCAAGGACGGCCACTTCACCGTCGACCAGCCCGCACCAATTGAGGAGTGGGCCGGGTCCGACGATCCGCGCCGCGAGATCAAGCTCGCCGACCTGCTCCAGATGAGCAGCGGCCTCGACTTCATCCGAGCGCAGGACGACGACCGCCTGGAGCTGGGCTGGACCAGCCGCGACGACCATATGTACATCTACTTCGGCGCGATCAACGTCTTCGAGCACTCGCTCAGCCGGCCGCTCGAGTACGCGCCGGGCACCGTCTGGCGCTACCGCAACGGCGATACCCTGTCGCTGGGCGCACTGGTGCGCCGGACTGTGGAAGCGCGCGGCGAAGACTACTTCACCTACCCGCAACGGGCGCTCTTCGACAAGCTCGGGATGCGCAACATGGTCCTGGAGACTGACCCCTGGGGCAACTTCATCATGACTGGCTATGATTACGGCACGGCCCGCGACTGGGCACGCTTCGGCCTGCTGCATCTGCGCGACGGCGTCTGGCCCGTCACCGGCGAGCGCATCCTGCCGGAGGGTTGGGTCGACTTCATCAGCACGCCTGCACCCGCCGCCGAAGAGCAGCAGTACGGCGGCCAGTTCTGGCTCAACGCCGGAGGCCGCCACCCGGACATACCTCGCGACGCCTTCTGGGCCGCCGGCGCCTGGGGCCAGGTCACTATGGCCATCCCCTCGCGCGACATGGTCATCGTCCGCCTCGGCCACGCCCAATACGCCGACGACTCCTTCGACACCTACCTGAACGACGTCTATGGCCGGATTCTGCGGTCAGTCGGGTAATGGGGAACAGGGGATAGGCGATAGGGGATAGCAGATTGGGAAGCGCCGACCTAGCAACACACATGTCCTCCTGAGCGCAGGCATTGCGGAGCCGAAGGATCTAGCTCCAGTTGCGCCAACCAACCGGAGCTCATTTTCCCCTTCATGCCCCAACCATTGCTCAGGTCATGCCAACCCGGGTTGGAACCCTCGATCAGCGCGGTCTTCTTATCCCGCCGCCAGCCCTTGAGCTGTCGCTCGCGCGCTGTCGCGTCGCGCGGATCGGCATACTCTTCGTAGTAAACGAGTTGGTTGACGTGGTACTTCGTGGTGAAGCCACCATACGTTCCACGCTTGTGTTGATAGATGCGGCCCTCGAGATCACTCGTCATGCCAATGTCGAGCGTCCTCGGGTGACTGGCGAGTATATAGACGAAGTACGATTTCAGTGGCTTCCTCCATGGTTCGGCGTCGGCACCCAAGTAGATCCTTCGGCTCCGCAAAGCCTGCGCTCAGGATGACGTGACGAGTGGCTTCTCGTCATCCGTCATGAGTGCGCTGACGTATGACACCGAATTCCTCGCATCTTCGTCACTCGATCTCAGCTTGGCACACCAACGCCTACACACATGTCATCCTGAGCGCAGGCTTCGCGGAGCCCAAGGATCTATCTGCATTGTGCGGCGTAACCGGGGATTGCAAGACTACATCCCAACGACACTATCTCCGCACCCACCACGCTCATCAAGGATGCCGGGCGAACTCGTCGAAGATGGTGGCGGCGAACTTGATGCCCTGGATGTAGCGGTCGACCGGCATATTCTCGTTCGGGGCGTGCAGGTTATTCTCCGGCGCGCCGAAGCCGGAGAGCACCGCCGGGTGGGGCACGTGGATCTTGATGATGCCCTGGATACTGACGCCCATGACGACAGGCTGCTCGCCAAAGACCATGTCGGCGGCCTTGATCGTCGCCTGGCTGATCGCCTCGCGGACCGGCGATTTGTAGGGGTTCTTGCGCGCCGTGTGGACGACGATCTCGATGTCATCGTAGCCGTGCTTCGTGAGGTGCGTCCGGAGCTTCTCAAGTTGGTCAGCCGGCTCCAGGTTCGGCGGGCAGCGGAAGTCCAGCTTGGCGACCGCTTCTGCAGGAACGATCGTCTTCGATCCCGCGCCGGTGTAGCCGGCCGCGAGACCGCAGATGTTCGCCGACGCGCCGTAGTGAATCGCCTTCAGCAGATCCTCGTCAGTCGCATGCGGGAAGTCGGCGACGCCGAACTGTCGCGCTAGCTCGGCGCGGTCGAAGAGCTTGGCTTCCTCGCGAATGAAGTAGAGGTCGTCCTCATCGGGGCCCTCCCAATCGTCGTACCAGCCATCGATCAGGATCTCCCCTTCCGGACTGAAGATCGTGCTCAGGCAGTGGACCAGGCGCCAGGGCGCGGCCTGCGCTTTCAGCAGCTGGGCGCGGCCCGACCAGAAGTCCTCAACGTGGCTCTTGACCCGCAGTTCGACGTAGAGAATGGCCTTGATGCCGAGGTGTATCTCGGCCCGGCCGCTGGTGCGGTGGACGCCACCGTCAAGGCCAATCGAGCCGTCGCAGGCGAGCATGTCGCTATGGTCGATGACCCACGGCTCGAGGTGCGGGCTGCCGACCTCCTCTTCGCCCTCGAAGACGAACTTGAGGTTGACCGGCACAGCCCCGCGCACCGCCAGGAAGGCCTCGGCCGCCTGCATGAAAGCGTGGACTCCGGATTTGTTGTCGGTCGCGCCGCGAGCGACGATGACCTGTTGGCCTTCCTCGTCGTGGATCTCGGCGTCGAAGGGCGGCGAGACCCAGCGGTCGAGCGGCTCCGGCGGTTGCACGTCGTAGTGGCCATAGCAGAGCAGGGTGCGTTGCGCTGCCGGATTCGTGATCTCGCTGTAGACGATCTCCGGCCCGCCATCGGTCGGCATGATGCGCGTATTGTCGATCCCGTGGTCAAGGAGTTGATCGCGTAGCAGTCGAGCACACTGTGCCAGCCCGATGTTCTGCGCCGAGATGCTCGGCTGGCGCAGGAAGGTTTGGAGGTCGGCGACGGCGCGCTCTCGGTTGGCGTCGATATAGTCGTAGATATCCTGCATCGTGGCTCTTCCTCACCTCCGCCGCTTGCCGCCGATGCAGTGTAGTACGAACCCCGCATCAACCATGGCAGGCAGAACGTAGACGCCACGTAGGGCTGAGGCTCGTCCTCAGCTGGGTTTGGCCAGAGCCTCGCGACCCGGCTGAGGACGAGCCTCAGCCCTACCCCGCTTCCAGGATTCGCATCCAGCCGGGTCTATGATGGCAGCGCTGGCATGAAGGGGAATCGAACAAAGATCGTGTGTGCAGACTGCGAACGAAGCAGAGGCTCAGGCTGCCGCTGATGCGCCGGTGGTCAGGAACAACGCCTCGATGCGGGCCGGGTCGATCGAACGCGAGAAGAGGTAGCCCTGGCCATAGTCGCAACCGGCGGCACGGATTCTGGCGAGCTGGTCACGGGTCTCGATGCCTTCGGCGCTCACACGCATCCCGAGCGCATGCGCCAGCGACGTCACCGCCCGGACAATCGAGAGATTGCTAACCGTCGACTCGTTGCCACTGATGAACTGGCGGTCGACCTTGAGCAGGTCGAAGGGGAAGCGCGTGAAGAGGCTCAACGACGAGAAATCACTACCGAAGTTGTCGATGGCGAAGCTGATCCCAAGGCTGCGAAGCTGCTCAACCTTCTCCAGCGTGTCGTCTGGGTCAACCGCCAGCGAGCGTTCATCGATTTCGAGCCGCAGCCGTGACGGGCTGATGCCGTAGGTCGCCAATGTCCCACGAATGAACTCGACGATGTCGGGCTGCTGGAACTCGCGGACCGACATGTTGACGGCCACGGCGACCTGCTCCGAACCGGCGTGGCGCAACTCCCAATGGCGGATGTGCTGGCAGGCCGCGGCGAAAGCCCAGCGCCCGATCCGGATGATCAGACCCGATTCCTCGGCCACCTCCATGAACGCCGCCGGGTCGACCTCGCCCTTCTCCGGATGGCGCCAGCGAGTCAGCACCTCGAGCGCCGCCAGCTGGCCGTTACGCAGGTCGAGCTCGGGCAGGAACTCGATCGAGAGTTCATCATTGTCGAGCGCATTACGCAGCTCGTTCTCCAGCTCGAGGCGTTCGACGACCTTCTGGGCCATGCTTTCGTCAAAGACGACATAGCGGCTCGCGCCGAGCTCTTTGGCCCGGTAGAGCGCGATGTCAGCGTTGCGGATCATCAGGTTGGCGTCGTCACGGTCCGACTCGTTGATCGCGATGCCGACGCTTGTCGAGATCGAGATCTCGTGATCGCCAACGACGAGCGGATCGCGGATACCCTGAATGATCCGGTCGGCGACGGCCATCGTCTCTTCGGGATCGCGTACATCTTCCAACAGGACGATCAACTCATCACCCCCGAAGCGCGCCACGATGTCGCCGGGCCGGACGGCGGTCTTTAACCGCTGGCCCACGGCAACCAGCAGCTGGTCACCGACTTCGTGGCCGAGGCTGTCGTTGACCAGCTTGAAGCGGTCCAGGTCGAGGAAGAGGACGGCCACGACCGTGCCCTGGCCATGCGCGCGGTCGAGCGCCCGCGCCAGGCGGCTCAGGAAGAAGACGCGATTCGGCAGCCCGGTGAGCGGATCGAGAAAGGCGCGCCGCATCAGGTGTTGTTCGAGGCGTTTCCGCCGCGTCACGTCATCGACATTCACGATGATCGCGTCGACGCCCTCGACACCCAGCAGATTCGTGCACATGAGCTCAAGTGTGCGCGTCTGTTCCCCAGGCGCATCGGCCCGCACGACGCAGCGACGCTGGCCGCCGGGCATCTCCGGCAAGCTCGCGAGGCACTGGCGAAACAGTTTGCGATCCTCGTCAACGAGCAACGCGTCGAAGCGCATGGGCTGACGATAATCGCCAAACCCCAGGAGGTGGGCAACCGCCGAGCTGTAGTTGACCACCTCGCCGTTGCGCTTGACATGGATGACGAGGTCGTCAGCGTGCCCGCCGCAGGTGTTGGCAGGGGTGATAGCGCTTCCAGGCGGGGCTGTCTGCTGACCTGCGAGTATCACGGCCTCCGAGTCGCGCGCTGCTTTGAACCGGGCAACCCGGATGAGAAACCAGAACACCGCTTCACCATCACCTAATACGCGTACACGCAGGTTAGTCCCGTCGCGCTCATCGCGCAACAGGCCGCGCACGGCGTCGCGGTCCTCCGGGTGGATGAGGCTGAAGACTGAGCGACCGAGGTAAGCGCGCGGCCCATGCCCGGTGATCGACTCGATGCCGGCGGTCGCGAACTGGATCTGCCCGTTGTCGTCCAGCAGGAGCCCCAATTCCAGCCCTTGATCGGCGAGCTCCGTGACCGCATCGAACGGAACTCGCGGCACCGGCAGTTCCAGCTCCTCGTCCTGCCATCCGGGCCGGAGCTGCTCAAGGGCTTCGAACTGCAGATCGAGCAGGCTTGGATCGAGCGGCCGCACGAGCATCTGGTCGACGAGCCTGATCAGCTCCGGCGCCATATCCGCGATCCAGCGCTCGTCGACGACGCCAATGATCAACGTGGACGCGCCATCGAGAGACGCACGAATTCGCCGCAGGGCCTCGGTGACGAAGAGCGACGGCGACTTGATGCCAAAGATCACGTAGTGGTATGAACGGTCGCGCAAACTGTCACTGATTGCCGTATGCGTCGAGCAATGATCGACCTCGTAACCTCGCCGGGTCAGGACCGATTCGAGCATCGTTCGCGTCGGTCCATCTTGTTCAAACAGCAAGACATTCAATGCTTTTGCACTCTTTTGCACCAAGATTCTTGAATTCGCTCCACAGGAATGATCAGAACTACGAATTGATTCGCGAACGGACTCGCGGGTGATGCGACGTCGAGGAACGCCTCGCGACCTATGTTCCATTCTGGCACATACGTCCTACGCAGAACTGGTATTTTGGTACTACAGACGGCAGCTGCCCGGCACATTGGACAGGCAGGGCTGTGCAAACCCGGTTTACGGCGTCTCGCGTGCAA
>JAUIIK010000202.1 GCA_030431755.1 Chloroflexia bacterium
AGCCATGGAGACTGAAACTTACGTGCTGCTTGCAACACGACTTGGCTATGTAAGCAATGATGATGTTCAGCCGATTCTCGACCTCATAGTCGAAATCAGCAAAATGCTGACAGCGCTGCGCTCCCGGCTGCTGTCCTAACTGTTCCCTATTCCCTGTTACCTGTTCCCTACTCTTCGAAAATCCAGCCATCCAGATCACGCTCATACGAAATGAGTTCGGCATCGTCGAAGAAGATCCCGACCTCGCGCTGGCCGCTGGCGGGGGAGTCGGAGGCGTGGACGAGGTTGCGGCCGATAGTTAGGCCGAAGTCGCCGCGGATGGTGCCGGGCGCGGCGGCGGCGGGGTTGGTCGCGCCGACGGTACTGCGGATGATCGCGCAACAGCCGGTGCCGGCCTTTGCTTCGCCGGTGTCGCCGTCAGTCTCCTGGGCCGGTCCCTCGATCGCGGCGACGACGACCGGCGAGCTGGTGATGTAGTCGACGAGGCCGTCATAGAATGGTTTGCCTTCGTGCTCGGCGTAGTGGCGGCCGGCCAGCTCGCGGTCGACCTGCATCAGCTTCATGCCGACGAAGCGCAGCCCGCGCCGCTCCAGCCGTCCAATCACCTCGCTCATCAACCCCCGCTGCATCGCGTCCGGCTTGACGATAACGAGGCTGCGTTCCATGTCCATTGCGTTGTTCCCTTTCCCAATCAGCGCGCACATCCCAATCAACCCGATAGGGTACAGGGTTTTGGGGCGCGGGGACTAGGGACATGAGTTCGGAGGTTGTAGTTTGTAGGAGGTAGGCAGCGGCGGCCCTCGCCCCCGTCCCCTCTCTCAATCGCCCAGAGGGTATTCGGAGAGAGGGGAAGCCAGTAGAGCCGCGCAACTGTCAACCGGATCGGTCGCCCCTTCTTCTAGGATTGGGAGACGGGGTTAGGGGATGAGGGCCGCGAACGAAAAGGAGCAGGTCATGGCGGCGATTGGGTTCGATGTCTACGGAACGCTCGTCGATCCACTGGCGATGAGCGAGCCGCTTGGCGCGGTTGCCGGGAAGCGGGCCGGCGAGATGGCCGGGCTCTGGCGCGCGAAGCAGCTCGAGTATTCGTTTCGCCGGACGCTGATGGGCGCCTATGAGAACTTCGACGTTTGCACCCGTGACGCGCTGCGCTTCGCCGCCGCGTCGACGGGCGTCGAGCTATCCGAGGATGACGAGCAGCGGCTGCTCGGCGCGTATCTCGACTTGCAGCCATATCCCGACGTTGTGCCGGGTGTCGAGCGCTTGCAGCAGGCGGGGCATTTCGTCGTTGCCTTCTCGAACGGCGTCGAAGCCTCGTTGCGAGAGCTGCTTGACCGGGCTGGGGTGTTCGAGCACCTCGACGGCATCGTCAGTGTCGACGGCATCGGGAGGTTCAAGCCGCACCCGGATGTCTATCACTACCTCGCCGAACAGCTTGAGAGTCCGCGCGACGAGACCTGGCTGGTGTCGAGCAACTACTGGGATGTGCTTGGCGCGCGCCAGGCCGGGCTCCACGCCGCCTGGCTGCGTCGCGATCCAAGCGCTATCCCCGATCCGTGGGGCATCGCGCCGGATCTGATTGTGGCGTCGATCGAGGAGTTCGCGCGACGGCTGGCTTAGCTCCAGAGCGGGGAGTGTGCCGGCTTCCCTATACTGGCAGGACAAAGTCGCCGAACGTTTCAGGAGTACATCGTGCGCGTTGAATGGATCATCATGGCGGATTCCGCCGAAGTTGTGAATGGCAAGCTCTATCTGATGGGCGGAGGCTGGGACCAGCTCGTCATCAATCAGCAGTTCCCCGTCCAGCAGCTCATCTCGGTCGCGATCTCGTTCTCGGTCGGCTGGGAGGAGACGAACATCCAGCACCCGATGGAGGTACGGATTGAGGACATGGAAGGCAAGCAGCTTGCGCGGGTCAACGGCGTCATCGAATCCGGGCGGCCGCGCGGCATCACCCCCGGCCAGTCGCAACGGGTGCAACTCGCCTTCAAGCTGCCGCTGCGCTTCGAGCAGCCCGACACCTTCAGCGTGACGGCCTACATCAACGACGAGATGGCTGCCCGGACTAACTTCCGCATCACCGCCGGCCGTCAACGCGGCAAGCAACAACAGCAGCAAGGCCAAACGCCCCGCAAGAAGCGCAAGCTGGACGCCTGAGCGTGTCTACCGTCCGGAACCGGTATTTGCGAAGCAATCTCGTGCTTGAAACATGCCGCCGGCTGATGATGCGACTGTCGGTTACGTTATCCAGAGCGAAAGCCGTGTAAGCGTGTACGGGTGTGAATCATCACGTTCTGCGTGCACCAAGTGAGTCATTGGGGTAGGAAGAATGCGCCTGTCCTCTCCGTCGCACGCCGCCAAGCATCGTCGTTTACGTACGTCCTGCTCCAAAATTGGTATCCCGAGGAAGGCTTTGCGCCCGAGGGATCTCCGACAGACAGCGCCGCGTTCCGACGAAGATGGTCCCGGTCGCTACAGCGCGGCCGATCACCGTCTCCTGCAACGGCGGGTGGCACGCTCGCAACAAGATCCCTCGGGCGCAATGCCTTGCTCGAGATGATCAGGTTGATGCTGTGGTGTCTGCGGCATGGCGCTGCGTGCCACCAGGTCTCAGGCACACCACAAGGGAACGACTGAACCTGATGTATGGAGGACCTTGATGAATCACGCCCCTACCACTGGCGCTCGTTTCCAAGTGAAACGCACAGTCCTTCAGTCACACTCGCGATTGCGGTAGACGACGTAACCCTCTTCCGTAGCGACCGCGTCGACATTGAGGTAGCCGTAGTCCGCAGGAGCAGCGCCGGCATCGAGGATGGCGTAGCAGCGTGGATTGTCTGATGGCTTGAGCTCCATGTACCCGATCGTCCCGTTGCCACGGACTGCGTGACCCTCGCGCTGGAGGATCGCGACGAGCGTGCCGTAGGCTAGTGGATCGGACGCGATGTCTGGCAGGTCGACCGTCGCGCCGTCGGGAACCGCCGCAGCCAGCTCCCAGAGCCAGGGATCGCGGTCGAGCCGGTAGACGGCGTCGATGCCGGGGAAGACGAGGATAACCGCCGGGTTGCTCTTGAACCCCTCCTCGACCTCCGCCCGCCGCTCCGGCGGCATCTCCTTGTGAACGATGATGTAGTCGATGCCCATGCCCTGCATCAAGCGGACGGCCTCGGGGTCCGGGATCTGGCGGGAGCGCTCGCGCAGCAGGTCGTAGGTCGGCGGCACGATGCCGGAGAAGCCGTTGGCGACCTCGTTCCAATGCTTCGTCGACCAGAAGTTGGGCCAGGCCGAGGCGACCGGTCCCTCGCCCATCGGCATCTCCAGCATCACTCCGGGATGTTCGGCGACATAGGCGTAATCCGGCCGGGGGTTGTCGACCGGCAGCGGTGGCGGGAGGTTCATCGTGGTCGAGGTGTCGGCCCAGACCAGCGCCAGGCCGGCGATTAGGACACCGACCCAGGCAAACTGCCAGTTGTGTTCGTGTAGCCGGGTCTTCAGGTGTTGCCAGGCGAGGTGCACCCCGATCCCGGCCAGCCCGCCAAGCCCGACGAGTGCCAGATGGCCAAAGCGGGCCGGGACTCGGATAGCCCGAAAGCCCGGCAGCCAGTCGTAGAAGATGCGGTAGGGCAGCTGAACGCTCCGCCCGAAGACCGGCGTCGAGAAGCCGAGCGACAGAACAAATCCGGTCAGCACGAGCGCGAGCAGAACCCAACGCACCCGTCCGAACTCACGGCCAAACAGGCCGATGATCGCGAAGGCGAAGATGAACAGTCCGGGAAAGAGATCCTGCTCGATATGGCGGTGCTGATCCTCGAAGAGCGCACCCCAGAGATCGTTCGACGGCGGCGCGGCGAGGTAATCGTCGGGGATGGCGCTCCAGAAGGCCACCTCGGCTTCCTCCCGCTCGACGCCGAGGTCATTGTGGACTTGCTGGTAGGGCCAGAGCGTCGGCACCAGCAGCAGGCCAGCGATGGCGCAGGCGATGGCTGCAACCCCGATTGAGTAGGCAAGCTGGCGGTTGCGCTCGCTCAGCGCGTAGCCGAGATAGACTGCCCCGGCCACGATCAGCATGACGACCATGAAATAGAGGAAGTAGACGCCGAACAGCCCCTGGGCGAAGAAGCAGCCGCCGAGCCCGGCCGCCCACCACAGCCGTCGGCGTCCATTCGACAGCGTCGTCCGCCGCAGGCAGAGCAGCCCCAGCGGCAGCCACTGGGCCGAGAGGATATGCAGGTGTTCGACATGGGCCATGCGGGGCGGCGCGAAGGCGAAGGCTGCTCCCGCCAGGACGCCCGCCAGCCGGTTGCCGGTGATGTCGACGACCAGGAGGTACATCGCGACCGCCGAGAAGATCAGCGCCATGAAGAAGGCGACGTTGTCGGCCAGCAGGACGTTGCCGGTCAGCGCATAGACCGGCAGGACGAGCAGCGTCTGGCCCAGCAGGTGGTCCGAGTAGGCCAGGACGTTGCGCCAGGGGTAGAAGACGTCAGCGTTGAATAGGTCGCCCGGCGAGGTCGTGAGCGCGTGCCAGTTCCAGGCCATCGTCCAGACCTGGAATACCGGGTCGCCCCAGGAGACGATCGTATCCCGCATCTTCCAGGCCAGCGGCCAGGTCAGCGCGATACTGAAACATGTGAAAATCAGGAGGGCGAGCGCATGTGTCCTGTACCCGCCTCCCCCCAGGCGCCCGCGCGGCGCGGCGTTGGACTCCAGGCTATTCATGGACGAAGTATAGGGGGCGGGGAATCAGGAATGAGGGAGCAGGGATTAGGGATTAGGATTTGATTCTGGCGCTCGGCGGTCGAAGCCCGATGCGGAATCAACGCGCCTGCTGCGTAGGGGTGGAGCTCGTCTCCACCCGTTCCTGGCCACGATCACGTTAGCGGGTGGAGACGAGCTCCACCCCTACGGACGGCCTAAAGTGCCCGTGCAAGCCGGTCTCTGCTATCCCCTGTAACCAATCCTCTAACCCCTACCCAGGAGGTGAAGGCCATTCCAAACATACTGCCAACCATTCAGGCCGTCGTCGAGCGGGCTCGGTGGGTGACGATCGACGACGAGGCGGTGGCCGAGGTTGCCGGGCGGCTTGCCGCTGAACGTGAGCCGTTGCCCGATTGGGATGGGGAGCTGCATCCGGTTGGGCGGGATGCCGACGAGACGGCGATGCTGACGCTGGTGCTCGATGCGTTGAACTTCTGCTTCTGGCCGTTGCCCGGTTCTGATGGACGGCGTTGGACGGTCGAGTACCGGGGTGAGCTGTACGACGGCTACATGGCATTGGCGGTTGCTCTGCGGAAGGCTGTCGAGTCCGACGTGCCGCTGGCCGATCCCGACTATCTCGCCGGGCTGACCATCGAGCAGACAGCCGCTCTCTTCGCGCCCGTGGCGGGCAGCCAGGAGATCCCGTTGATTGAGGAACGGCTTGCGAACTTGCGTGAAGTTGGACGAGCGTTGCGGAATCGCTGGGACGGATCGTTCGTCAACGCGATCCGGGCCGCCGGTGGCTCGGCGATGACGCTCATTGACGAGGTGGCCGACGCGCTGCCGTCGTTTCGGGACGTGGCGCGTTACCGCGGGTCAGAGGTGCAGTTCTACAAACGCGCTCAGATTCTGATTGCCGATCTGCACGGAGCGCTGGGTGGAATAGAGTTCGGCGCGTTTGACGATCTCGACCAGCTGACGGCCTTCGCCGACTACAAAGTGCCGCAGATCCTGCGCCAGTTCGGCATCCTCCGCTATCATCCCGGCCTTGCTGAGACGATCCGTCGCTACGAGCTGATCCCGCCCGGTGACGAGCGCGAAATCGAGATCCGGGCCGCGACGGTCTGGGCCGTCGAGCTGCTCTGCGAGGCGCTGACAGCCCGTGGCCGGCCGCTCCGCGCCTTCGAGCTCGACTGGCTCCTCTGGAATGCATCCCAGCGTCTCCCCGACGATGCCGAGCCCTACCACCGCACGCTCACGATCTACTATTGAGGTGAGGGCAATCGACCTCGTGATACTCGTAGGGACGGGTTGACGACTCCACGAGAGGCTTCGTTATGTCACAGTTGCCAACGTCCTTCATGGCACTTAACAACTACTGAACCTGTCATTTCGAGCGGAGCGAGAGATCTCAGACGAACACCAATGATGCGCTGCGCTGAGATTTCTCCCGCTGGTCGAAATGACAAACTCGGTGCTCTTGGATTTACCAGGGAAGCTCAGGCGGGCCGGGCTGATATCTGTGCACGATAGGCGGTGTTCTCTATGCAAGGAGG